>JAFVTM010000009.1 GCA_017503225.1 Clostridia bacterium
CATCTTTTGCAAGAATTTCATTGTTCCTTTTTTCGCTGTAATCAAGGACTGTTTTAAGGGGCATCTTCACTGCTTCAAGCTTGTTATCTACATTTTTATCGTCCGAAAGAATTTCCGAAACCGCACCAATTTCTTTTTCATCAAACTGTGCAAGCACCGCAGCCGGACTGAGTCTTGCGCCCTTTGACATCACATCAAAAATGATTTCCGCAAGCTTTCTGTGAATTCCGTCTTCAAAGTTTTGGGGAGAGAGTCTGTCTTTCACCTCTTTAAAGACTTCCTTTTCACAAATCAGATTGAGAAGAAGCTTTTCAGCATTATAAAGTCTCATCTTTTCAAGGTCGTGTCTTCCGCCGGTTCGTTCTTCAAACTGTTTTTTCTCCTGCCGCTGAAACCGTGCCTTTTCATTACGCTGATTTTTTTGCATCCTGTCTTTAATCCGCACATTTATGCTGTCAGGTGAAACATCGGTTTTTCGTGCAATTTTTTTTATATAAACTTCTCTTTCGACGTCATTTTTTATATTGGCAAAGATTTTTGCAATTTGCTCAACAAACTCAATTTTTTCAACAGTGTCATCAAGGTTATATTGTTTCTCAATCTTGCCTATCTTATACTCCACAAAGCTTTCAGCATTGTCGATTAAAAGCTGAAACATCTCAGGGCCTTTTGTTTTTATATAATCGTCAGGGTCCTTGCCGTCGGTAATTGTCAAAACCTTGACCTTGACGTCAGCTTCTCTCAAGATTTCGCCGGCTCTGTCGGTTGCCTTTTGACCTGCTTCATCAGCATCATAACAAAGAATAACCTTGTCCGCATACCGTTTGAGTACCTCTGCCTGCTGAGGCGTGAACGCCGTACCAAGGGACGCCACCGCATTGTCAAAACCACCCTGGTGAAGAGATATGACATCCATATACCCCTCCATAATCATAAACTGACCTTTCTTGGTGTTTTTCGCAATATTCATTGCATAAAGGTTGTCCTTCTTTTTATAAATAAGGGTTTCGGGCGAATTAAGATATTTTGGCGCATTGTCTTTGTCTGTAAGGATTCTTCCGCCAAAGGCGATTACATTTCCACGAAGGTCGATTATGGGGAACATCACTCTGTCACGGAACTTGTCAAAGTATGTGCCATTGTCCCGCTTAACCGCAAGGCCAACCTCCAAAAGCTCCTCCTCGCTGTAACCCTTTTCTTTCATATAATCAATAAGTGTGCTCCAACTGTCCGGAGCATAGCCAAGGCCAAAGCTTTTGATGGTTGCATTTGACAGCTTTCTTGCCCTTAAATAATCAAGTGCTTTGGTGTTTTTTTTGTCAATAAGATTATTGAAGAAAAACCTTGCCGCCTCGGCATTCATCTCATACATCCGTTTTTTCTTGTCGTGAATCTCGGCCGCACGATTTCTTTCCGCCGCACTGCGATAGTCTGGAATTGGCACTCCCGCTCTTTCCGCCAGGAGCTTCACTGCCTCCATAAAGTCGAGGTTTTCCTTTGCCATAATGAAATTTATGGCTGTACCCCCTGCACCGCAGCCAAAACAATGAAACAGTTGCTTGTCCGGTGACACCGAAAATGACGGTGTCTTTTTGTCGTTGTGAAGAGGGCAAAGCGCCTGAAAACGATTTCCCACTCTTTTCAACGTTACATAACGGGAAATGAGGTCCACTATGTCATTTTTCTCTATGACTTCATCAATAAAGTCCTGAAAATCAACCGATTGTTTCAAAAATCTGGCAGCCCCTTTCCCAAAAAATTTCTTATTTTATAATTCGACAAAATTTCGTTCTTTCCTTTAACAAATTACACAAATTTATCCCCGCCATATTTTGGGAACAAAAAACTTGTCATAAAGGCTCAGGGCATATCTGTCTGTCATCCCTGCCACATAGTCCCTTACCGCTATTATGTTGTCAGGAACTGTGCCGCTTTCAAATTCTCCCCCTGGTATAAGCTCCGGCTTTTCAAGGAACAATTCAAAAAGCGACTTTATGACATTGAACGACTTTTTTTCTTCGTTCTTTGCATAATCATTGAGGTAAACGTTTTCAAACATAAACTTCCGAAGCCCCATCATCGCCTCAAAAACTTCCTTTTCCATCAAAATGTCAGGCTTTTCCCAGCTTTCTTTTATTATGCTTTTTATCATAGAGTCAATTCTTTCAGAGTGTGAATTTCCCAGAACTTTTGAAAACTCTTTTGGTATATCATCACCTTTTATTACACCGCCACGGATGGCGTCATCTATGTCGTGATTTATGTAAGCAATTTTGTCTGCAAGCCTTATGATTTTCCCCTCCAGAGTCTGTGGCATTTTATCACCGGTGTGACAAAGAATACCATCCCTGACCTCTGCCGTAAGGTTAAGTCCCCCACGCCTTTCAAGAACATTCACCACACGAAGACTTTGTTCATTGTGGCGGAATCCCTCTGGGCAAAGGTAGTCAATGGTTCTCTCGCCACCGTGTCCAAACGGAGTATGCCCCAAATCGTGTCCAAGGGCGATTGCCTCGGTCAAGTCCTCATTTAGACTGAGTGCACGGGCGATGGTCCTTGCTATCTGTGCAACCTCCAAAGTATGAGTAAGACGTGTTCGATAATGGTCACCCTCAGGAGACAGAAACACCTGGGTTTTGTGTTTAAGTCTCCTGAACGCTTTTGAATGAATAATTCTGTCACGGTCACGCTGAAAGTCAGTGCGAAGCTCACATTTTTCTTCCACCACAGCTCTTCCATAGGTCTTGCAGCTAAGCGCCGCATAAGGACTGAGCGTCTTTTTTTCAATTTCTTCAATTTTTTCGCGTATGGTCATTTTATTCACCTGCATTTTACAGAAACTTACTATATATGTTAAATTTTCTTCATTTCTCCCGAAAATCCTTTTTTTAATTGACAAAACCTGCCTTTTGACTATATAATTTATTTAAATCAAGAAATTTATAATGCGGAGAACCTTTTATGCATACAGATTTTTCATCACAAATCCCAAACCTTACTCCTCGCCTTGAAAAAATCGCATCCCTTGTGCCCCAAAACCGCTGCACCGCAGACATAGGCACAGACCACGCCTATATACCTATTTATCTTGTGAAAACGGGTATCGCCAAGCAAGCAATCGCATCCGACATAAAACGCGGTCCGCTTCTTCGGGCAAAGGAAAACACTGAAAAATATAATCTTACCGAAAGAATTGACCTGCGACTTGGTGGCGGACTTTCGACCCTTTCACCATGCGATGCTGAGGTTATAATTATTGCAGGTATGGGCGGAATATTGATTGCGGACATACTGGAGGAAAGCCGCACTGTGACAGACAGTGCCAAGCTACTTATACTCCAGCCTATGACAGCAGTTCTTGAACTTCGTGAGTATCTCATATCCCACGGTTTCTCCATTGAAAGCGAACACCTGGAATCCGAGGACGAAAAGCTTTATAACATCATCGTGGCAAAACCAAACGGGGAATGCCATTATACAAAAAAAGAGCTGTATCTTGGCAAAGGCTTAACCGAAACATCCCCTCATCTCTTTCCCCAATATAAAGCCGAGGTTATCAAAAAACTGTCCCGACGTGCAGAAGGGCTAAAGAGCTCTGAAAAAGACGAAAACAAACAACTTCTTGCTGAAACTGAAAGCATATTAAATCTTCTCAAGGAGGAATAATTATGAACAGACTATCTGAAATAATTGAAGGCCTAAACGCCATAGCTCCTCAGGAAACCAAGGAGCCTTGGGACAATGTGGGACTTATGGTGGGGGACCTGACCCAAAAAATCGAAAGTGTTTATGTATGCCTTGATTTGACAACAGAAAATGTCCGCGAAGCAATTGACCTTGGTGCAGACCTCATAGTTTCGCATCACCCCCTTATTTTTAAGCCTCTATATTCGGTGACCGAGGAGGACCCCATCGGCTCTATGGTACGCGCCGCGGTAAAAAATGATATTTCAATTTTCAGTATGCACACAAACTTTGACAAAGCAGAGGGCGGTACCAACGACCTGCTGGCAAAAAAGCTTGGTCTTGAGCATATCCGTGAATATACTGAAGCTGAATGTGTGGATGCAAACGGCACACCTTTTTCGCCCATCGGCAGAGTGGGATTTTTGCCAGTGCCTTTGACTATGGAAGATTTTCTCATTAAAATCAAATCCGTTCTTGGCTCAACTGCCCTCAAATATACAGGGGACCTCTCCGACGAGGTGAGATGTGTGGCACTTTGCTCAGGCAGCGGCGGGAAAGAGGGTATTTACTCCGCTTTTCATTCAGGCGCAGATGTATATGTCACAGCAGACCTTGGACACGAGCATGCACGCTCCGCCTTTGAGCTTGGACTAAACATCATAGATGCCGGACATTTTGAAACCGAAAACACCATCTGTGAATTTTTGAAGAACTTTTTTGAAACAAATTTCCCGGAAATTCAGGTTTTTGTTTCATCAGCCAAACCCTTTTATTCGAATTTTTAAATAACGAAACACAAACTGCGCCGTCTGCTTGGGCATATACCGAGTGGACGGTTTTTTCATATGCTTTTCTATTTTTGCATATACGTATACAAAAAGGAGGGTTATATGATGCTGAACTTTATCTGGGGCGGGATGGTTGTTATCTCTTTTATTGTGGCAATTTTCACCGGACGAATAAGCGACCTCACCGCATCTGCTCTCTCAGGTGCCGCCTCAGGCATAGAAACCTGTATTGGGCTCCTCGGTACAATGTGTCTTTGGACGGGACTTGCAAAAATCGCTGAAAACTCAGGTCTCAACCAAATCTTTGCAAAACTCCTCCGGCCTTTCACAAAACTCCTATTTCCAAAACTCAAAAAAGACTCTGCCGCCCTCAAGGCAATAGTTCTCAATATGGTGGCAAACCTCCTAGGAATGGGTAACGCTGCAACCCCCTTGGGGCTTTGTGCCATGCGGGAACTGGATAAGGAAAATAAGCACAGGGCATCGGCAAGCAACGAAATGTGCACCTTTGCAGTTCTCAATACCGCATCAATACAGCTTATTCCCTCCACCGTAATTTCCCTGCGCCAAATGTTTGGTTCTGAGAATCCCTCCGAAATTGTTTTCCCCGTGTGGATATGCAGCTCCATTGCCGTGATCGTGGGCATAACCGCCGCAAAGCTTTTTGAAAAATATGGGAGGAACCGCCTTTGATAAACACCATTTCTCTTTTTTCTGTACCCATTATGATAGTATCAATTGTCGCCTTTGGGTTATTCAAACGGGACAACGTATATGACAGCTTTGTGCAGGGTGCAAAGCTCGGACTTGAAAGCACTGTTCAGATTTCTGCACCCCTTGTGGGACTTATGGTGGCAATTTCAATGTTCCGTGCATCCGGTGCCCTTGAAATTCTGTCTAAACTTCTTTCGCCTCTTACATCACTACTTGAAATGCCCTCCGAGGTTTTGCCCTTGGCGCTCCTCCGCCCTGTTTCAGGCAGCGGCTCTATTGCAATTGTCAATGATATTTTCAAAAACTACGGGCCCGATTCAATCCCAGGAAAAATTGCGTCTGTTATGATGGGTTCCACCGAAACCACTTTTTATACAGTGGCTGTATATTTCGGGGCGGTCGGGATAAAAAAGGTGCGCCATACCCTGAAATCCGCCTTGATTGCAGATTTTACGGGAATGGTCCTTGCCGTTTTGGTGGTAAATATGCTTTTCTTCCCTCAATAAACTGTTGCACACAAAACCTTTTTATGTTAAAATACATTTAAAAAGAAAAAATAGAAAGGCACTCCGCTATGAAAGAGAGCTACAGAACCGTCGCAAAGGCGGCAAATTGTGAGATAATTGAAAAGCGTTCAAGGTTTATTGCCCACGTCATGCCCGTCAGCACCGAGGAAGAGGCTCTGGCTTTTTTGGAGTCCCTCAAAAAAAAGTTTTGGGATGCAACCCACAATGTCTATGCCTATGTCCTCGAGGAAAACAACGTTCAGCGTTACAGCGACGACGGTGAGCCATCAGGCACAGCCGGACTCCCCGTGCTTGATATGATAAAAAAAGAGGGCCTCTCAAACCTTATTGTTGTGGTTACAAGGTATTTCGGCGGCATTCTTCTGGGAACCGGCGGACTTGTCCACGCATATTCAAAAGCAGCAAAAGAGGGTATTGAAAAAGCCTTGCCAATAGAGAAAAATCTCTGCTGCGAGGTAACAATCGAATGTGACTATTCTCTCCTTGGCAAAATCCAAAGCGAAGCGCATTCCCTGGGCTTTACCCTTGGCGAAATCATTTATGAAGATGCCGTAAAAATTCCTGTTTTTGTTCCTGTTTCTGCTGTTTCTTCTTTTGAAGCCAAAATTATTGATAAAACCAACGGAAAATCACGTATTATTCAGGGCGAAACCGGATATTATTAAAATATAGTTCATTTTAAAAATCCTTTATATTGTATATTTTGGAAAATAAATTCACAAAATGTGCTGTAAGGGATTGATTTTTTTCATTTCTTGTGATAAAATACCTGTGGATACTTGTGATTTTTACATAATTTCAGCGGGGGACTTTTGTCACTCGTGATTTCTTGTATACATAATTTTTAACAAAAGAAATTTTTTAGGTGGGTGGACCATGGAAAAATATGTTATTCTGGGCGGCGCCAAGCTGGAGGGCGAAGTCGAAATCAGCGGAGCAAAAAATTCCGCAGTTGCACTTATAGTAGCAGCCTTGATGGTTGACGGAACCTGTATAATCGAAAACGTGCCCCCCGTGAGTGACACCTATGTTCTTATCAATATAATAAACCAACTGGGCGGCAATGCCGAATTTATTGACAAAGGCGTTTTGAAAATCGACAGCACAAGGGTCGATCGCTTTGAAGCCCCATATGAAATGGTAAGCAAAATCCGTGCATCCTCTTATCTTATGGGGGCACTTCTTGGAAGATTCAAAAAAGCCCGTGTGGCTATGCCCGGTGGCTGCGATTTCGGTGTTAGGCCCATTGATTTCCACCTCAAAGGGTTTGAGGCCCTTGGTGCTTCATATTCCACCGAAAAGGGCGGCATCGTTGATATCAAAGCAGAAAAACTTAGTGGCGCCAGCATATATATGGACCAGGTCTCGGTTGGTGCAACCATAAACATTATGCTCGCGGCAACCCTTGCCGAGGGTCAGACCGTTATTGAAAACGCCGCAAAAGAGCCTCACATTGTTGATGTTGCAAACTTTTTGAGCAGTATGGGAGCAAACATCAAGGGTGCAGGTACTGATGTTATTAAGATTAAAGGGGTTTCTTCTCTTCATGGCGGCACATATACCGTCATTCCCGACCAGATAGAAGCCGGCACATTTATGATTGCAGCAGCGGCTACCGGTGGTGATGTTCTCATTAAAAACATCATTCCAAAGCATCTTGATTCAATCTCAGCAAAGCTTCTTGAAATTGGTGTAACCATCGAAGAATATGATGATAGTCTCAGGGTTATAGCAGATAGTCCCCTGAAAAAAGCAAATGTTAAAACCATGCCGCATCCTGGTTTCCCCACAGATTTACAGCCCCAGATTCTTACACTTCTTACCGCCGCAGAGGGCACAAGCATTGTCACTGAAAACGTCTGGGACAACCGCTTCAAATACGTGGAAGAGCTTCGCCGTATGGGCGCAAGCGTTTCTGTTGATGGGCGTATAGCTGTTGTCGAGGGAGGAAATCGACTTATCGGCTCACCTGTTTCATCCACAGATCTCCGTGCCGGAGCAGCTCTTGTAATTGCCGGGCTTATGGCGGACGGCGTCACCGAGGTTTACAACCTTAACTATATCGACCGTGGTTACGAAGATTTTGAGAAAAAGCTTCGCGGTCTGGGTGCTCAGATTACCCGCCGAACTGACGGCGAAAAAGTCAGATCCGCAACCATTGCATAAAAAATTTCCGCATCAGGGGAAACCTTTGATGCGGTTTTTCATAAGATTGGAGTATTTTCGATGTCAAGACTTGATTTATGTGTTTTAAGAAGCAGCAGTAAGGGAAATTCCGCTCTTATATTCACCCAAAACTCTAAAATTCTTCTGGACTGTGGCATAAGCTGCAAAGCCCTTGAAGAAAGCCTTGCCCTGTTTAGTTTATCCCCTCAGGATTTAACTGCCATTTTAATCACTCACGAACACACCGACCACACAAAAGGAGTAAACATCATTTCAAAAAAATATAATCTTCCAATTTTCGCCACAGATGGAACCTGGAAATGTTTGAAGCGCGCCTGCCCAAATGTTGCGCCTCAAAACATTCATACAATCTGTGAGAATGAAGTTTTCCTCCTTGGTGATATTTCCGTCACCCCTTTCCCCCTGTCTCACGACGCAGCACAACCCGTGGGTTATTCCTTCGAAACAGATGCCGATAAAATTTCCGCTGTCACCGACACCGGAGTGATAACCGACCATATTTTAAACGTTGTCAAAGGCAGCCGTACTATATTGCTTGAATCAAACTATGACCTTTCTATGCTCGAAGCAGGCAGCTATCCATATGACCTGAAACGCCGCATTAAAAGCGAAATCGGGCATCTTTCAAATGACGATGCCGCACTGACCGCATCATGTCTTGCAAGGCTTGGAACACGCGAGATAATTCTCGGTCACATAAGTCCTGAAAACAACTATCCCGACCTTGCCCTCAAAAATACAGCCCTTTGCCTTGAAGGTCACGGCTTTTCGGTGGGAAAAGACATATTTTTGCACACAGCAAGCAAAGACAGCGTCACATTTTACCAACCTCTTACATAACCAGAACAAACCCAAGATTAAAAGCCCCGCAGGGTGTCCCTGCAGGGCTTTCTTTATTTGAAAATATAAATTCTGTTTCCCTCAACCATACATTCTTTTTCGCTGCCGTTGGCTTCGATGATTTTTTCAGGCGTGATTCGGTATCTTTTAGCAACATCCCAAAGGCTGTCACCTTTCTTTACAAAATACACAACCATTGCGGCACGCTTTGGCACTTCCTTTTCGTTATCATATTCCATTTCCGATACAATCTCACAGCTGTTGGGATTGACAGCCTTAAGACCTATGTTAAGTGTGGGACGAAGCTCAATTTCTCTGTTTCCTGATATAATATATCCAAGATGCTCCACTTCAACCTTTGCATCACACACGGAATTTTCACAAATTCCATCAACTCTCGCGCTGTGAGAAAACGGCAAAACGTGGCTGAATCCCGAAACCGGCACTTCTTCACTTTGAGACATATACAGTATGTTGGTTGTTATGTATCCTGTGACAGTAACAATTTCCCCCTCAACCAAAACCCGTTCGATTTCGCTGGATGCTGTGCAGTCACAGACCTGATACACCTCAGGAAGATAATCAGACACCCTGGCAATCTCTTTGAGGCTTATTTTATCTGTAACTATATCCACAAGCTGCTCAATGTCGCAGCATTCCTTTTTCATCTTTACTTCACGGCTCAGGCTGTAAGCATCACACATTGTTTCGCACTCTGTGATGCCTGTAGTTTTTATTTCGATACAAATAGCCGTTTCAAAGCTTAAAAGGCGCTTGTCTCCGTCATTGTCCCGACAAATTTCATAATAAACATCTTTAACTGAAAATACCGCTTCACCATTTAAGCTTTCATCAATGCCGTCTATTTCAAGTACCTCACCAAAAGGAACGCTGTGCTCCATACATTCTATAACATCATCTTCACCCTTTCCGGAGTACAGGGTGCAAATTTTAAGATTTCCTTTAGCAACCGCCTTGCCTGTCAGAAGTCTGAGTTCTTCAAGCTCGGGTCTTATTGAAAATCTCAGGATTTCCTTAAGATCAGGCTTTCCCTGAGGTACCTCTATTTTATCCTTAATAAGAACATCTCTTTCTGTGCACTGACAGAAATTGTGGAATTTAAGGCATTTAGCTTTTGCCTGAATATCTGCCCCGTCCTCGACTCCTGATGCAATTTCAAGTTCTTTATTTTCAGTCACTTTTATATTGATGCAAAGAGTGCTGCGTATTCCTATCTTTCTGCTGTTAATGAGGTTGTATTCCGGACTTACCGAAACCACCGCCGCTTCAACATTCATACCGGGCTTTGCACCGTTTGCCGCAATTATATGATTGAAATTTTGATCCACCGATATGGACTTCACCCGCCCGCAGCCTTTGTCCTCAGGAACATACAGTATGTCCAGACGGATTATACCCTCTACATAAACTTTGTCACTTTGAACACTTTTCTGAGTTATTACCGCCTCAGTACAAACTTTCAGAATTTTAACCGCATCCGGCTTGGTGTCCGGAACAATAACATCACTTTCCACCGTGGTTTTTGTGCTTCTGGCACAAATCACCTGAGAAAGCTTTATATGCTCTTTTCGAAGCTTAACCGACATATCTTTATCTACCTCTCTTTTAAAATAGTCTTCTTTTTTATATTATTATGAGCGAGAGATGCAGTATATTCCACAAGTTCTGCTATATAAGAAAATCACCAAAATCAAAATAGTCCCCAAGCAAGACGTACAAAAGTGCCAATGCCATCAAAGGATTGCCCTCTTCGTCTGAATCAAGAAAAATAAAAATAAGGGCAACCAACAGCAAATCTTCAGCTGTAAAAAAGCCCATAACTTTTTTTGTTTTTGGGTCATAAAGCCCCCTTGGAAGTATATTCTCAAAGAAGTTCATCCCTCTGCCGTTCTTTTTTCTGTTCCCTGAATAACAGTTCTTCTTTTCTTCCACTTTTTGCTGGCTGTGATTGTGATTTTTTTGTTCATCAAAATGTTTTGCGGAAGGCAGCATTTTTATATTGTTTTGGTGTACGCCTCCTCTCCCCTGTTCCTGATGAGGTCTTCCTTGCATAACTGTTCTGCTTGTATCCCCCTTTGTCCCACTATTGTTTTGACGAGTTTCAGTGCCGCCACGTAAGTTTCCTCCGCCGTTTTGATAATTATGTCCACCATTTGTCATTTCCGTTTTGGTTCCGTTTTGATTTGGGGTATAGCGTTGATATATTTCAAACACCTCCCTGACTGTTTTCCTTAAACGCCTTGAAAACCGCCGTCATCTTCATAAGCTGTGCTGCCTGGTCAAGCTTTTTCCTGCGGCTTTGCTTCAAAAAAGGCTTCAGGGCATTCAAAAAATCTGTATGGGAATTTTGTTTTGCTCCGCTTATAGCACTCATTATGCCGCCCATTTGCATTATGGATGAAAGGTCCATCCCTCCAGCACCAAACATCCCCGCCGTCTGCTGTGCAGATTCTTTCTCCCGGCTTTCCGTGTTCTCCCCGTTTCCCGAAGCAAACAAGCCCAAAAGATTTTGAATTTGGGACTGACCATCTTCACTTTCAAGCATTTCCTGAAGTTTTTCAACAGCCATTGAAAAATCAGGGGTTTCTTCCATCTTAAAAGCCTCCTAAACTTTTTATTTTTTCTTCACAATTTCAGCAAGTGCCGAAAGCAGCTGGGGGTTCTGCGCAAGCTGTTTTGCAAGGGCGGGATTTTTTGTAAGGGTATCCTGAAGTCCCTTTGCATCAAGTCCTGAAAGTTCCTTGCTCAAATCCCCCTGACTCATCATCTTTATTGTTTCCTCTGCCTTTTTCAGCTGCTCTGGACTTAGGCCTCCGCTCAATTGCTTTAACCCCTGAGCAAGCATCTCAGGTGACATTTTTGAAATCAAATCCTGAATATTCAACGAAAACACTCCTTTCATCTGTTATAATTATTATATGTTTTCAAAATAAAATAGTGACAATTTATTTTATTTATGCTAAAATAATATCAGTTCGTCGAAAGGATTTTTTGTATGAGGGCAATAATACTGAGTGATTCCCACGGGAACTTTAACGCCATGGCACAAGCCATTGAAAGAGAAAAAAATATAGATATGATTATCCATGCAGGTGACATAAACCGTGACATCGCAGACCTCGAGATTGCATACCCTCGCCTTGTGGTGGCAGGAGTGCGTGGAAATAACGATTTCTGGGATACGTCTTACCCCGATGAACGAATTTTTACTCTTGACAATGTGAAAATTTTTCTCACCCACGGACATCTTTACGGAGTAAAATATTCATTGGCAAAGCTGATTGCCAAGGGTAGTGAAGTCGGTGCTGACATTTGCATTTTCGGTCACACTCATGCACATCTCAATGAATCGGGCTCAGGAATTGCCCTTTTCAATCCAGGGAGTGCATCGCGTCATTATGGCATCCTTGAAACAAATGGCAAAGAATTCTCACTTTTTATCAAAGAACTGTAATTTTTCGACGCATTTCTTAAATTTAAAAAATATTTTCAAAAAAGTGTTGACAAGCCCACGGAATTGTGGTATCATAATATTCGCTGGTTGTGAAAACAACCCAAAAGCAGAAGGTAAGCTGGTGTAGCTCAATTGGCAGAGCAGCTGATTTGTAATCAGCAGGTTGCGGGTTCGAGTCCCATCACCAGCTCCACTTTTATGGAGGGGTTCCCGAGTGGCCAAAGGGGGCAGACTGTAAATCTGTTGCGTCTCGCTTCGATGGTTCGAATCCATCTCCCTCCACCAAAAAAGAAACGGCAACTTTCGCACACCGAAGGTTGTCGTTTTTTTTGTATCCTTTTTTTGCAAATTAAAACGCAGGTCACATTTGACCTGCGTTGTTTTTCTAAAACGGGAAAAACTTGTTTTTCAGTTCTTCCGTAAGAGGCGCTCCGTACTCACATACCTCAAAAGCCTCTGCATATCTTATCTTGCTGCCACGCTCAACACCATATTTTTGAATGAGTTCCTTTCTGAAACGTGCCGCCGTTTTTGCGAAAAGAACAGCATAACCTCTGGGAGCTGCCATTATTTCTTCGTCGGTTGTATCAGCTGTAATTTCCATACCCTTGAGCCACTCAAAGCGCTCCTTCGGGTCGGTGGGAACTTCGTCCTCTTCTCCGTATGTATATGGGAGCCACTCATAAACCTGGGAAACATTCAGGTCTGATATTCTCATCTTCACGTCAATTTCATCATCCATATCAAGCACGATATCACCTGAAAACATTGGGTATTTAAAGCTATCCTCATTATACATAATAACGGGCATATATCTCATAGCGGGTACCTCAGGGCACTCGTGAGGAACTGTCAAAAGATAAGATGCATCCTGAACAAGCTGTCCTGCTGCACGGTGGTCAGCGTGATAGTCGTTGGGTCTGTGCGAAATAATAAGGTCAGGATTAAACTCCCTTATATATCTGATAAGACGCTTGCGGGTAGCAAGGTCAGCAACGAGATTGCAATCATCAATGTCCCAGACATCATAAGTAATACCCAAAAGCTTGGCGACAGCAGCCGACTCCTTTGCTCTTCGTGCTGTTGTCTCTTTGGGCGTCATAATGTGATGTCCCCCGCAACCATTGCAAAGACTCAAAAATTTCACTTCATATCCCATTTTTATATACTTGTTTGTAAGCCCTCCACAGCGAAACTCGTTGTCATCCTGATGTGCACCTATCATCAAAATCTTCATTTTATCCAACCTTTCTCCTTTGGCGTACATGAAATCATCAAAAAAATTTTTAATAATTGACTTTTCTTTTCTCTTATCTTATAATATTAAATGAAAACAAGCTATAACTTTTTTATTGCAAATTAGCACAATTTTATGGCAGGTGGCAATTATGCAGGATTTTTCTCTCTACGAAGATTCCCTCCCCATGGAAAAAACACTACCCTTAAGATTTCATTTTTCCGGTGATAAAGGCGGAAATAGGTCACTCCATTGGCACGAACATATGGAGCTCTTGTTCTTCCTTTCAGGAGAGACAGAGGTAATATGCAATGGTCAATCCTTTATTGGCAAACAAAACGACCTTATTATTATCGATTGCAACCAGCTTCATTCCACCAAAGGCGGCCATTTTTTCTGTATGATTATTGACCCATCTTTTTTTGAGGATTTGTCCTTTGAAAGCATCCTCTTTAGGACCCATATCAAAAATGACAATGTGGCAAAGGCATGTTTTGAGGATATAGACAGGGAATATACAAGCAGGCAAGCGGGATATGAAATAGAGATAAAGAGCATTGTATATCATCTGTTTGCATATCTTTTGAGAAATCATAAGATTGATAGTCTGTCAGAATATGAAATTCTTCTCCAGAAAACCAAAACAAACAAGGTCCGACAAATTCTTGAATATATTTCCCAAAATTATAAGACCGATTTAACCACCAAGTCTTTGGCAGAAACATTTTTCCTGAGCGAGCCTTATTTCTGCCAACTTTTCAAAAGCCAGACGAAGCTATCGCCACTGAATTACATAAACAAATACAGATGCGAAAAGGCGGCTCTTCTTCTTGGAAACACTCAACACAGCATAACCGAAATTGCCGCAAGCGTAGGCTTTGACAGCCCAAACTATTTCACAAGAGTTTTCAAAAAGTTATATGGCAAAGCTCCCAACTCTTATCGAAAAGAAAGTCATGCCGGTTAATCTTTCCGCCAAACTGAATTTAACCCAATTTTAAAATCCTTGAAACACAAAGGCTTCAAGGATTTTTTTGTTTACACATATTTTTCAATTATATTTTTCATTTCGGAAAGCTTGCTCTCAATATCTTTAACAAGCTTAAATTGGGTTCTTGCTCTGTCAAGATTGTGATTTTCTCTGTGAACTTTGAAATACGTGTCACCATTTAAATGGTCTGCCAAAAATCTTATGCCACATTCATATGTCATAATAAGGGCAGAGACCGGCAAAAGCTCTATTTCCTTCGGGGTGAGACAATCCTTCACCTCTGTGAGAAATCCTTTTGCAAACTGTTCAAACTTTTCGAGGTCAAACCAGATTTTGTCCAAATCCTGCTCATCTTCGGTTCCGCTTGATGCTCCAAATCTAAGGGCATCGCCGAAGTCATAAAGAATTGAACCCGGCATAACGGTATCAAGGTCAATTACACAAACGCTTTCTCCTGTTTTTGCATCAAACAGCACATTGTTGAGCTTTGTGTCATTGTGAGTCACCCTGACCGGAACGGTCCCCTTTTTAATTTCGTCGGTTATCACACTTTTATAATCGGCATACTCCAGCGCAAATTCAACCTCGTCACAAACATCAGCGAGCTTTCCTGCCAAATCGTTTGAAATAGCTTCTTTCAATTGATTTACACGTTCCGGGGTGTTGTGAAAGTCCACAATGGTCTCATAAAGGTTATCCGTTGGGTAATCATCAAGCATATTCTGAAATTTTCCAAAAGCGGTGCCCGCATGGAAAAGCTGTATGGGATCTTCCACAATATCATAGCTCACACTGTCAGTCACAAAAAGATACATTCTGAAAAAGTTATCCTCGTCCAGCTGAAAATAATTCTTTCCGTCCTTGGTTTTGATAACATTCAGCGCCTCACGCTCTGGATTTCCACCACGCTCAACAATCTTCTTTTTGAGGTGTTCAGTAACATTATATATATTTTCCATAACCTCATGAGGATTATGAAAAACATTTTTATTTATCCTTTGCAGAATAATTTGCGGCTTTGCATCTGCCATATATGTATCATTTATGTGTCCGTTTCCATAGGACTCAATATCAGTCTTGATAACAAACTGCTCACAAACCGCTTTAAGATTAAATTCCATTATAAAAGCCTTCCTTTACCAATCTTTCCATGGCAGAAACAACGGTGTCTTTATCTTCTTTATAGGTAACGCCATACCATTTTTCATTTGTTTCCAAAACTCTTACTTTTTCATTTTTTGTCTTTATCATATTGTCAACCACAAAAGGAATATAAAATTCATCCTTAAGAGGATTTTTGATATTTTTCAAAAATTCCGTGAAATCTTTTTCCACGTCTTCAAAAACAGAAGGCAAAAGTCCCCACATATTCATGGAAACCACTGTATCAAGGGGAATGCCACTGTTTTTATCAAGACCAGTATGTTCAACAACGCTTCTGAGGAATCCGTCTTCAACACTGCACACCCCGCGTGAAACTGTTCCGTTCTCGGTTATGGTGTTTCCAAGACTGAATCCCACCATGCAGTTTTCATCATTTTCAACCAGATTTTTATGAAGAATTTCAAAGGATTTCTGTCCGTAATAATCATCTGCATTTATAAGTGCAAAAGGTGTGTCCACAGTATCTTTAGTGCAAAAAACAGCGTGACCTGTTCCCCAGGGTTTTTCTCTTCCATCCGGCACGGAAAAACCTTTTGGAAGATTATCCATATCCTGAAAAACATAAGAAACATCTGTCATCTTTTCAATCCGTTTTTTTGTAATTTCACGAAAATCCTTTTCAATATCACGTCTTATGATGAAGACCGTCTTGTCAAATCCGGCTTTTACCGCATCATAAATTGAAAAATCCAAGATTATTTCGCCGGTCGGTCCAACAGGTGCAATCTGCTTGAGTCCACCAAATCTGCTGCCCATTCCTGCGGCCATAACCACCAGAGTTGTTTTTTTGCTCATATATTCATCTCCCAACAAAGTTTTCTTCATATTACAGCATATATCATAACTTTTATTTTGTTCTATGTATTTATCAAAAAATAACTTTAGCTTACAAAAAAATCACATTTTTCTTGACTCCAACCCGGATTTTTGATATTTTATATATAAGGAGGTTGGTAGTATGGATTACCTGGGTGCGGCCCTCGATTTCTCTTTTTGTATTGAAAAACTATATTCCGTACATTATTTTGAATATTCAAAAGACTTTTCATTTCATGGTGAAAGCCACAATTTCTGGGAATTTGTTTATGTAGACAAAGGCGAGGTTCTTGCCACCGCCGACGATAAGGAATTTCTTCTTTCCCAAGGAAATATAATTTTTCACAAGCCCAACGAATGGCACAACATAAGAAGCAACGGCAAAATTGCCCCAAATGTGGCTATCGTAAGTTTTTCCTGCCACTCTGAGTATATGGATTTTTTCAAAGACCGTGTATTGACAGTTGACAATGAGCAAAAGACCTTAATCGCTAAAATAATTTCCGAATATACAAATGCTTTTTCGTCATCTCTAAATGATGTTTTTTCAAAGCATCTTGACCCAAAAGAAAATCCCCTTGTTGGTTCAAAACAGCTTATCAGTCAATATATATGCCAGCTCCTTATAACATTTTTGCGTTCAGGTGACACCCAAAAAACACAAACTCACACTTTTATGCAAAATCACACAAATACCAGCCTTAACATAATTCTTAACTATATGTCGGACCATATAAGAGAAAATATCACCATCGAAGACCTGGTTATGTACAGCGGTCTCAACCGTATGGGAATCAACCGTCTTTTTAATGTCAACTTTTCCACCAGTCCCATACAGTATTTTATTAAAATGAAAATTGAACTGGCAAAACAGCTTATCAGAGAGGACAGCCACAACATTTCTCAGATTGCCGAGCTCCTTGGATATTCAAGCATACACTATTTTTCTTTGCAGTTCAAAAAAACCACAGGAATGACCCCAAGCCAATATTCCTCATCAATAAAGGCAATGTCACCTCTTGGCAATACCGCCGAGGTCTTTTCCCCCATAGTATCAGATAAAAACTAGCTCATTCCAAACCAAAAACCCGCATATCCACCCAGAATTTGCGGGTTTTATTTTATTGATGATAAAGCCTTTCATTTTCATATCTCGGCTCAAAGCTAACATTTATACCAAGGCGTCTGAGGATTTTTTCGTCTTCCTCGCTCAAAATAACAGTAAAATGCGCATCTCCTCCACGAAGCTTTTCAAGCTGTTCCTTTGCAAGCTTTGCTACATCGCTTGAAAGTGCCGAAATAGTAAGCGCAAGAAGAACCTCATCAGTATGAAGTCTTGGATTTTTATGCTTCAAATATTTTGTTTTAAGTTCACAGATAGGCTCAAGAACCGACGCCTCAATCAAATCAATTTCAGGGTCAATTCCGCCAAGAGCTTTAAGTGCATTGAGCAGAAGTGCCGCTGCTGCACCAAGTGTAGTGGAGGTCTTCCCTGTAACAATTCTACCGTCAGGCAGCACCATAGCACCCGCAGGGGCCTGAGTGCGTTTTTCCTTTTCCAAAGCCTTTGGAACTGCCGGACAATACTCCGGTGTGACCCCTGCCTGATTCATCAAAAGCTCAAGCTTTTTCACCTGAGTGGTATCATCGCCAAGGGTACGCACAATATTTGCGCTTACAGAAAAATATCTTCTGATAATTTCCATCTTTGATGCTTCACAGCAAATCGCATCATCCACGATGCAATATCCCGCCATATTCACGCCCATATCAGTGGGTGATTTGTATGGGGACTTTCCCTGAATACGTTCAAACATAGTGTTTAGCACGGGGAAAATTTCAACATCACGGTTATAATTCACCGCGGTTTTCCCATACGCTTCCAGGTGGAATGGGTCAATCATATTAACGTCATTGAGGTCTGCTGTCGCCGCCTCATAAGCAAGGTTAACAGGATGCTTAAGTGGCAGATTCCATACCGGGAATGTCTC
Source organism: Clostridia bacterium (assembly GCA_017503225.1). GTDB lineage: Bacteria > Bacillota > Clostridia > Monoglobales > Monoglobaceae > SIG440. Next base: position 18,418 of record JAFVTM010000009.1, read on the forward strand.
AAATTTCGCATAACCCGCAGCTATTCCGCGTTTGTGTTCGTGATAAAGCTGGCTGAGGCAGGTCGCCATTTTCCCACTTCCAGGTCCCGGCGCAGTAATAACCACCAAAGACCTTTCTGTCTCAATAAAATCGTTCTTTCCAAGTCCCTCGTCACTTACTATATGCGGAATGTCCGAAGGATACCCCGCTATTGTATAATGCTTATAGCATTTGATTCCCAAATTTTCAAGCTGTTTAAAAAACGTTTTTGCAGATGGTTGATTGTTATAGCGGGTAAGAACAACACTTCCCACATACAAATCCATCTCACGGAATGTATCAATAAGGCGGAGCACATCATCATCGTAAGTAATTCCCAAATCGCCACGCATTTTGTTGGACTCAATATCCTCAGAATTTATGGCGATAACAATCTCAACATCGTCTTTCATCTGTTGAAGCATACGAATTTTGCTATCAGGAGCAAAACCCGGAAGAACCCTTGCAGCATGGTAATCGTCAAACAGCTTTCCACCGAATTCAAGGTACAACTTTCCCCCAAATTCCGCAATGCGTTTTCTTATTTGCTCTGATTGCTCCAAAAGATATTTTTGATTGTCAAATCCGATTTTGCGCATACCGCATCCTCCTTTTTATCATTCCAAAGAATAGTATACCACACTTTTTCAGAATAGAAAAGAGAAATTTAAAATTTTTCTTAAAATATGTCGAAGTTTATACAAAAAACAGCTGACAAAAGCCAGCTGCGAGTGTCTAATCAAAATTTTCTGTTTTTTATAAAATCTATTATCTCCAAAGGATGTGAAACAATTATATCTGCCCCTGCGCCTTTAAGTTCATTCTCATCCCTGAACCCCCACAAAACGCCAACCGAAGAGATTCCTGCATTTTTTGCAGTTTCAATATCTGTTGCTGTGTCCCCAATATAAAGACTTTCACTTCTGGACACCCCAAGCTCTTCCACTATTTCAAGCACTGATTCAGGGTCAGGCTTTAAGGCTTTTCCTTTTCTCGCCCCCAGACAAATGTCAATAAGGTCTCCAGGGAGCATAACCTCTGCAACTTTTTTTGTTGTGCTGTCATCCTTATTTGAAAGAATTGCTGTTTTAATTCCCATATCCTTAAGGTCTTCAAGCATAGAAATAATTCCATCATATACAGTGGTCAGATACAAAAAATCGTTGTCATATTTTTCTTTATACCATTCATGTATTTCTTGAGTTCTTTCCAATTCCACGCCCCTGAACTCAAGCATCCTTTCAATCAGAACCCTCGAACCATTGCCCACCAGTGTTTTATATTCCTCAGTAGGTATTTCCTCAATTCCAAAATTTTTTGTTTTAAATTACACAAGCTCCAATATTGAAACTTCAGCTGCGTCACCGCGTCTGGGTCCAATCTTTATGATTCTTGTATAACCACCGTTACGCTCAGCATATTTGGGAGCAATTTCGCCAAACACCTTTGTAACA
>JAFVTM010000064.1 GCA_017503225.1 Clostridia bacterium
CTTGATGTACAAAATGCGCCAGGTCTCAGTAACTATCTGGTTGGTCTCAATTCCAGCGAAGAAATTGTTCACAAATCGACATATAACAACCTTTGTTATATTACGGCAGGAAATATTCCTCCCAACCCCGTAGAACTCCTTAGTTCTGATAATATGGGCAAGCTTATTGAAAAGCTTGAAAAAGAATTTGATTATATCTTCTTTGATACCCCGCCTGTGAATCTTGTTATTGACACCATTGTGGTGTCCAAGTATGCACATGGTATTGTTATGATTGCACTTCAGAATTCTACCGACAAAGAAGCCATTCGCTATTCGCTTAATCAGATTAAGTTTGCCGGGTCTAAGGTTCTTGGTTTCGTGCTTAACGGTGTTGTTTTCGGTTCTAATGGTGAATATAAAAATCACAGTAAGAGAAAATATCAAAGCACCTATGCAGCCAACGGCCGCAAAAAAGCAAGACGCAGTCGCGGTGGAACATACGGCTCATATAGCTATGGGGGCTATGGCGGTTATAACAGCCGACGCAACGACAGTTATGAATAAAAACAAAGGCTGTGGCTTTATTGAGCGCACAGCCTTTTTGTGATTTTGAAAAAAGACGGGGGTTAGAAGATGATAGATATACACAGCCACATTCTTCCTGAAATGGACGACGGTAGCAAAAGCGTTGACGAAAGCAAAAAAATGCTTGACAGTTTTCGTGAGCAGGGTGTTGACGCTGTTGTTGCAACCCCCCACTTTTATATTGGCGAAACCAGTGTGGAGGATTTTCTGAAAAAAAGAGAGAGCTGTAAAAAAAAGCTCATAGAAAGTCTTGGTGACGCAAAGCGTCCCGGAATTGCTCTGGGTGCTGAGGTACAGTTTTTTCCTGAACTTTATTCCATGGACCGTGCAGAAGATTTATGTATAAGCGGAACCGGATATATGCTTGTTGAAATGCCTTTTGATGAATGGAATAAATATACCTATGTAACCCTTGAAAAGCTTTATACGGCAAAAGGAATTACGCCAATAATTGCTCATGTGGAAAGATATCTGGACTTTCAGAAAGAATCAGATATTGACACGATTAAAAGGCTTAAAGATGTCCATGCTTTGATACAAATGAATACAGGCTTTTTGATTTCAGGAAAAACACGGAGAAAAGCACTCAATCTGGTAAAAAGAGGCTTGATAAATTTTTTAGGTACCGATGCCCACAATACCGAGTCAAGACCGCCTCAATTGAGGGTTGGCTTTGATGAAATTTACAAGAAGTTGGGAGATCAAGGAATTGATGCTTTTGCCTATTGGGGCGAAAAGCTTATGGATAAGATGACAACAATTTAGAAAGATAGCTTGGTGCTGAAAAATGAAGATATTTAAAAAAATTGCACTTTTAATTCTTATAATCCTGTTTGTTGCAATAGTGGTTTTAGGAATATGGCAACATGAAAACATAATGGTTCTTTTAAAGACTACAAACTCTTCCAGTGAAAGCATTGCCGTGGAGATAGATAACGGCAAAAAAGCCTTTGAAGAGGCGGTGCAAAAGCAATATCCATCTGTAATAAGCGACCTCACTGCAGAAGAAGAAAAGAAACTTATCAAGGGTGAATTGTCTGTTGAAGAAGCGGTGTCGATACTTACTAAAAAGTATGAGGAAGCACCAAAAAATACAGTGGCTAAGGTGTCTCAGACAGAAATCGACAAGTTGGTAGGCGAACGTGCTATTGAATTATATAGCCTGAAAGCATACTACCTGGGGCAGCTTGGACAACTTGAAGCCAGGGTGAAAAATGATTACCTCAGCTTGCCAAAAGAGAAGAGAAACCTCATCGGAAAGAAAGACCTTGTGGCAAAATATATGAGTACAGCGGTGGGGCTTCTTAATCAGTGTGATGCCAAAGTAGAAAACATTCTTTCAGAACTGAAAGCGGATATTGAAAAGCTTAATGGAGACACTTCAATTATCAAGACAATCCGTGAAGCTTATAAAAATGAGAAGAATCTCAAAAAAGCTTATTATATAAAGCTTTTGGAGGAATAGTTAAAAGGGGAGGAGACCATGAAAAGACGATATATGCGTATCTTTAGCGGATTTTTGCTGTTGGTTTTTATGGTGTCGGTTTCTGTGGGAGCTTTTTCGGATGTTGACAGCACAACGGATGAGGGAAAGGCTATTTCCCGAATGAGACAAAGTGGTTACATTCAGGGGTTTGAGGATGGAACTTTTAGACCCAGGGCAACTCTTACCCGAGCAGAATTTGTTACCATTATCAACAAAATGTATGGATATTCTGTTGTGGCAGAAAATATATTTAATGATGTATCGGAGTCCGACTGGTTCTTTGATGAGGTTTTGGCAGCGGTGAATGCGGGTTACATCAAAGGAATGGGAGACGGCAGATTTGCTCCCAATGAGACCGTGAGTCGCGAACAGGTGTGCGTTATGCTTGACTCAATTCTGAAGCCTTCCGAAACCTATTATAAACCTGCCATAACCGATGCAGTTTCAAATTGGGCAAAGGAGAGTGTGGAAAAACTTGTTGCCAATTATTTGTTTGTTCTTGAAGACGGAGGAAAATTCCGCGCTACAAAACCCATCACTCGTGGAGAGGTTTGCGTAGCGCTTGAAAAATGTATAGTTGATGTGGATTTCGAAGCGGTTTTTGAACCCATTGACCTTGAAAGTATGGCTCAGGAAGAACTCACAAAACGTCTTCAGGCGATTGTTGAATGTATGGAAAAGACAATTATTCCAACGTATCAGGACAAAGATGTAATCAAGGTTGGCACAATGGTAGTTGACAGTATGAAGGAATATCTCAAAGACAGTAGTTTTGATTACGTTGCAGCAGCTCAGAAAACATATGATGTTTATCGAAGATTTAATGGGGCAAAGGCGCGGGAATTTAAAAATCCTATATATGAAAATATGGAGACTGACGATTTGGTTATTCTTTTTGATTTCTTTTATAGGCCTGAGATGACTATTGTTGAGTAGTAATGTTGTTTTTTGCAAAGCTGTCTGGACTGAATAAGAAAATGCAAATTTTATCTTAACAAACAGGCAGTTTTGCTGTATAATAACTCTTGTTGCAAAACTGAATATGGATCTTTAGCTCAGTTGGTTAGAGCAACCGGCTCATAACCGGTCGGTCCGGGGTTCGAGTCCCTGAAGATCCACCAACCAAGATACCACCCGCAAGAGTGGTATTTTTTATTTTTGACTGTTAGATAAAAAATGACCTGAAATCATAGATTTCAAGCCATTTTCATTTGGTGACTCCTAGGGGATTCGAACCCCTGTAGCCGCCGTGAGAGGGCGGAGTCTTAACCACTTGACCAAGGAGCCATATTAAGTTTGTTCCCTTGTACAAAACCCGTGTATAAAACACGGGTTTTAAAGGGTGGTAGCGGTAACTAGATTCGAACTAGTGACACTACGGGTATGAACCGTATGCTCTAGCCAACTGAGCTATACCGCCATATGCTTGTCCGCTCTTGGGACCTTTCTATGTTACCACAAAAGTGAGCGGTTGTCAAGAGAAAAATGAAAATTTTTTAAGATGCTTGGTCAGACATAAAATGTTTTGCTACTCATCAAAAGAATGTTCTTTGTAAGAAACGTAAAAGTTTACTAGTAGCAGAGTGATTACCGGCGCAAGTATCATTCCTGCCACGCCAAAAAACCGGAGACCCACATACACGCTTATCAGGGTGAGAATCGGGTGTATGCCGATTTGCTGACTGACAATTTTGGGTTCTGCAAGTTGACGCACAAGAAAGACCAGTACCTGAATAATAAGAAGTGCCACAAACGAATACATATCTCCATATGCAAGGGACGCGAGAGACCAAGGAATGAGAATTATTCCTGTGCCCAAAAATGGGAGGGCGTCAACAAGTCCGCAGACAAGTCCCCACAAAAGTGCATAATCCTTTCCAATAATCCAAAGGCAAACAGAAACTAAGATAGCGGTCAATGACATCAGAATCAGCTGTGCTTTTAAATAGGAAGAAAAAGCGTGGGTGAGAAAGTTTTTGGTTTTTGTCAGGATTTTTATTGCTTTTTTTGGAAACAGCTCGTGAAGAAAGTTTGTTATAAGGTTGTAGTCTTTGGTGAAGAAAAATGTCCCCAAGATAAACATAACAATAAAGAGTGCCATATTGGGAAGCGCTCCTGCAAAGCTCTTTGCGGCATCCAGGGCGGCAGAGGTCACCCTCATGGATAACTCTTTCGAGTAAGCTGCAAAGTTCCCTGAGATTTTATCAAGAAAGGTTGTGACGTCAGGGGAAAGGGTGAGACGGAAAACATTATATTTTTCTGTTAAGAGAGAAAGCTGGTCCTGAAAGGAACGGGTTGCTGCGGGCAGGGTGGTTATCAGGTTTTTTGCCTGGGAGAAAAGCTGAAAAGATAAGAAGAGGACGGCGCCAGTGCCCAATGCCACAATCAGCGTTGAAATAATTGCCGAACTGATGCTGCGGCTCACATGAAATTTTTTTTCAAGCTTTTTTACAATTTTCTGGCAAGGAGTTGCCACAATAAAAGCAACAACAAAGGGTGCGAAAATCTTCAGCAAAAAAGGAAACAGGAACAGCCCAAGGGCTATTCCTGCAAGTGTTAATGTATATTTTATAACTTTTTCTGTTTTCACCGCAGGTTCTCCTTTTGCGGCAAAAAATTTATCTTCCCAGAAGCTTTTCCATAAGGGTATAGCCGTGCTCTATGGTTATGCCCGTTTTCTTTGCGTTCGCCTCGGTGTAAGAGGTGGGGCATCCTTGGGTAGCTGTGCCGCTTTTATATATTATATACGGCACGGGGTCAGAAGTATGCGTTTTGATGGCAAGCGGTGTGGGGTGGTCGGGCATAATCAACATAGAAAATTCCTCACCGTCCTGGCGCAATGCATCAAGTATGGGAGCCACAATTTTTTGGTCAATAAGCTCAATGGCTTTCACCTTGTTTTCGATTTCGTGTCTGTGACCTGCTTCGTCGGGAGCCTCAAGGTGTACATACAAAAAGTCTGAGCCGCTGCGAAGTGCCTTTATGGCAGCATCTTTTTTGCCGTCAAAGTTAGTATGCACATTTCCTGTTGCTCCTATAACATCAACTATTTCAAGACCTGCACCTGTGCCAATACCTTTGATAAGGTCGACTGCTGAAACCACAGTGCCTTTTATGCCATAAAGGTCAGCATAGGTAGCAAGGTTTGGTTTTGTTCCGTTGCCCCAAATCCAGATGGAATTTGCAGGACGAAGACCGCGTTCTTTTCTGGCAAGGTTCACGGGGTGGTCTTTCAAAACGTCATAACTCTTTTTCATAAGGGTGAGAAGAGTTTCGTCTTTGGGGAGATGTTCCGTAACCTTTCGGTCGGAAATATCATGTGGAGGTGTGAGAGAAAATTTATTTTCCTTGTTGTGCCACACCAAAAGATGACGATAGCTGATGCCACTGAAAAATTCGTATTCGTTTGTTTTGAGAGCGTCGTTTACCGCTTTGATAAGCTGAGTGGATTCCTCGGTAGTGATTTCATCTGAGCTGTAGTCCACCATGGTTTTTTCTTCGTATGGCTCATCTTCTGATAGCGTTACAAGGTTTGTGCGAAATGTTGTGTCTGTTAGCTCAAGGTGTACGCCCATTGAAAGCGCCTCAAGAGGCGAACGTCCTGTATAATACTTTTGGGGGTCATAGCCAAAGACCGCAAGATTTGCAACATCGCTGCCGGGAGGCAAGTTTTCTGGGACGGTGGTAACCATACCCATTTCGCCCATGGAGGCAAGGAGGTCGATGTTTGGCTTTTTTGCCACCTCAAGGGGTGTTTTGTTGCCAAGCTCGGGGACCGGCGTATCCGCTGCACCGTCGCAAAGGATAACTATATATTTCATATTTTTGTCACGCCTTTCAATTGATAAAATCGATAGATATATATAGGTATATTATATATATATGAAGATGTTTTGTCAATAGAGTGTCCGAGTGCAAAAAAATATTGAAAAATGTATAAATTAGTGATATATTAATTAATAAGGAAAGAAAAGGATGTGTGCATGTGAATGTTATAGAAAAAACAATAAGAAGAAAACTTCAACATTACAACCCCAAAAAGTATTGGAAACTGAGAGAAAGAGTGGTCAATCCGCAGAAAAAGTATTCAAAAATACTTAAGGCGATCTGGCTCTTTAAAATCAAGAGAAGTGATGCGTTCAACAATGCCAGTACCGGCGCTCATCTGAATTATGGTGCAAAATTTGAATCAATGCCCAAATTACCGCACGGATTGTATGGAATTATTATATCCCACAATGCTGTGATTGGAAAAAACTGCACTATTTTTCATCAGGTTACAATAGGTGAGGGGAACAACGGCGCTCCGGTGATTGGAGATAATTGTGTAATCGGTGCCGGTGCAAAGATTACTGGTGGAATAAAGATTGGCAACAATGTGAAAATCGGGACAAACTGTGTGGTGGCATGGGATGTTCCGGATAATTCAACAGTGGTGATGCCAAAGCCCAGAATACTAATAAAAGATGAAGTAAAAGCATAATTTTCTGAGAGTGAAAAAATTTTCAAAAAAAGGTTGACAATTTATTACCATTATAGTATAATACTAAGGCGTGACAAAGACATACGATGATTCCGGAGGTAGCAAACCCTTGATTTGTCTGGGGTTTGGAAATTTCGGAGGAGATTGTCCGGTTTTCAAAACAGGGCGGAAGGTCACACTTTCATATTGAATACAGCAAAAATTTCGGGCTCAGTATGCTGGTGAGCTCGGGTTGTGTTGTGTTTGCGCCCCGAAACCGCAGCTTTGTAAAAGCAGAATATGGTTCGGGTTTTATTATTTAGCTGTGCGAAACGCCCGGCACAGCGGAAAAATCAAAAGTAAATTTTGAAGGAGGGTACATCATGGCAGCAGAGAAGATCAGAATCAGACTTAAGGCTTATGACCACAATCTCATCGACCAGAGCGCTGAAAAGATTGTTGAAACAGCCAAGAGAACAGGAGCGAAAGTCTCAGGACCTATCCCGCTTCCTACAAAGAAAGAAGTCGTTACAATCCTCAGAGCGGTTCACAAGTACAAGGACAGCCGTGAGCAGTTCGAACTCAGAACTCACAAGAGATTGATCGACGTTTTGGCTCCCAACGCCAAGACAATTGACGCACTTAAGCACCTTGACTTGCCGGCAGGTGTTGACATCGAACTCAAGATCTAGTTTGAGTTTTCGGCAGAAAAAATTTTGGTCATGTTGGCAAAGAATTTGTCAACCAATAACCCGCATGTATGTTTGAATTCAAACCGATGCGTGTGAATAGGAGGAAAAAATTATGAAAAAAGCAATCTTAGGCAAAAAGCTTGGTATGACTCAGATTTTTGCAGAAGACGGTACACTCATTCCTGTTACTGTTATTCAGGCAGGTCCCTGCAGTGTAGTTCAGAAGAAAACAGCCGAAGTTGACGGTTACGTTGCTGTTCAGGTTGGTTTCGAAGACAAAAAAGAGAAAAACGTAAACAAGCCTATGAAAGGTCACTTTGCAAAAGCAGGCGTTGCTCCAAAGAGATACCTCAGAGAGTTCAAGCTTGATGCAGCTAGCGATATGAATGTTGGCGACGAAATCAAAGTTGACATTTTCGAAGCAGGCGAAATTCTTGACGTTACAGGCACAAGCAAAGGTCACGGATACGCTGGCACAATCAAGAGATGGGGCACACACAGAGGTCCTATGACTCACGGTAGCCACTATCACAGAGGCCCCGGTTCCTTGGGCGCTTGTTCATCACCTTCACGTGTGTTCAAGGGCAAAAAGCTCCCTGGACATTATGGTGTTGACAAGGTTACAATCCAGAACCTCAGTCTTGTGAAGATTGATACAGAACGCAACCTTCTTTTGGTTAAGGGCAGTGTTCCCGGACCTAAAGGCGGATTGCTGGTGGTTAAAAACGCAGTTAAGGCTAACGCCTAATCGCGGAGAGGAGGATATAAGATATGCCAAAAGTAGCATTATATAACACAGACGGCAAAGTTGTCGGTGATATAGAATTAAACGAAAAAGTGTTTGGCGCAGAAGTCAGAGCTGACATTATGCACGAAGTAGTTGTTAACTACCTCGCAAACCAGAGACAGGGCACACAGAGCACAAAGACTCGTACAGAAGTCAGCGGCGGCGGAATCAAGCCCTGGAGACAGAAAGGCACAGGCCGTGCAAGACAGGGTAGTATCCGTGCTCCACAGTGGGTTGGCGGTGGCGTAGCACTTGGCCCCAAGCCCAGAGACTACAGATACTCAGTTAATAAGAAAGTTAGAAGACTTGCTCTTTGCTCAGCACTTTCTTCAAAGGTTGCAGACAGCGAAATTATTGTTCTTGATAGTCTCAACCTTGATGAAATCAAGACAAGCCGCATGGCAGAGATTCTCAAAAATCTCAACGTAACAGAAAAGGCACTTATCGTTCTCGCTGACAATGACAAAAACGTTGTTCTTTCAGCAAGAAACATCGAAGGCGTTGATACAACATTTGTTGGCGCAATCAACACATACGAGGTGCTTGGACACACAAAGTGCATCATCACAAAGGATGCAGCTTTAAAACTTGAGGAGGTGTACGCATAATGAATATGACATCTCATGATATTATCAAAAGACCTATCATAACAGAACAGAGTATGGAAGGCGTTGCAGAAAAGAAGTACACTTTTGAAGTAGCAAAATCTGCTAACAAAATCCAGATTAAGAAAGCTGTTGAAGAAATCTTCAAGGTAAAAGTTCAGAAAGTAACAACTATCAACTATGACGGAAAAGTTAAGCGCATGGGCGTTCACATCGGCAAAAGAGCTGACTGGAAGAAAGCTATCGTAAAGCTTACCGCTGACAGCAAGACAATCGAGTTGTTCGAGAACTAATCGACACGAAAAATCGTAGATTAAGGAGATGTAAAAATGGGAATTAGAAAATATAATCCTACAACACCTTCGCTGCGTCAGATGACTGTTTCTACATTTGAAGAAATCGATAAAGTGGCTCCCGAGAGATCACTCCTTCGTCCTCTTCCTAAGAAAGCTGGTCGTAACTCATACGGCAGAATAACAGTTAGACACCGTGGCGGCGGTACAAAAAGAAAATACAGAGTAATCGATTTCAAGAGAAATAAGGACAATATGCCCGCAACAGTTCTCTCAATCGAATACGATCCCAACAGAAGCGCAAACATCGCACTTCTTCAGTATGAAGACGGAGTTAAGACATACATCATCGCTCCTCTCTCACTTAAGAAAGGTGACGTAGTTGTTTCAGGTAAGGGTGCAGATATCAAACCCGGAAACACATTGCTCATTTCAGATATCCCTGTTGGTACACTTATTTACAACATTGAGCTTTATCCCGGCAAGGGCGGACAGCTGGTTCGCAGTGCAGGCACATTCGCACAGCTTATGGCTAAAGAAAACGGCTATGCACAGGTAAGACTTCCTTCCGGTGAAGTTAGACTTGTAAGACTTGATTGTCGTGCAACCATCGGTCAGGTTGGTAACACAGATTTTGAAAACATCAACCTCGGTAAAGCCGGCAGAAAACGTCATATGGGCTTCAGACCCACAGTTCGTGGTGTTGTTATGAACCCGAACGACCATCCTCACGGTGGTGGTGAAGGTAAGTCACCTATCGGTAGACCCTCACCTGTTACTCCTTGGGGTAAACCTGCTCTTGGCTTTAAGACAAGAGACAAGAAGAACAAGACTGACAAGTTCATCGTTAAGCGTCGTAACGCTAAATAAATTTAAGGAGGTCATTTCATGGGTCGTAGTATTAAAAAAGGACCTTTCGTTGATGCGAAGCTCATTGCAAAAATCGTAGCAATGAACGAGAAAAACGAAAAAGTCGTTATTAAAACATGGTCAAGAGCATCTACTATATTTCCTGAAATGGTTGGACATACAATTGCGGTTTATGACGGCAGAAAACATGTTCCGGTTTATGTAACTGAGGATATGGTTGGTCATAAGCTTGGAGAATTTGCTCCAACCAGAACTTACAAAGGTCATGCAGGTGCTAAAACTTCCAAGTAATCTTTTGGATTTTATAATCACAAATAAATCTTTGTGATATCAATAAGAAAGGAGCTTTATACAATGGAAGCAGTTGCAAAAGTAACTCATGTACGCATCGCTCCCAGAAAGGTGCGTATAGTTATAGATTTAATCAGAAACAAGCCCGTTGGCGTTGCACTTGGTATTCTCAAGAACACACCAAAGGCTGCAAGTCCTGTAGTTGAAAAACTTCTCAAGTCTGCTATGGCAAACGCTGAGAACAACTACAATATGAACGTTGAAAATCTTTATGTTTCAGAAGTATTTGCGGATCAAGGCCCCACACTTAAGAGAGTTCAGGCTAGAGCTCAGGGCCGTGCATTCAGAATCAACAAAAAGACAAGTCACATTACTTTGAAACTTAAGGAAAAGGAATAATCTTTCAAAAAGGAGGTAATTTAGCATGGGTCAGAAGGTTAATCCCCACGGTATCCGAGTTGGTATTATCAAAGACTGGGATTCACGTTGGTACGCTGACAAAAAGAGCTACGGCGACAATCTTGTAGAAGACTACAAGCTCAGAGCTTTTCTTAAGAAAAAGCTTTTCCTTGCCGGAGTTGACAAAATCGAAATTGAAAAATTTGCTAACAAAATTCGTCTTTCTATCCACGCTGCAAAGCCCGGTATCGTTATCGGTAAAGGCGGCAGTGAAATCGACAAGCTCAAGAAGGACGTTGAAACACTTACAGGAAAATCAGTTATCCTCAATGTAATCGAGGTAAAAACACCTGATTTGTGTGCACAGCTCGTTGCTGAAAACATTGCATCACAGCTCGAAAGACGTATTTCTTTCAGAAAAGCTATGAAGCAGTGCATGACAAGAACAATGAAGCTTGGTGCAAAAGGTATCAAGACAGCAGTATCTGGTCGTGTAGGCGGCGCAGAAATCGCTCGTACAGAGCAGTATCACGAGGGTACAATTCCGCTTCAGACTCTCAGAGCTGACATTGATTACGGCTTTGCTGAAGCTGATACAACCTACGGCAAGCTCGGCGTAAAGGTTTGGATTTACAAAGGCGAAGTTCTTGCTGAAGGTAAGAAAGTAAAGGAAGTTAAGGCTCCTGCCAAGAAAAGGGAAGGAGGAAACAAATAATGTTATCACCAAAAAGAGTTAAGTTTAGACGTGTTATGCGTGGCAGAATGAAGGGTAAGGCTTCTCGCGGCAACAAAGTTGTTTACGGCGATTTTGGTCTTCAGGCTCAGTCACCTGCTTGGATTACAAGCAACCAGATTGAAGCAGCCCGTATCGCAATGACCCGTTATACAAAGAGAGGCGGTCAGGTTTGGATTAAGATATTCCCTGACAAGCCTGTAACAGAGAAACCTGCTGAAACTCGTATGGGTAGCGGTAAAGGTTCACCTGAGTACTGGGTAGCAGTTGTTAAACCCGGCAGAATATTATTTGAAATCGGCGGTGTTAGTGAAGAAGTAGCTCGTGAGGCTATGCGTCTTGCTATGCACAAGCTTCCTCTCAAGTGTAAGTTTGTGAGAAAAGTCGATCAGGAAATGGAAGGTGAAATGTAATGAAAATAAATGAGATTAGAGACCTTTCATCACAGGAAATTGTTGATAAAATTCAGGACCTCAAAGAAGAGCTTTTCAATCTTCGCTTCCAGAACGCAATGAATCAGCTGGATAATCCCATGAGAATCGTTGCAGTTAAGAAGGATATCGCAAAGCTTAAGACGGTTTTGAAAGAACAAGAGCTTGGCCTTAATGCCAACATAAACAAATAGGAGGTGTAGGGTCTAATGGAAGAAAAACGCAACTATCGTAAAACCCGTGTAGGCGAGGTTGTAAGCGACAAGATGGACAAAACTATCGTTGTTGCTATCAAAGACAGCGTTAAGCACCCGGTTTACAAGAAGGTTATGAAGAACACCTATAAGCTCAAGGCTCACGATGAAAACAATGAGTGCCGCATAGGTGACAAAGTAAAGGTTATGGAGACCAGACCTCTTTCTAAAGACAAGAGATGGAGATTGGTTGAAATCGTTGAAAAAGCTAAATAATTTGGCTTTAAGACAAGGTGCGGCTTAGCATCTTAGAATTGATATCTTAAGGATAGGAGGAAATCCATTATGGTACAACAGCAGACTTTGCTTAAAGTTGCTGACAACAGCGGTGCTAAAGAACTTATGTGCATCCGTGTTCTCGGCGGCTCATACAGACGTTACGGCAACATCGGCGATGTTATCGTTGCTTCAGTTAAGAAAGCAGCTCCTGGCGGTGCTGTTAAAAAGGGCGATGTTGTAAAAGCGGTTATCGTACGCAGTGTTCAGGGCGTAAAGAGAGCTGACGGCTCAAAAATCAGATTTGATGAAAACGCAGCAGTTATCATCAAGGACGACAAAACTCCCAGAGGAACTCGTATCTTTGGCCCAATCGCCAGAGAACTTCGTGAAAAAGAGTATATGAAAATTTTGTCTCTTGCTCCGGAGGTTCTGTAAGATTTTAAAACCTGAAACGTTTTTTCGTTCTTTTGGCGAAACACCCGATAGGGCGGAAAAACATCGGATGATTTTAAATTAGTAATTCCTGAGTAAAAGCGAAAGGAGGAAAAATCATGTTGAAAATGCACGTTAAAACCGGTGACAATGTTATTGTTCTTTCCGGTAAAGATAAGGGCAAGAAGGGCAAGGTTCTTTCTGTAAACCCAGTAAAACGTACAGTTATCGTTGAAGGTGTTTCTATTGCATCAAAGCACAAGAAACCTCGCCGTATGGGCGAAGCTGGCGGAATTATCAGCCAGGAAACTCCCATATACGCAAGCAAGGTTATGAACATCTGCGGCAAATGTGGTGCTCCTACAAGAGTTGGCAGAAAGGTTCTGGAGGACGGCAAGCACGTTCGTTACTGCAAGAAATGCGGAGAAACATTTGGTGAATAATTTTTAATTCATGAAAGGAGGTAAGCGATAATGAGACTTGAAGAACGTTATACAAAAGAAATCAAAGACGCTCTTATGAAGAAATTCGAATACAAGAGTGTTATGCAGATTCCAAAGCTTGACAAAGTTGTTATCAATGTCGGCGTTGGTGAAGCAAAAGAAAATTCAAAGGCTATTGATTATGCTATGAACGACCTTGCTTTGATTACCGGCCAGCAGCCTGTTATTACAAAAGCAAAGAAGTCTGTGGCTTCATTTAAAGTCAGAGAAGGTATGAACATTGGTTGTAAGGTTACTCTCCGTGGTGCGAAGATGTATGAGTTCGTTGACAGACTGTTCAACGCAGCTCTCCCACGTGTTCGTGACTTCAGAGGTATCAACCCCAATTCCTTCGACGGCAGAGGAAACTATTCACTGGGTATTAAGGAACAGCTTATTTTCCCGGAAATAGACTATGATAAGATTGATAAAATCCGTGGTATGGATATCATTTTTGTTACAACAGCAAAGACCGACGAAGAAGCTCGTGAGCTTCTCACACTTATGGGTGCTCCCTTTACAAGATAGTAAAGAAGCGTTTGCTTGAACAAAATTGTCCATTGAAAAATCAGAAATGGAGGAGATTAAAGCTTATGGCAAAAAAGGCTATGGTTTTAAAACAGCAGAAAGAACAGAAGTATTCTACCCGTGAATACAACAGATGCAAAATCTGCGGAAGACCCCACGCTTATCTTCGTAAGTTTGGCATCTGCAGAATCTGCTTCAGAGAACTTGCTTACAAAGGTCAGATTCCCGGAGTGAAGAAAGCATCCTGGTAAAGGGTAAATACGGACGTTTTTGTCTGAAAAGTAAAATTTTAAATTCAAGGAGAGTCAAGTGGCTAATTGATTGGATACGGATAGCCAAACTGACTCACAAAATCCGATAAAAAGGAGGATAAATATGCACATCACAGATCCAATAGCAGATATGCTTACAAGAATAAGAAATGCTAACAACCAGAGACACGCGACAGTTGATATTCCTGCATCAAACATGAAAAAAGCTATTGCAAAAATTTTGCTTGATGAAGGATATGTAAAGAATGTTGAGTATATTGATGATAGCACACAGGGCGTAATTCGCGTTACTCTCAAATATGCTGAGAACAAGCAGAAGGTTCTTACAGGCCTTAAGAGAGTTTCAAAGCCCGGTCTCAGAATATACGCATCAAAGGAAGAACTTCCTCAGGTTCTCAAAGGACTTGGTATTGCCATTATCTCTACATCAAAGGGTATAATGACAGACAAAGAAGCTCGCAAACAGAACGTAGGCGGCGAAGTTCTCGCATTTATTTGGTAAGGAAGGAGGAATAAACTATGTCTCGTATAGGAAAGCAGCCTATCACAATACCTCAGGGTGTTGATGTTACAATAGGCGCAAACAATGAAATTACAGTTAAAGGCGCAAAAGGAACTTTGGTTCAGACAATGTCTCCTGAAATGACAATCAAAAAAGACGGCGATTCAATCGTTGTTGAACGTCCTTCAGACCAGAAAGAACACAGAGCTCTCCACGGCCTTACAAGAACTCTTATCGCTAACATGGTTACAGGTGTTTCTGAAGGATATAAGAAAGAACTTGAAATCAACGGTGTTGGTTACAGAGCAGCAAAACAGGGCAACAAGCTCGTTATGAACCTTGGTTATTCACATCAGGTTGAAATGGAAGAAATCGACGGCATAAAAATCGATGTTCCTCAGCCTAACCAGATTATCATTTCAGGTTATGACAAGCAGAAGGTTGGTCAGTTTGCCGCACAGGTAAGAGAAAAGAGACCGCCTGAACCTTATAAGGGTAAAGGTATCAAGTACGTTGAAGAAGTTATCAGAAGAAAAGAAGGTAAGACAGGTTCTAAGAAGAAATAAAATATTTTTACTTAGTCCTATGCCTCTTGTATCTTAGGAAATAACTTATTTGAGGTATATTTACACTAAACCGCAAGGAGGTGCAATTTAAAATGGTTAAAAGAAAAAGTAGCGAAGAGGCTAGACGCGCAAGACACGCAAGAGTTCGTAAAAAAGTTTCAGGAACAACTGAGGTGCCAAGACTTTGCGTTTACAGAAGTCTCAAGAATATATACGCACAGATTATTGACGATACAACCGGCAAGACTTTGGTTTCAGCATCAACACTTGACGCTGACCTCAAGGCAAACTACGGTGGCAACAAAGATGCTGCTAAAGCGGTTGGAATGGCTGTTGCAAAGAAAGCATTGGAAGCAAACATCAAGACTGTTGTTTTCGACAGAGGCGGATATGTTTATCACGGCAGAGTTGCAGAACTTGCTGCAGGTGCTCGTGAAGGCGGTTTGGAATTCTAATATTGCGAAAGCAGAATTTCTTTTGCAAAGACAAAATTGTCAATTAAATTGAAAGAGGTGAAAACACACAATGGCAGAAAGAGTAGAGATAACAAAAAAGCAAGAGCGTATTGATGCAAGTACGCTTGACATAAAGGAAAAAGTAGTTTCTCTTAATCGTGTATCAAAGACTGTTAAGGGTGGTAGAACAAGCAGATTCAGTGCCCTCGTAGTTGTTGGTGACGAGAACGGTCATGTTGGTTATGGCATGGGTAAGGCAGCCGAAGTTCCGGATGCAATCCGCAAGGCTATCGACGAAGCTAAGAAAAACATGATTACTGTTCCCATGGTAAAAACTACTATTCCTCATGAAATCATCGGTGAATTCGGTGCAGGCAGAGTTCTTCTCAAGCCCGCTGCAGAAGGTACTGGTGTTATTGCCGGTGGTCCCGCACGTGCGGTTTTGGAACTTGCCGGTATCCGTGATATCAGAACAAAATGTCTCAGAAGCAACAACCCCAAGAACGTTGTATCTGCAACCGTTCAGGCTCTCGCTGCTCTTAAGAGCATTGAAGATGTTGCAAAGCTCAGAGGCAAAAAGCCCGAAGAAATTTTGGGTTAAGTAGTTTACGACCAAGAGAGATAGGAGGTTTTTTCCTTGGCTAACACATTGAAAGTAACACTTGTAAAAAGTACAATTGGTTGCAAAAAGGATCAGATTGCTACAGTTGAAGCTCTTGGACTTCGAAAGCTTCATATGTGCGTTGAGAAACCTGACAATCCTCAGATCAGAGGTATGATTTTCAAAGTTTCTCATCTGGTTTCGGTTGAAGAGGCGTAAATTTTCGCTTCAAAGTATTGATTTTATAATTTAAAGAGGAGGTGTACTCAATGAAACTTCATGAATTATCTCCGAGCGAAGGCTCAAAGAAAGATAGATTCAGAGTAGGCAGAGGTCACGGTAGCGGTAATGGCAAAACAGCAGGCAGAGGCCACAAAGGTCAGAATGCCCGCAGCGGCGGCGGTGTTCGTCCCGGTTTTGAAGGTGGTCAGATGCCTATCTACAGAAGACTTCCAAAACGTGGCTTTACAAATATTTTTGCAAAGGAATTCGTTTCTGTTAACGTAGAAGTTCTTAACAAGCTGGACTGCAGCGAAGTTACTGCTGAAGTGCTCAAAGAAAACGGCATCATTTCAAAGGTTTGCGATGGAGTTGTTTTCCTTGGCCGCGGTGAAGTTAACAAAGCTTTCACAGTTAAGGCTAAAAGATTCAGCAAAACAGCAGAAGAAAAGATTGTTGCTGCCGGTGGAAAGGTTGAGGTGGTATAAATGTTTGAAACAATTAGGAATGCATGGAAAATTGCAGACCTGAGAAAGAAAATCCTTTATACCCTCGGTATGATTATTATTTTCAGACTTGGTTCTGTTATTCCTGTTCCGCTGCTTGACCCGTCACAGCTCAAAATGATGTTTGAAAGCACAAACAACTCGCTTTTTGGCTTCATTGACTTGGTGTCTGGTGGTGCGTTCCAAAATACAACCGTCTTCGCAATGAGTATTACGCCTTATATCAACGCTTCCATTATTATGCAGCTTCTCTGTGTGGCTATTCCCGCACTTGAGAGACTTCAGAAGGAAGGCGAAGAAGGCAGAAAGAAAATTGCTGAGATTCAGAGAGTGGCAACTGTTGTTTTGGCACTTATCCAGGCTACTGGACTTTATTTCCTGCTCAAGAGCTACAACGCTGTTACAATGACAGGCTTCTGGCCCGCTGTTGTAATCGTTATTACTCTCTCAGCAGGTACAGCATTCCTTATGTGGCTTGGTGAGCAGATTACCGAAAAAGGCGTTGGTAATGGTATCTCGCTTATAATCTTTGCGGGTATCATTTCAAGCGGTCCTACTGCTGTTACATCACTTTATCAGTATATGATGAACGGCACAATGGGCGTTATCGGAGCAATCCTTTTGGTAATCGTGGCACTTGTTGTAGTAGGCTTTGTTGTTGCTATGAACAATGCTGAAAGAAGAATTTCTGTTCAGTATGCTAAGCGTGTAGTGGGCAGAAAAATGTATGGTGGGCAGAGCACTCATATTCCGATTAAGGTTGCATCTGCAGGCGTTATTCCGGTTATCTTTGCTATGTCAATCATGGCATTCCCTGCAACAATCGCATCATTCTTCGGCGTTCAGGCAGGCGACACAGGTTTTTGGGGAGGATTCCTCAAGGTATTCTCGCCAAATCACTGGGCATATGCAGTTCTTTATTTCTTCCTTATTATCTTCTTCACATATTTCTACACAGCTATTCAGTTCAATCCGATTGAAATGGCTAACAATATGAAGAAGAACGGAGGATTTATTCCCGGTATCCGTCCGGGCCGTCCTACATCAGATTTCATAAGCCGTGTTCTTTCAAAGATTACACTGGCTGGAGCTATCTTCCTTGCGATAATTGCTATCATTCCGATTTTTATGAACTACGGACTGAAGATAAACAATTTCTCAATAGGCGGAACATCATTACTCATCGTGGTTGGTGTTGCTCTTGAAACAGTAAATCAGCTTGAATCACAGATGCTTATGAGACACTATAAAGGATTTTTAGAATAATTTTTTGGAGCGTTTGCTCCGTGGCTTTGCAGGGGATACCCGTAGGTGTGATTTTTGCATCCGGGTAGCCCCTTGTGGAGTTTTTAGGATTATGTGAGCTAAAATGCTCATCAGGGGTATAAATTTTTAAATGTCAGGTTTAGTAGTAAATGACAAAATTAAGGGGTAAATAAAAATGAAACTTATTATTTTGGCAGCACCCGGCGCAGGAAAGGGAACCCAGGCCGAGGTTTTGAGCAAGCATTTTGATATTCCCACGATATCAACAGGTGCTATCCTTAGAAAAAATATTGCTGATGGCACAACTTTGGGAAAAATCGCTGAAAAATACATCAACGACGGAAAGTTTGTTCCGGACGAGGTGATGATAGATATTGTGAAAAAGAGACTGAGCGAGGATGACTGCAAAAACGGATTTATTCTTGATGGTTTTCCAAGAAACATTGCCCAGGCAGAAGCTCTTGATAAAGCAGATATCGAGATAGACAAGGTTTTGACCATTGAGGTTGAAGACGAAAAAATTATTGAAAGACTTTCAGGAAGACTTGAATGCAAAAAATGCGGCAGTTCTTATCACAAAGAACATAAAAAGCCTCAAGTCTCTGGCGTTTGTGACAATTGTGGCGGTGCGCTTACCGCTCGTGAGGACGATAAGCCGGAAATCATAAAAGACCGTCTTGCCACATATTATAAGCAGACCGAGCCGCTCAAAAAATTCTATGCTGACCGTGGAATTCTTAAAACCGCTATTGGTCAGGAGGATATTTCGGACACAACAGCTGCTGTTCTCAAAGCACTTGAAGGTTAAATTGGCGGAAAGCGAACACCATAAGGTTTAAAACATCGGAGAGTTTAAAATGGTAACAATCAAATCCAAAACTGAAATTGAATATATGAAGGTTGCAGGCAAGGTAACCGGTGAAACTCTTAAGCTTCTTGAAAAATTGGTTAAACCCGGGATTTCAACACTTGAGCTTGACAGAGCCGCTGAAAAGTTCATCAGGGATAATGGATGTATTCCATCATTTAAAGGCTATGGTGGGTTTCCGGGAAGTGTTTGCATAAGCGTGAATGATGAGGTAATCCACGGAATTCCGTCAAAACGAGTTCTCAAAGATGGCGACATTGTCAGCTTTGATGTAGGAGCGTGTTTCAAGGGTTATCACGGAGATGCTGCCAGAACTGTGGGTGTTGGTGAGATTTCCAAAGAGGCACAGAGACTTATTGATGTCACAAGAAAGAGTTTTTTTGAAGGTATAAAGTTTGCAAAAGAAGGATATAGAATTTCTGATGTTTCTGCTGAGATTCAGCGGGTAGCTGAGGAAAACGGGTTCAGTGTGCTCAGAGAATATTGCGGACACGGAATCGGACATCAGCTTCATGAAGATCCTGAAATTCCCAACTATTTTGACCCTCGACATCGTGGCGTAAGGCTTCGTCCGGGAATGTGTCTGGCGATTGAACCTATGGTAAATCAGGGAAGTCGTGAAATTTTTGTGGGTGATGATGACTGGACAGTTTATACCGCTGACGGAAAGCTTTCGGCACATTATGAAAATACAGTTCTTATAACTAATGGCGAGCCGTATATCCTGACTTTGTGTGAATAATCAAAATTACTATGAGGTGTAAAGTATAATGGAAGAAAAATTCAGTATTGGTGATGTGGTCTT
Organism: Clostridia bacterium; assembly: GCA_017503225.1. Lineage (GTDB taxonomy): Bacteria > Bacillota > Clostridia > Monoglobales > Monoglobaceae > SIG440. The sequence goes on from JAFVTM010000064.1 coordinate 19,592, forward strand.
CTCCAAAATGGGAAGAGACAGCGGCAGACATTATATTGTTGTATCCACAGAGGAAAATTTTGTTTATATCTGTGATGGTGATTTGCATAAATCGGATAAGCCAAAAAAGAAAAAGAATAAGCACATAAAGCCTGTTGGAAAAAGAAATGAATATATAATTGCAAAGCTTTCTGAAGAGGGCAGGGTTACAAACAACGAGTTACGCAGAGCTATTGCTGAGGTTGAAGAAGAAATAAATTCTTAAAGGCTTTTGCCTTTGAGTTTATATACATTTTTAAGGAGGTGAAGATAGGTGGCAAAGGAAGATGTTTTGGAAATAGAAGGAACAGTGCTTGAGGCGCTCCCGAATGCGATGTTTCAGGTAGAGCTTGAAAACGGCCACAAAATTCTGGCACACATTTCAGGAAAACTCAGAATGCACTATATCCGAATCTTACCTGGTGACAAGGTTACGGTTGAAATTTCTCCGTATGACTTGACAAAGGGAAGAATTACATGGAGAGCAAAATAATAAGACGATGTGCGCGCATCTGGGTCAAAGATAAGCGATTTTTATGATTTAAAGGAAAATTGTGCAATTACTAAGGCAATTTGGAACAATTTCATAGTTTTTTCGGGGTTTAACACTCCAAAATTATGGAAATAATTCACTGTAACAGATGAAATTGGGTATTGACATGAAATAAATTTGATGATATAATAAATCGGTTAGCTTCAGGCTTCGGTACAAGCTATCGTAACTTTTTTAGGAGGTGAAGGAGCAATGAAAGTACAACCTTCAGTTAAACCTATTTGTGAAAAGTGCAAAGTGATCAAAAGAAAAGGCAAGGTTATGGTTATTTGCGAAAACCCCCGTCACAAACAGAAACAGGGATAAAAGCGAAAAATTATTAACTTTGTGTGAGCAGAGTCAGGCTTATACGCCAATTTGTTTAAGCTGATGAAGGCGAAATTTTCGCTGTAAGTGAAATTCTGCTCCGCATTACACTTTTCAAAAAAGAAAAATTATTCGGAGGTGAATGAAAGTATGGCACGTATTGCAGGTGTTGACTTACCAAATGAGAAGAGAGTTGAGATTGGACTTACCTATATCTTCGGTATAGGACTTTCCACATCAAAGAAGATTCTTGCTGCTACAGGCATCAATCCTGACACAAGAGTTCGTGATTTGACTGAGGACGAGGTTTCAACCCTTAGAGCTGAAATCGACAAGTATAACGTTGAAGGTGACCTTCGTCGTGATATTGCGCTCGACATCAAGCGTCTCATTGAAATCAACTGTTACAGAGGTCTTCGTCACAGGAAAAACCTTCCTGTAAGAGGACAGCGTTCAAAGACAAATGCAAGAACCAGAAAAGGCCCAAGAAAGACTATGGCCAACAAAAAGAAATAAGATTTGAATTGAAACTGTGTCTTTACGGATTCTCGTAAGACTCCGTTAAAATCAGGAGGTGAAATTTACTATGGCAAAGGCAGTCAAGAAAACCAGACGTCGTAGAGAAAAGAAAAATATTGAACGTGGTGCGGCTCATATCAAGTCAACCTTTAACAATACAATCGTTACAATCACCGATATTGCAGGAAACGCTATTTCATGGGCATCAGCTGGTGGTTTGGGATTCAGAGGTTCAAAGAAGAGCACTCCATTCGCAGCACAGATGGCAGCAGAAACAGCTGCAAAAGCTGCTATGGAACACGGTCTCAAATATGTTGAAGTATACGTAAAAGGACCAGGAAGCGGTCGTGAAGCAGCAATCCGTGCTCTTCAGGTTGCAGGTCTTGAGGTTAATATGATTAAGGACGTTACACCGATTCCTCACAACGGTTGCAGACCCCCCAAGAGAAGACGTGTATAGTTCGGTTAGGAAATTTTAGGAGGTGAAATTATACCATGGCTAGATATACAGAATCAGTTTGCAGAATATGCAGACGTGAAGGACAGAAGTTGTTCTTAAAGGGCGACAGATGTTATACAGATAAATGTGCTATTACAAGACGCGCTTATGCTCCCGGCCAGCACGGTCAGGGCAGACGTAAGCTTTCTGAGTACGGAACTCAGCTCAGAGAAAAACAGAAAGTTAGACGCGCTTATGGCATACTCGAAGGTCAGTTCGCTCATTACTTCGAATTGGCTAACAAAATGGCAGGTGTTACAGGTGAAAACCTTCTTTCATTGATTGAAAGACGTCTTGACAATGTTGTTTACAGACTCGGTTTTGCAGTTTCAAGACCAGAAGCAAGACAGCTGGTTTCACACGCACACTTTTTGGTAAACGGAAAGAAGGTTAACATTCCTTCTTACCTTGTTAAAGTTGGAGATGTAATTACTCTTTGCGAAACAAGCCGTCAGAGTGCAAAATTTGACGCAGTTCTCGCTTCAACAGAATCAAGAATCGTTCCCAAGTGGCTTGATATGAACAAGGATACTCTTGAAGGCAGAGTTGTTGCTTTTGCTGAAAGAGAAGATATCGATCTTCCAATCGAAGAACACTTGATTGTTGAGTATTACAGCAAATAATAGACTGTATCCGGTTTTCTGCCCTGTTTGTGGCGGAATCACAATGTGTTTGCAAGGGCCTATGGCGATTGTGGCATTGTGTTAAAGAAATTGAGTAGGAGGGCTAAATATGATAGAAATAGAAAAGCCAAGAGTTGAATGTGTTCACGTATCAGAAGACGAAAGCTACGGCAAATTTGTTGTAGAGCCTCTCGAAAGAGGATACGGCACAACTTTGGGTAACTCGCTCAGAAGAATTCTTCTCTCATCCCTTCCCGGTGTGGCTGTAAATTCCGTTAAAATTGACGGCATTTTGCACGAATTTTCCACTATCCCCGGTGTTGCGGAGGATGTTACAGAAATTATTCTCAACATAAAGAAGCTGGCGATTAAACTTCATTCAGACGGTCCCAAAACAATTTACATCAACCATGAGGGTGCAGGCGAAATTTGCGCTCGTGATATTAAATGCGATTCAGACGTTGAAATTATCAACGGCGACTTGCATATTGCAAAGCTCAATGAAGATGCAAAACTCTTTATGGAAATAGTTATTGACAAGGGACGCGGCTATGTTTCTGCTGACAGAAACAAGCAGCTTCTTCAGCCGGTAATCGGCGTTATTCCGGTGGATTCAATTTATACACCTGTTATGAAGGTTAACTATACTGTTGAAAACACCAGAGTAGGTCAGATAACAGACTATGACAAGCTTACTCTTGAGGTTTGGACTGATGGAACAATCAATCCCCCCGATGCAGTCAGCTTGGGCGCGAAGATACTCAATGAACACTTAAATCTCTTCATTGATTTGTCTGAAAGTGCGAAAAATGCAGAAATCATGATTGAGAAAGAAGAAAGCAAGAAAGAAAAGGTTTTAGAGACAACAATCGAAGAGCTTGATCTTTCAGTGCGTTCTTACAACTGTTTGAAGAGAGCTGGTATCAACACAGTTCAGGATTTGACAAACCGCAGCGAAAACGACATGATGAAGGTAAGAAACCTTGGCCGCAAGTCGCTTGAAGAGGTTATTGCAAAACTTGAAAGCATGGACCTTGCTCTTGCAACAAACGAAGACTAATTCCCCCGAAAGTGAAATTTCGGTGAAGATTTATTGAAAGAGGTGATAGTATGGCACACCAGAGAAAGTTGGGAAGACCCACAGATCAGAGAATAGCAATGCTTAGAAATCTCACAACTTCTTTCCTCGAAGCAGGTAAGATTGAAACAACTACCACTCGTGCTAAGGAAGTTCAGAAGTTGGCTGAGAAAATGATTACACTCGGCAAGAAGGACACACTCCACACAAGACGTCAGGCTCTTGCGTTTATCACAAAAGAAGACGTTGTTACAAAGTTGTTCAGTGAAATTGCTCCCAAATACGCTGAGCGTAACGGTGGTTATACAAGAATTATCAAAGTTGGTCCCAGACGTGGCGACGCTGCTGAAGTTTCAGTTTTGGAACTTGTATAATTCAAATTAAAATTATAGCGGCTCTCAGAAAAGAGCCGCTGTTTTTTTGGTAAATATGCAGAAATTTCTGCACGGAGGGATTTTGGATATGATAAAAGC
>JAFVTM010000065.1 GCA_017503225.1 Clostridia bacterium
CAAAACCGATGCAGAACCACCGCCACGTTGTTTAAGATTACCCTTTCGCGAGATAACAACTTTGAGTTCTTGTCCTTGTACCTCTGTGAAAAGAGCAGACAAATAAGTTTTTCCGTCAGCGGTGTTTATCTTATCATATGCAAGTTCCCCTGAAATCACAAGCTCTATTTCATCACCAAAATCCAAGGCTTCGGCATTAAACAAAAATGTATAAAGGCTTTTGCTTCGTTCTTTTATTAGTAAAAGTGCTTCACGCCATTTTGCCCATTTTTTTGAATCCGCCGTGTGCGGAGCTGCCGGCTTTGGCGGCTCTTCACTTGTTGGTGTGATACTCTTTGGTTTTGAAACTGTTTTGGATGACACAACACCTTTTTCTTTTATATCCTCAACCAACGCCTCAAGCCGTTCAACCCTGACTGAAAGTCCATCAGAAGATGTGTCAGTATTTGCTGAGCAAAGCTTTACAATGGCCATTTCCACTGCAACTTTTGGCACAGAAATCTTCTTTGCCTGGAGCAAAAATTCACTTAAGACCAAAATTGCATTTATCAGCCTGTCCAAGCTGAACTTTTCAGCCTGCTCTGTATATCGGTTTATTACATCCTCAGTTTTCTCTAAAATGTCATTGGGTGAGCTTGTTGCCTTGCAAATCATAAGTGCTCTGAAATGCAATATAAGCTCCTGAATGAAATCTGCCGCCTCGTTTCCTTTTTTTAAGAATTTATCAGCAGCATCAAGAGCCGATTTTGTATCAAATTCCGAAAGGCTGTCAGCAATAGAAAACAGAACTTTTTTGTCTGCAATGCCAACTATGTCAACTATGTCATCATATTTAAGTTCATCCTTGCTGAATGCAACGCACTGGTCAAGAATGCTTAGTCCGTCACGCATAGAGCCGTCAGCCAGCTCTGCCACAAGCTCAACAGCATCAGGAGTTATCTGAATATTTTCTTCTTTGACGATTTTGTTCAGTCGTTTTTCAATATCAAAAAGACCTATTCTGCGGAAATCAAATCTCTGGCAACGGGAATGTATGGTCGCCGGAATTTTGTGCGGCTCTGTTGTTGCAAGAATGAAAATCACGTGTCCGGGCGGCTCTTCAAGGGTCTTTAGGAGAGCATTGAATGCCTCGGTTGTGAGCATATGCGCCTCGTCCACAATATAAACCTTATACTTGCAGCCAACAGGGCTGTAAATAACCTCGTCACGAATTTCGCGGATGTTGTCAATTCCGCTGTTGCTGGCAGCGTCCATTTCATAGACATCAAGAATGCTTCCATCAAGAATGCCACGACAAGTTTCACATTCATTGCAAGGGTTTCCGTCGTGAGAGTTTGTGCAATTCACCGCACGGGCAAAAATCTTTGCCGATGAGGTCTTTCCTGTTCCACGGGTGCCGCAAAACAAATAGGCATGAGCAATTCGATTTGTTTTTATGCTGTTTTTGAGAGTTTCAGAAATATGGTCCTGACCAACCACATCTTCAAAAACAAGAGGACGCCATTTTCGATAAAGCGCCTGATAATTTTCTGCCATTTGTTTCACCACGCAAGATTTCAAAAATAATAAAAGCTATGTGCTTGAGTTCGAAGAAAATCCACCTCCGTTACCCAACCGAAGAGCTCAGACCCGGCACCCCCGCGGCACATCAAAAAGAACTGCTTAACGCTGCTGCATTCCTGCCCTGACGTGGTTCACAGGTTTCAATTGCGCAGGACCGAATCATCAACACCCATCAAATCAGGTCAGACAAGACAAAATTTGCCCCTCAACACAAGTTTTCATCCCCACTATAGCGGATTGTGGGTTACAAGGTACCGCTAACACCCCAATTTAACATAGCCTAAAAATTATATCACAATTAACCCCCATATGTCAAGGGAATTCCCCAAGCATTTTGTGTCAAAATCCCCTTATTTATAAGGATTTTCAAAAAAATAATGCCGCAAAAATTTGCGGCACTAAATATTAAAAATTATTCTGTTACAATTCTCTTAAGGTTGATTCTTCCCATCTTGTCGATTTCAATAACCTGAACCTTGATGTCATCACCGATAGAAACTACATCTTCTACCTTTTCAACTCTCGCTTTGTCAAGCTTTGAAATGTGAACAAGACCGTCTTTTCCGGGGAGGAATTCAACAAATGCGCCAAAGTCCATAATTCTTACAACCTTGCCGTCATAAACTTCACCAACTTCGGGTTCTTTCACGATTCCTTCAATAATCTTTCTTGCTGCTTCGCCCATTTCAGCGTTAGGAGCAGAAATGAATACGCGACCGTCTTCTTCGATATCGATTTTTGCACCGGTATCAGCAACGATTTTCTGAATAACCTTGCCGCCTGAACCGATAACGTCACGGATTTTGTCAACAGGAATTTCGATGTGAATTACCTTTGGAGCGTACTGTGAAACCTCAGGACGTGGCTCTGCAATAGCCTTGAGCATAACTTCATCCAAGATATAGTATCTTGCGTCTCTGGTTTCTGTAAGTGCATTTTTGATGATTTCAGGTGTAAGACCGTCAATCTTGAGGTCCATCTGGATAGCTGTGATACCCTTTTGGTACCTGCAACCTTGAAGTCCATATCGCCGAAGAAGTCTTCAAGTCCCTGAATGTCAAGGATTGTGATAAATCTTTCGCCCTCTGTAACAAGACCAACAGAAATACCTGCAACAGGAGCCTTGATGGGAACACCTGCATCCATAAGAGCAAGTGTGCTGCCACAAATACTACCCTGTGAAGTTGAACCGTTTGAGCTGAGAACTTCTGATACAAGTCTTATTGCATAGGGGAATTCTTCTTCACTTGGAATAACAGGAACAAGAGCACGTTCAGCGAGTGCACCGTGACCGATTTCACGTCTTCCGGGACCACGTGATGGCTTTGTTTCGCCAACACTGAATGACGGGAAGTTGTAGTGGTGAATATATCTTCTGTATTCTTCGGTATCAAGACCGTCGATAATCTGTGCATCACCAAGAGCACCAAGTGTCGCAACAGTCAAAACCTGAGTTTGTCCACGCTTGAAGAGACCGCTGCCGTGAGTTCTTGGAAGAAGACCAACCTCTGATGCAAGGGGACGAAGCTGCTGAATTTTTCTTCCGTCAACACGCTTGCCCTCGTCAAGAAGCCAACGTCTTACAATTGTTTTCTGGAGCTTGTAAAGAGCATCCTCAATATCCTGAGCATATTCTTCAGCAGGATATTTTTCTTCAAAGTTTTCATATACCTTTCCGTATACAACCTTGAGATTTTCGTCACGGATTGACTTGTCGTCTGTGTCAAGAGCTTCTTTTACCATATCTGTCGCAAATGCTGCGATATCGTCAAAAATCTCTTCGTTTACAACGATGTGCTCATATTCAAACTTGGGCTTTCCGATTTCATCCTGAATGCCTTTGATAAATTCGCAAATCTTCTTGATTTCTTCGTGGGCAAACATAATTGCATCAAACATTGTGTCTTCAGGAACTTCGTTTGCACCCGCTTCAATCATAACAACTTTCTGAAGGCTTCCTGCAACTGTGAGGTTGAGATCGCTCTTTTCACGCTGCTCAACTGTGGGGTTGATAACAAACTCGCCATCAACAAGACCAACGTAAACCGCAGCAATAGGACCATTGAACGGAATATCAGAAACTGAAACCGCTGCTGATGAACCAATCATCGCACAGAATTCAGGAGCATTGTCTTGTTCAACCGACAAAACTGTAGAAACGATAGAAACGTCGTTTCTGAGGTCTTTGGGGAACAAAGGTCTCATAGGTCTGTCAATAACGCGTGCTGTGAGAATTGCGTTTTCTGAAGGTCTTCCCTCACGCTTTAAAAAGCTTCCAGGGATTTTGCCAACAGCATACATTCTTTCCTCATAGTCAATGCTTAAAGGGAAGAAATCAATGCCGTCTCTGGGTTTTGCTGATGCGGTAGCAGCAGTAACAACCACTGTATCACCGTATCTTACGATAACAGAGCCATTTGCAAGCTCTGCAACTTTGCCGAATTCAAGGCTAAGCTTTCTGCCGGCAACTTCTGTTTCAAAAATTTTACTCATTTTTATTTTCCTCCTTCGTTTAGAGGTCTGCTGATTTTAGCACTTAGAGGTATACTTTCGAGGTGAACAAAAGCATATTTCTAACTGCTAAACCGCAAACTCTCCTAAAATTTATTATTAAAAAAACAGAAAAAATATCTGTCTTATTATTACCATAAATACGAAATTAAGTCTTTGCCCAGTGCGGACAAAGACTTAAAATTGCATTTTTTAGTGTCTGAGACCAAGCTTTTCAACGATAGCACGATATCTTTCGATGTCGTTCTTCATGAGATAGTTAAGAAAGCTTCTTCTTACACCGACCATCTTGAGAAGACCGCGTCTTGAGTGATGGTCTTTCTTGTGAGTCTTAAGGTGGTCATTGAGGTGGTTGATTCTTTCTGTAAGGAGTGCAATCTGCACCTCAGGAGAACCTGTGTCACCTTCGTGAACAGCATAAGTCTTGATGATTTCTTCTTTTCTTTCTTTAAGCATCTGGATTCACCTCCGTTAAATTTTAAATCCCCATAAAGCTTGGTATAAGGCGGTGAAACATCAACCCTTAAACTAAGCAATAGGTTCATAACCTTTGATATTATATCACACAAAATGGCCTGTGTCAACTATTTTTTACAGAATTATTATACATTCGAAGAAGTGTTGCAACCGCTTGTTCTGTTGTATAATTCTGTTTTGGTGAAAAATTGTTATTACCTGTGCCGTTTATTATGCCAGCATTTTTCATTGCATAAATATCACTTGATGCCCAGTCGGAAAACTCGTTGTGGTCAGCAAACTCTTCTGAATTATAATCCGCAATATTTCCCAACAGCACCCAAATACGACATAAGATAACCGCCGCCTGCTCACGTGTCAGGTATTTATCGGGCGCAAATCTGTTTTGTCCCACGCCATATATTATGCCAACCTCGGACAAAAACTTCACCTTTTCATCATCACAATCTATATAATTCACATTTTCTGCCGGCAACCTCTCCATTGATTTCACAAAAGGAAGTTCATATACTAGCTTGCAAAAATCTTCGCGTGTAATATTTCTGCGGTATTTCTGCTGTAATTCTTCGGGCAATATTCCAAGTTCCTTTGCTTCATTTATTGTTTCCGTCGCCCATTCTGACGGTGTATCATAAAGACATCTTATAATGTTATAATGACCCGGACCTGCCTTACCTACACCTCTGCCCACTGTTGCAATACCATTTTTGAACTCACTGCCGATTGACCATTTATAGCCGCTTTTGTCATTTCTTAAAAGTGCCGTCTCACCGGTTTCTGTTATGTACTTAATTTCGCCGTAAGGACGGTAAACCAAATCTTTTACCACAGATGCAAGACCCTCAGAGAATGCACTTTGAATGTGCCAGCCGTCAGAAAGTGCAAGAACATAATTGCCGTCGGTATTTATAAATCCCTCAAAGCTGTCTGTGGATATACCGATAAGTCCGTTATCTCCAGCATTGGTAAGATAATCATAATTTGATGCAACTATCCTACCCTCTGAATTTATCAGTCTGGACCCAAAACTGTCACGGACATCAAACAAACCTTCACCTATATATCCTATATCGCCTAATGACTCCGTTATTGTTTCGCCGTCAAGGTTTATGATTTTATATTTTGCTACTTTGGGATCGTAAATCTTAACAAACCCCTCTTTATAAACAAAAGATACCTCAACATTATGAAGTTCAAGCAACAAATTAGATTCTCTGTCATAAATTTTGCTTATATTATCATAGGTCACAAGAATATAATCTTCCGCTTCCATGAAAATTTCCGGATCCCC
>JAFVTM010000066.1 GCA_017503225.1 Clostridia bacterium
GGTATAATAAAAAGACAGATTTAAAAATATTTTGTGTCGAAAGGCTATTAAATATGAATATAAGTGAAACAGTAAAAAACTTAACAAAGATACCAGGAATATCGGGTTTTGAAAAACAGTTTGCGAATTTGGTTTGCGAAAAGCTTAAGGAATATTGTGCAGATGCAAGAGTAACCAGAACAAATTGTGTGACGGGTATGATAAAATCAAAACAAGAGGATGCCCCGACAATTATGCTTGAGGCACACCTTGACAGAATCGGTCTTATTGTGTCATCAGTTGATGACAATGGTTTTGCAAGGTTCGGTACGATAGGCGGTGTTGACGAGAGAATTCTTCCTGCATCAGAGGTGATAATCTTAGGGAAAGAAGAGGTGTTTGGCATAATCGGTGCCAAGCCCCCGCATCTTATGACCAAGAATGAGGAAGAGTCGGGACTCAAGATAGAAGATATGGTCATCGACACAGGTCTTGGGAGTGCGGCTGCGTCAAAAATCAGCGTGGGGGACCCGATTTTATTGAGGTCGAATTTCTGTGAACTGATGAACAATCGTGTATCATCGGCTGCTCTTGATAATCGACTTGGTATGGCTGTGATTTTTGATTGCCTTGAAAAAATAAAAAATAAGGAAATCCCATATAATTTATGCATTGTGTTTGCATCAGGTGAAGAACAGGGCCTTTTGGGTGCATATACTGTTGCCAACGAAATAGAATGTGATTTTGCGGTGGTTGTGGATGTAACCTATGGCGAGACACCAGATGCAAAGGGATATGAAACATTTCCTTTGGGATGCGGGGTTACCATATGCCGTGGACCCAATGTGGATTTTGAAAAAACAAAACGTATTATTGACATTGCCGATAAAAAGGGTATTCCTTATGAAATCGAGGTGGCATCGGGAAGCACGGGGACAAATGCATGGGCATTACAGACGTCGGGAAAAGGAATTCCCTGCTCAGTGATTTCTGTGCCAATCAGGTATATGCATACCGGCGTTGAGACTGCTGATATATGTGATGCAGAAAACGCAGCAAGACTGATAGCTGAAATTGTTTCAGGGGGTGAAATCTTTGCTTAAGAAAATTACGGAAGCCTTTGGCGTTTCAGGTTGTGAAAAAGAGATAAGAGATATTATAATAGAAGAAATAAAGAAAAGCGGTGCGGAATTAAGCATTGACAATATGGGAGATCTTGTGGCTTTTAAAAAGGCAAAAAAAGAAAATGCCAAAACTGTATTGCTCTCTGCCCATATGGACGAGGTAGGTTTTATTGTCACCGATATAACTGAAGATGGTTATCTGAAATTTGAAACGGTTGGCGGCATTGACTCAAGAATTCTCATTTCAAAAAGAGTAAAGGTCAACGGAAGATGTGGCGTGATTGGTTTAAAGCCAGTGCACCTTACCTCAAAAGAAGAACGAAAAAAAACACCCGGCACCCGCGAACTTTTTGTTGATATTGGGGCAAAAGATAGAGAGGATGCAGAAAGTGTTGTTACAAAAGGTGACTACTTTGGCTTCGACAGTGAATATATTGAGTTTGGCGAAATGATAAAGGCAAAGGCACTTGATGACCGACTTGGCTGTGCAATTATGATTGATATTCTCAAAAAGGAATGGAATGTAAATCTTGTTTGTGCCTTTAACGTTCAGGAAGAGGTAGGCCTCAGGGGTGCAAAAATTGCGGCAAAGGGCGTAAAACCTGATTTTGCTCTTGTGATTGAGGGAACAACTTGCAATGATTTGCCAAATGTTCCCCAAAACCTCAGAGTTACGAAGGTTGGCGGTGGTGCTGCTATTTCCGTTCTTGATTCAGCAAGCAAGGCGGACAGTGATGTTTGTGATATGTTGATTAAGGCGGCGGAAAAGAGAAGTATTCCGTGGCAGTATAAGGCGTCAACAGCCGGCGGAAACGATGCAGGTGTAATCTCTCTTCTTGACGGCGGAATTAAAACAGCTTCAATATCAGTTCCCTGCCGGTATATCCACTCGCCAGTTTCGGTTATGCACAAGGCAGATTTTGAGTCGTGCAAAGGGATTGTTGAGGGCTTCTTAGAGGACTGCGGAAAGGAGCAGACAGAAAATGATTGAGAAAATAACAAATGCCTTTTCACCATCGGGACACGAAGATGAAGCGAGACAGATTTTGGTTGAAAGCCTAAAGAGTAGGTTTGATGAGATATATATTGATAACTTAGGAAATGTAATAGCGAAAAAAGGTGAGAATCCAAAGCTCTTGATTGAGTGCGGAATGGACAGCCCCGGAGTTATGGTAGTGGATAGTTCGGACGATAAGCTCTGTTTTTCTGCATTCGGTGGACTGAAACCCAAAGATTTAATTGACAAAAAGATTGTTTTTGAAAACGGTTTTTGCGGTGAGGTCAAGTATGACGGCGAAAAAAGTGACGATGCAAAAATTTCTGATTTATATATAGAATTGGGAATAGCGGAAATTTCGGTGGGTGACTTTGGAATATTGAAACCTGAATTTTCGGAGGATGCTGATTGCTACCTTGGTTATGGTTTGAAAGTCAAGGCGGGACTTTTGGCGGTTTCTCAGGCAGTGCTTGAAGCGGATGGCGATTTTGCTGTGCTGTTTTCTGCGCAAAAGCGGATTGGCGGAAAGGGGATAAAAGCGTTCCTGAATGCAAGCAGCCTTGAGAGCGCAATAAGCGTTGACGGTTTTTATGACAAAGAAACGGGCGGCACGGTGATAGTAGCTAAAGATAGCATTGCGGTAGCATCGGTGGATTTAAGAAAGGCTTTGGAGGATGTTGCGATTTCCCAAAAGATTGACGTAAATACAGCGGTTTTGGACGAAAACTTTTTCGGGAGCAGTTTTTTGACATCGGGAAAAGGTACGGATTGGACAGCCATTGGGATTTCGACTGAAGCCCAGGAAGACGGAAGAGAAAAAATACTCAAAAAGGATTTGAAAAATGCAACAAAACTTTTAGAGACGGCTATTGAAAAATTGAGCTAAGGAATAGAACTTTCAACTCAGGAAGAGATTTAAGGAGAAAACAAAATGAATAAAAAGTGTATTTTATATGACCGCGATTGTATTGCTTGCGGCGAATGTGATATTTGCGACCTTGACCCCAAAAAGAAGTGTGACAACTGTGGTGCGTGTCTTGAAATGGATGATGACTATAAGACGTTTGATGTCGATTTGACTCTTGAAGAAACAGATGACCCCGAAATACTCAGCTTTGAGGAACTATTCCCTGATGAAGCCTTTGGCGGCGACAGAAACTGGGAAGATGACGAGGATGAGGAGTTTGAGGGTTATCAGGATGAAGATGATGATTTAAGGAACGACTTTGGGGAGTTGTTTTAGGACAGAATAGAAAAAGGCCGATGCATTGCATCAGCCTTTTAAAATTATCTCGCAAAATTCGCACTCCCAAGCGATACCTCACCTGATTTTAAAGTGATAGTTTTGCCACTGTCAAGTTCTACAATCAGGTTTCCCTCTATATTTATATCAGTTGCAATCCCCACAAAAGTTTCGCCGCATTTGGTGAAACTTATTTTCTTGTCCAAAACACAGGAATAACTTTTATATTCCTCAACCAAGCTTTCCTTATCGTAAAAATCATATATGTTTTTAAATTCTTCAATTATTTTTACGATAATTTCGTTACGTGTAGTGTTTTCGGGGAATAGAGACCCTGCAATCTCCCCCAATTTCCCGGGAAATACATTGCTTGGGGTGGTAACATTCAGACCAATTCCCACTATAATATTATTGATTGTGTTGCTTTTTGTGTCGGTGGTGCTTTCGGCAAGTATTCCGCAAACTTTTTTTCCACCAATGAAAATGTCATTCACCCATTTTATTGTTGGAGTATTTTTTGATATGCTATTTATCGTGCGGCAGACAGCAACCCCTGCGGCAACAGTGAGCAAGGATGGGCTGAGGGAGATTTTATCAGGTTTAAGCAGGATGCTTATATAAATTCCTGTACCCTCAGGCGAAAAAAACTCTCTGTCGAGCCGTCCGCGACCCTCCGTTTGCTTATCCGCTATAACCACAGTTTCGTGTGTGGCATTGTTTTTCGCCAGCTCTTTTGAGTAGGAATTTGTCGAATTAACTGTTTTCAGGACGATTATGTTATATGAAGAGATTTTGTTTGAGGACGAAATGATTTCTTCCTTTATAATAGAGTCGGTCAAGTTATCATCTCCCAAAGAGTATGAAAACAGTATATCATAGCACTAATTTTGCGTCAAGGAAGAAAAAAGCAAAAAAACTTTAAAAAAATCGAAAAAAGGTATTGACAATGGGAGATGGTTGTGGTAATATAAACGAGTTGCGCCAAGAAGAGGGCGTCGGCTCAAAAGAATTTGAAAAAAATTCAAAAAAAGTGTTGACAAAA
>JAFVTM010000067.1 GCA_017503225.1 Clostridia bacterium
GAACAGGTGACCGAAGCGAAAGAATAAGAACATACAACTTCCCTCAGGGAAGAGTTTCGGACCACAGAATTGGTCTTACCCTTTATAAGATTGAGGCTATTATGAACGGTGATATTGATGAAATAATCGATGCACTTATCACCACAGACCAGAGTGAAAAACTCAAAATGCAGGGCGAATAAAATTAAGCATTATAGTGTGGCAGATGAATACTATGGCATAAATCGTCTATCCCCCTTATAAATGGATAATCAGCAATTCATTAAAAACAAAGGAGAAGTTATGGTGAAACAATTTAATGACGCAATAGAAAAATATAAGGAAATGATTTTGAATGCTGAACGATTTATCTGGGAACATCCTGAAACAGGCTACAAAGAATATGAAACTTCCAAGTATATGGAAAAAATTTTTACTGAACTTGGGTATACCCTTGTCCTTGCTGAGAATATTCCCGGGTTTTACACAGTGCTGGACACTAATCGCCCCGGTCCCGAAGTTCTTGTTTTAGCAGAACTTGATTCTGTTATATGCCCTGAACATAAGGCGGCCAATCCTGACACAGGAGCAGTTCATTCTTGCGGACACAATGCACAATGTGCGGCACTTTTGGGAATTGCGGCAGCGCTTAAGGAACCGGGAGTTATAGATAGACTTTGCGGAAGAATAAGACTTTGTGCAGTTCCGGCTGAAGAACTTATTGAACTTGAGTTCCGAACTGAATTAAAAAAACAGGGAAAAATCAAATATTTTAGCGGGAAAAGTGAGTTTTTGTCCAGAGGATATTTCGATGGTGTGGATATTGCTGTTGTAGTTCATACAAACGATGGCTACAAAGTAGGAAAAGGCTTTGTAGGCAGTATTGTAAAAAGAATTATATATAAAGGTATATCGGCTCATGCAGGAGGAGCTCCATGGGATGGGAAAAATGCTTTGTATGCGGCAAATTGTGGCATCAATGCCATCAATGCGATCCGCGAAACATTTAAGGAAAGTGATATAATAAGAGTTCATCCAATAATTACAAACGGAGGAGCGATGGTGAGTGCAATTCCGGAAAAAGTAGTTTTGGAGAGCTATGTACGTGGAATTAGTCTTGATGCAATGTGTGAGGCAAATCAAAAAGTAAATCAAGCGTTGTGTGGCGCAGCAGTATCGATAGGTACGAATATCGAGATTTGTGATACAATTGGTTTTTCCCCACTTGTAAATGATAAAAATCTGATAGATGTTGTGGAAAGAGCGATGGCTCTTTCGTTGCCTGAATATAAAATTAGTAAGAATGATAGTATGAGTTCTATCAGCACTGATTTGGGAGATCTAAGTTGTATTATGCCGGCAATACACCCTTATGCCGGTGGTGCTACGGGAAATTTTCATGGCAAAGATTTTGAAATAACCAATCCAGTTGCCGCTTGTGTGGATAGTGCAAAATTGCAACTTGCTATGTTGTACTTGCTTTTGTCAGATGGGGCAAAAGAAGCAAAGCGGATTGTAGGAGAATATAAGTCTGCGTTTGCGTCAAAAGAGGAATATTTTAGCTTTGTAGATTCTATAGGTCTCGAAGGCGAGCGAATAGAGTATTTA
This sequence comes from Clostridia bacterium, assembly GCA_017503225.1. Lineage (GTDB taxonomy): Bacteria > Bacillota > Clostridia > Monoglobales > Monoglobaceae > SIG440. Next base: position 1,588 of record JAFVTM010000067.1, read on the forward strand.
GATGGAAATGTTATTAAAGTAAATGTAATGTAATATGTGGTACTAATTTGACGTTATATGCTATAAAAGTTTGGTATCTAACCGGGTTATTTTTAAGAGAGTTATACAGTAGAAATTCAATTTGCGAAAAAGAGGTTTGTTTCTATGGAAACAAGAATTTTTGAAAATAAAACTGAAGATTTGAAAGCTGCGGCAGAGCTTATCCGTGGGGGCGAGACGGTTGTGTTTCCCACCGAGACTGTTTATGGTCTTGGGGCAAATGCTCTTGATTCTTTGGCGGTTAAAAAGATTTTTGCGGCGAAGGGAAGACCCTCTGACAATCCGTTAATCGTACATATTGCGGACTTTGAGGATGCGGAGCAGTTTGCAAAGGATATTCCGGAGACAGCAAAGGCTTTAGCAGAAAAGTTTTGCCCAGGGCCCCTTACTATGATTTTTAAAAAGAAAGATTGCATACCAAGTGAGGTGTCAGCGGGGCTTGACACTGTGGGCATCAGGATACCAAAGGATGAAACTGCGCGGGCATTCTTAAAAGAATGCGGCGTGCCCGTTGCAGCGCCCAGCGCAAATCTTTCGGGACGTCCAAGTCCAACATCTTTTTCTCACGCTTTTTGCGATATGAACGGAAAGGTCTCAGGAATAATCAAAGGCGAAGACAGTGAGGTTGGTGTTGAATCCACTGTGCTTGATATGACCGCCGAGGTGCCAACTATTTTGAGACCGGGTGGCGTTTCAAGGGAGGAAATTGAGGAAGTACTTGGCAAGGTTCTTATATCAAGCGAACTCAAAAAAGACGATATACCAAAAGCGCCGGGAATGAAATATAAGCACTATTCACCAAAAGGTCAGGTTTATATCCTGAAAGGTGAAAATGAAAAAAGAGAAGAGTTTATAAAAAAACGAAGCTACGTCACATCCGTTGCGGTGATAGCATTTGACGAAATGGTGAATGCCGATTTTGGCGATGCACGGGTTTTGTCTTTTGGCAGTGATAAATCTCCTGAAGATGCAGCGCATCGGCTCTTTGATATACTTCGTGAATGTGACGATTTGGGCGCAAGAGAAATATATGCTCCCGAGATACCCGATGACGGACTTTGGCGGGCAGTAAAAAACCGCCTCTATAAAGCGGCGGGAGCCAGAATTATAGATGCGGAGACGGCTAAGTCTGTGTTGTTTGTCTGCACAGGAAACACCTGCAGAAGCCCAATGGCAGAGGGTATATTCAACATATCAGGAAAGAATGCAGTTTCAGCATCGGCAGGACTTTTTGCAGCAGGCGGCAAGGCGTCAGAAAATGCGATCTGTGCAGCGGCAGAGCTTGGCGCAGACATAAAAAACCACGAATCCCAACAGCTGACATATGAAATGCTTGAAAATTCAGACATAGTTCTTACTATGACAGAAAGCCACAAAGCGAGCATTCCTGATAAGTATAATGTCCAAACAATAGCTGAGTTTGTTGGTGATATGGGAGGAATTGCTGATCCATATGGCGGCGACGTTGAGATTTACAGAAAGTGTGCCATACAGCTAAAGGATCTTATAGAAAGAATGAAATTATGATAGAATATGTGCTTATGGAAAGAAAGCATCTTGAGGGACTCGTGGCCGTTGAAGAAGAGTGCTTTAACAGTGGCTTTGCAAGGGCTACTTTCCAAAAAGAATTTGAAAATAAAATAGCCACCTACTTTGTAGCGGTGGAGGATGAAAAAGTCCTTGGATATGCAGGACTTTGGAATATTTGTGGGGCAGCGGATATTATCGACGTGGCTGTGCTTGAAAGTCACCGAAGACGTGGAATTGCCCAAAACCTTATCTCGTGTCTGGTTGAATTTTGCAAAAAAGAAAAAATATGTGAAATAAACCTTGAGGTAAGGGTTTCGAATATTCCTGCAATAAAGCTTTATGAAAAAATGGGTTTTATGCAGAGTGGTATGAGAAAGAATTATTACGAAAATCGTGAGGATGCATTCCTTATGCAAAGAAAATTTGAGGAGGAGAACAATGAAGATAATTGCTATTGAAAGTTCATGTGACGAAACGGCTGCTGCGGTGGTTGAAGACGGTATAAATGTCCTTTCAAATGTTATCAATACCCAGATTGAATTGCATAAAGAGTTTGGCGGGGTTGTTCCTGAAGTTGCATCCCGAAAGCATATTGAAAATATCAGCAGTGTGGTGGATAAAGCGCTGCTTGATGCCAAGACGACTCTTGATGAGGTTGATGCCATAGCGGTGACTTATGGTCCCGGGCTTGTGGGGGCACTCCTTGTGGGAGTGTCAACAGCCAAGGCGCTCAGTTTTGCTGCGAAAAAGCCTCTTGTTCCGGTACATCACATAAAGGGACATATTTCAGCGAATTATATTGAAAATCCTGATTTCAAGCCGCCGTTCATTTGCCTTGTGGCGTCGGGCGGGCACAGTCATATCGTTTATGTAAAGAGCTATACCGAATATGAGGTGCTTGCAAAAACAAACGACGATGCGGCAGGGGAAGCCTTTGACAAGGTTTCAAGAGTTTTGGGTCTTGGTTATCCCGGTGGTCCTGCAATCCAGAAATGTGCAAAAGAGGGAAACCCTGATGCAATAAAATTCCCAAGAGTAAACATGGGAAAAGACGGGTTTGATTTCAGCTTCAGCGGAGTGAAAACGGCGGTAATCAACCATGTTCACAACGCTGAGCAAAAAGAACTTGAAATAAATAAGGCGGACGTTGCGGCGTCATTTCAGGCGGCGGTAACGGATGTCCTCTCTCAGCATCTTATTGAATGTGCCCAAAAATACGGAGTGAAAAGAATCGCCCTTGCGGGCGGTGTTGCCGCAAATGCTCAGCTTCGTGAAAAGGTTGAGTCTTTGGCAAAATCAAAGGGCATGGATTTCTCCTGCCCGTCAATGAGCCTTTGTACAGATAATGCTGCCATGATTGGCTGTGCGGCTTTTTATGAGTATAGTGCAGGGGCACGGGGGGATATGTCACTTAATGCCATAGCAAATTTGCCCCTTTAGAAATATTTCTGAAAGATTTCTACAATTTTAAATCGCATTTCAACGGGGATAACACCGCTTTGTGTATTAGTTACAAGATTGTATTCTTCTTGAGAGAGAGTATTGCGAAGTCTTGATTTTGTCTCACTTGGGACAGAAATCATTCCCTCTGTGAAACACAGGGGTGGATACATAACGCACCACCAGTTTTCGCCTTTCGCTTCTCCAATTTCGATTTTTACGGCATTATATTTGCCACAAGGGAGCGAGATGTCGCCATAGAATTTTGTGGGGAAGGCGCATTCGGTCACTGAAACATTTACAGGATAGTCAAACCCAAGACGCTTGATTTCGTCCTTGGCGGTTTTTTGAATAAGTACAGAGTGCTTTTTTGCAAGAGCTTTTGCTTCGTCTGCTGAGCGAGTGTTTTGAAAAATGTGTGAGGTTTTGCTCAAAACTTTGTCGCGGACAGCGAGTTTTAGCTGTTGGTCAAAGTCTGTATTGCTGTTTGCCACAATGTGAAGACGAAGAACAGAACCTGAGATGTTTTGAACTGTGCTTTGTGCATAGGATATAAGTAATGAAAAAATTAAAGTAAGTAAAATAAAGAGAAAAATAAGCCGTGCTTTGTTTATATGTTGCATTGAGTAAGGTCATCCTTTCTTAGAAAAACAATGATTCAAAGGAAAGTGTTGACATATATTTTCGGCTTTATACATATTGATTTTTTAACTATGTTGAGTTAAAATTATTTGTAAAGGATAGATGTTTTTATGGAAAAGAAAAATATTTGTGTGTTGTTCGGCGGAGTTTCATCCGAACATAGTGTGTCCGAGGTTTCAGCTTCTGCTGTGCTGGACAGTATTGACCGCGAAAAGTACAATGTCTTTGCGGTGGGTATCACCGAAGATGGAAGATGGCTCTTGTATGACGGTGAGGTTCAAAAAATTCGTGAACATAGTTGGGAAAGTGAAAAGACTGTTCCTGCAGTCCTTTCCCCAGACAGATGCGACAAGGCTCTTTTGGTGATGAAAGATGGCGGCATCGAAAAGATTGGTATAGATGTGGTTTATCCGGTTATTCACGGCAAGAATGGCGAGGACGGAACAATACCCGGACTTTGTGAACTTGCGGGGATTCCTTATGTGGGAAGCGGTGTAATCGGAAGTGCCGCTTGTATGGACAAATGCATTGCGAAGATACTTTTTGAAAAGGCGGGCATTCCTCAGGCAGACTGGGCAGAACTTAAGCTTGGGCAAAAACCTGACTTTGAGAAAATTGAAGAAAAACTTGGATATCCTATGTTCATTAAACCGTCATCGGCGGGCTCGTCTGTGGGTGTTACAAAAGCACAGAACAGAAAAGAGCTTGAAGATGGAATTGCTCTTGCACTAAAGCACGATTACAAGGTATTGATTGAGGAATGCATAAATGCCCGTGAGGTAGAATGTGGTGTTATGGGAAATTTAAAGCCCGAAACCTCAGATGTTCTTGGCGAAATCAAGCCGGCAAAAGAGTTTTATGACTTTGAAGCAAAGTATGAATGTGAAGATTCAAAACTTATGATTCCTGCACCTGTTGACAAGGAAACGGAAAACAAAATAAAGGAATACGCTAAAAGAGCATATAAAATTTGTGAGTGCAGAGGTCATTCAAGGGTGGATTTCTTTGTTGACAAGGAAACAGGCGATATTTATCTCAATGAAATAAATACCATACCGGGATTTACCCCTATAAGTATGTATCCAAAAGTGTGGGAAGCGTCAGGCCTTTCTATGACAGAGGTTATTGACAGACATATACAGCTTGCCCTTTTGAGAGAGGATTGATAAAATGGACAAAAGGCCTATAGGCGTTTTTGATTCGGGACTTGGCGGACTCACTTGTGTCAGAGAAATAATGAAAATCATGCCGAATGAAGACGTTATTTATTTTGGTGATACGGGAAGAGTTCCTTATGGTACCAGGAGCCGCGATACTATCATCAAATATGTAAGACAAGACATAAGGTTTTTGAAAACCTTTGACATAAAAGCAATAATCATTGCCTGCGGAACAGCCAGCAGTGCGGCACTTCCTTGGATTGCGGATGAAAGTGATACGAAAGTTATGGGTGTGGTTGAGCCTGCGGCAAGAGCTGCAGTGGCTGCCACAAAGAACAAAAGGATTGGCGTTCTTGGCACGGGGGCTACCATAAAATATGGTAAATACGTGTCAAATATAAAAGATATTTGCCCCGATGCAGAAATTTTTGGGAAGGCTTGTCCAATGTTTGTGCCCTTGGTTGAAAATGGCTATACCGATAGCGAGGCAACAAGGATTATTGCAAGGGAATATCTTGACGAAATGAAAGAAAAGGGAATTGACACACTTATTCTTGGCTGTACCCACTATCCGCTGCTTAAATCGGTGATTGGTGACATTATGGGAAAAGATGTGACGCTGATTGATTCAGGGGCGGTGGCAGCACGTGCTGCATATGATTTCCTGAATGAAAAAAATCTGCTAAGCGAGGGGAGCGAAGACGGAACATACAGATATTTTGTCAGTGACTCTGTTGAAGATTTTTCAACTTTGGGAAGTATGTTTTTGGACAGACCAATCAAAGAAAGTGTTGAAAAAATAGAAATTGAAGGGTTTTGATATAATGGAAAACAATGCAATGATTCTTCTAAAAACTTTGCAAAGTGCAGAGGGCGAAGAAGAAACAAATGAAATAGAACTTCAGACAAAAGGTAAGTTTGCAAAGAGAAACGGCAAGTTTTACATTGTTTATGAAGAAAGTGAACTTACGGGCTTCGAAAATACTACCACTACAATCAAGGTGGAAGAGAATAGCGTCAGCATGATACGTCACGGAAAGTACAATACCAAAATGGAATTTCGTCTTGGTGAAAAGTCTTTGTGCAATTATCAGACGCCTTATGGAGCGATTCCGGTAGGGGTAAATCCGGTGCTGATTGAAAACAACCTTGGTGCTGATGGTGGAGATATCAAGCTTGAATATATCCTTGATATAGACAACTGTGATTATCTTGTTAACAAGCTTAACCTTACGGTTACCAAGAATTTAGCATAAACAAAGGAAAATATTCCCCGAAAAAATTCGGGGCGGAATGGAGAATAAAATGAGCATTATAGAAAATTCAAAGAAAAAAATCGGACAGGCAGTGGTTGAGGCATTTAATAAAGCAGCGGCAAGGGGCGCGTTCAATGTTCCTGAGGACCTCAGAATAGCAGAAAAAATTCAGCTTGAAATTCCTAAGGATGAACAACACGGAGATTTTGCCTGCAACGTGGCGATGATGCTTGCAAAAGAGCTTCGCCTTCCCCCAAGAAAAATTGCCGAAGAGATTGTAGCTGAAATCAAAAAGAATGACGAAATCGAAAAGGTTGAGGTTGCAGGTGCCGGCTTTATAAACTTCTATCTGTCAAACGCAAGACTTTATAATGTTCTTCGTGAAATCGAGGAGCAGGGCGAGAATTATGGAAAGATAGATATGGGCAAGGGCAAAAAGGTTATGGTTGAGTTTGTAAGTGCAAACCCAACAGGTCCTATGCATATGGGTAATGCCCGTGGCGGTGCTCTTGGTGACTGTATGGCAAGTGTGTTGGAATATGCGGGCTATGATGTTACTCGTGAATTTTATGTCAATGATGCAGGAAACCAAATTGAAAAATTTGGAAAATCCCTTGAGGCAAGATATATACAAGCTATAAAGGGCGAGGATGCAGTAGAGTTCCCCGAGGATGGATATCATGGTGATGACATAAAGGAACACGCTAAAAAGTTTATTGAAATCGAGGGTGACAAGTATATTGATGCATCACCTGATGAAAGAAAGGCGGCTCTTGTTGCCTATGCCCTTGAGAAGAATGTGGCGTCCCTGAAAACCGACCTTGAGAAATACAGAATTTATTATGATGTATGGTTCAGAGAAAGTGTGCTACACAAGGAGGGCAAGGTCAAGGAGGCTATTGACCGCTTGACCAAGGCTGGCTATACCTATGAGGAAGACGGTGCGGTGTGGATAAACTGCGAGAAGATGGGGCTTGAAAAGAACGAGGTTCTGGTTCGAAATAATGGCATTCCCACATATTTTGCGGCGGATATTGCATACCATATCAACAAAATCGAAACCCGCGGATTTGACCTTTGTATTGATGTCTGGGGTGCTGACCACCACGGACATATTGCAAGGATGAAAGCGGCACTGGCGGCTGTTGGCATTGACCCTGACAAGTTTGAGGTTTCTATTATGCAGCTTGTGCGTCTTACCCAGGGCGGCGAGGCTGTGAGAATGTCAAAACGTACGGGAAAAGCGATTACACTTACTGACCTTCTTGATGATGTGTCTGTTGATGCAGCAAGATTCTTGTTCAATATGAGAATGGCAGGCAGCCACCTTGATTTTGACCTTGATTTGGCTGTTAAGCAGGAAAGTGAAAACCCTGTATTTTATGTTCAGTATGCTCATGCAAGAATTTGCAGTATTATAAGACTTTTGGAGGCAGAGGGCATAAGTGTTAAGCCTATGGCAGAGATTTCATCTGAGCTTTTAAAAGAAAAAGAGGAAATCGCACTTCTCAAGAAACTCTGTGATTTGCCGGAGGAAATCCGTGCAGCAGCGGAGACCCGTGAGCCTGCAAAAATCACCAGATATGTTATTGACCTGGCAGCTGCTTTCCATACTTTCTACAACGCATGCCGCGTGAAAGTGGAAGATGAAGAGCTTATGAATGCACGTCTTAAGATTGTTGACAGTGTAAGAATTGTGATCGCGGGCGTTCTTAAGATGCTTAAAATTGAAGCCCCTGAAAAAATGTAAAAATCGGAGGAGTTGAGTCAAGTGAAAAAGATTGCAAAGAATTTTACAGCGATATGTTTATCGTGTATGTTGGTGCTTTCCTGCGTGCCAATATCTGCTCAGGAAGAAAAGACGCCCACCTATGCTGAAATTATTGAAAGCACAGCACAAAATATTTCGGTCTTCGGCAGATATGATAGTCTTTTCGAGGATGATTTGTATGTAAAGGTTCTTGAAGAACTGATAGGTGATGACCACGCACTTTACGAAAAAGCTATGCGGACAATGGTTGAATCGGTGGACGAAAATTCTGCTTATTATACAAAAGAAGAGGCAAAAGCCCTTATGGAAGATTTGGGAGAGGAAATTGTGGGAATAGGCGTAAATATCCTGTCTGACAATGGAAATCTCATTGTTTCAAGCCCTATTCCAGATTCACCTGCCGAAAGAGCGGGCATAAAGTCCGGGGACATAATAATCGGCGCTGACAACATTGATTTGAGAGATGTGGAGTTTGAAACCGCGGTCAATTATATCCGCGGACAAGAGGGCACAACCGTAAAAATAAAGGTTTTGCGTTCTGGCTTTTCTGACCCCATTGTTTTCAGCGTTGTGCGTGAAACAGTGGTAGCTCCTGCCACGGACCTTGAAATCTTGGAAGAGGAAGGAAAGAAAGTTGCAAAGATTTCGATTTATTCCTTCACTGAAAACGTAGCTAAAGAATTTGAAGAAATAATGAAAGAGGTCGATGAAAAAGGCATCAAAAACATTGTGATTGACCTCAGAAACAACGGTGGCGGCTATCTTGATCAGGCTGTCTTAATCGCTGATATGTTCCTTGAGGACGGACAGATGATTACAACCGAAGACCACAAAATGGATGTTTTGGATAAAGTTTACGTGGCTACCGGAAAGAAAACTGATTATAACATTGCTGTCCTCACAAACGGTATGAGTGCAAGTGCATCAGAGGTGCTTACTGCGGCACTCAAAGAGAACGGTGCAGCAAGGGTCATAGGTGAAAAAACTTATGGAAAAGGCACGGTTCAGTCCCTCAGAGCATTGAGTGACGGGGCAATGATAAAGTTTACTGTTGCATATTATCTGACACCCCTCGGAAGCAATATTCATAAAATGGGAATTATGCCTGATGTACAAGTGAAAAATTCTTCAAAGCCCGTTGATATGTCAAAGTATGACTTTTTCAAGCTAAATAAGGTTTACAAGGTGGGAGACAAAGGCGAAGAAGTAAGACAGGCAAAAGAAATGCTTGAGCTTCTGGGACTTTTTGTGGGCGAGATAAATGACGTCTATGATGAAAATCTTAAAATTGCAGTCAACAATTTCCAGCAGGCAAAAAAGCTTTTCCCTTATGGAGTTCTTGATATAACAACACAAATGAATTTGTATGACACAGTGAGAACAGCTGAGGTTGAAAATGATGACCAGCTGGCTGCGGCACTGAGAGGATTTTAAGACAGAAAGGATTTGATAAAATGAGTGAAAATTGCACACACGATTGCTCAAGCTGCGGTGAAAACTGCAGTTCAAGAAAGGAAGAACAAAGCTTTCTTGCTCCCTGCAACTCAATGAGCAATGTTAAAAAAGTGATTGGAATAGTAAGTGGAAAGGGCGGAGTAGGTAAGTCTCTTGTCACATCGCTTATGGCAGCAGGGGTTCAAAGAGAGGGATACCGCACAGCAATTCTTGATGCGGATATTACCGGACCGTCAATTCCCAAGCTTTTTGGTATAAATGCAAAAGCTGAAGGCACAGAGTATGGCATTTTGCCAAAGGTAAGCCGTGGCGGTACAAAGATTATGTCAATAAATCTTCTTCTTGAAAATGACACTGACCCGGTTGTTTGGCGTGGACCTGTTATCGGCGGAACGGTGAAACAGTTCTGGACAGATGTTCTCTGGGAGGATGTTGACTGTATGTTTGTGGATATGCCCCCCGGAACGGGTGATGTTCCCCTGACAGTTTTTCAGTCTCTTCCTGTTGACGGAATAATTGTTGTTACATCACCTCAGGAGCTTGTTTCGATGATTGTTGAAAAGGCTGTGAATATGGCAAAGATGATGAATATTCCCATCCTTGGATTAGTTGAAAATATGAGCTATGTAGAATGCCCCAACTGCTCAGAAAAAATCAGTATCTTTGGCGAGAGCAAAATTGACGAGGTTTCAAAAAATGCAGGACTTAAGGCTCTTGGAAAGATACCTATGAAAGCAGAAATTGCATCGCGATGTGATGCGGGTCAGGTTGAGGCTATTGACGGCACGCCATATCTTAAAAATGCTATTGATGCAGTGAAAGAAATTATAAATTCTTAAAAAGAGGAAAGTTATGTTTTTATCAGATAAATGGAAGGATTACGAGCTTCTTGACACAAGCCGTGGCGAAAAGCTTGAACGCTGGGGAAATATTGTGCTTCGGCGTCCTGACCCCCAGATTGTGTGGGACACAGAGGGCGAAAAGGCGAACAAAATCTGGCGCGAGGCTGATGCACACTATATCCGCAGTAATACCGGCGGAGGCCATTGGGAAAGCCGGAAAGGTATGCCTGAAAGCTGGACTGTTGATTATGGAAAGCTCAGGTTCGGCATCAAAATGATGGGCTTCAAGCATACAGGGCTATTTCCTGAACAAGCCACAAACTGGGACTGGTTTTCGGATATTATAAGAAAATCAGGCCGTGAAAATGTGAATGTTTTAAACCTTTTTGCATATACCGGCGGTGCTACTATGGCGGCGGCATCTGCGGGGGCTTCGGTTTGTCATGTGGATGCGTCAAAGGGAATGGTTGCATGGGCAAAGGAGAATGCGGTGCTGTCAGGACTTGAAAACCGTCCTATCAGGTACATTGTTGATGACGTGAAGAAATTCACTGAGCGTGAAATCAGACGCGGAAGAAAATACGACGCAGTGATTATGGACCCACCATCTTATGGAAGAGGCCCGTCGGGTGAGGTCTGGAAGATTGAAGACGAGCTTTTTGACCTTGTGAAGCTTTGTATGGAGGTTTTGTCGGATGAACCATTGTTCTTCCTGATAAATTCTTATACAACAGGGCTTTCGGGTGGCGTTCTTGAAAACATATACAAAATGACCCTCAAGAAAAAGTTTGGAGGGAATTCTGCGGTTGATGAGGTTGGTCTTCCGGTGACAAAGAACGGACTTGTGCTTCCTTGTGGATACTCGGGACGCTGGTGGAAATAAAAGACATCTGTAAAAAATGAAGGTGAAACTTTTGGACAAAACAGAAAAAAATACAGATACAATTATTGAAATAAAGGATTTGGAATTTTCCTATGATGACACAGATGCCAATGAAACCGATGCGGTTTTAAAGGGCATAAATTTGTGTGTCAAAAAAGGGGAATTCCTTGCGGTTTTGGGGCATAACGGCTCTGGAAAATCCACACTTGCTAAACACTTAAATGCGATTTTAGTGCCAACGGGCGGAACTGTGATGGTTGATGGAATAAATACCGCAGACGAGAATTCACTTTATGACATAAGACAAAAGGTGGGCATGGTTTTTCAGAACCCTGATAATCAGCTTGTTGCCACCATTGTTGAAGAAGATGTGGCTTTCGCTCCTGAAAATTTGGGCGTTGAGCCAAAGGAGATACGCAAGAGAGTCGACTATTCTCTTGATGCTGTCAATATGACAAAGTACAAAGACCATTCATCAAGTATGCTCAGCGGCGGACAAAAGCAAAGAATTGCTGTTGCGGGGGTTCTTGCTATGAAGCCTGAGGTTATTGTTATGGACGAATCCACGGCAATGCTTGACCCTGTGGGCAGACGCGAGATTATGGAAACTGTGAAAAAACTCAACCGTCAGGAGAAAATGACGGTTGTTATGATTACGCATTTTATGGAAGAAGCGGCTCAGGCTGACCGAGTAGTTGTTATGGACCGTGGCGAAATTGTTATGGAGGGCGAGCCTAAGGAAATTTTTTCTCAGGTGAAAAAGCTTAAAAAAATCGGGCTTGATGTTCCCCAAACAACGGAGCTTCTCTATTCCCTGAGAAAGTCGGGCTTTGAGCTGAACTGTGATATTCTGACAGTGGAAGAATGTGCTGCTGAAATAGAGAATTTCTTAAAGGACGGGGGAAATAGCTGTGATTAAGTTAAATGACGTAAACTATACATATATGAGCGGCGGCCCTTTTGAAAAAGCAGCGGTAAAAAATATAAACCTTGACCTGAAAGCCGGTGAATTCATAGGTCTCATAGGACATACAGGTTCGGGAAAGTCTACGCTTATTCAGCTTATGGCAGGGCTTCTTAAACCTGATAGTGGGAGCATCACTATTGACGGACAAACCCTTTATGAAAAAAACACAAATATGCGAAAGCTAAGATTTCAGATAGGATATGTTATGCAGTACCCTGAATATCAGCTGTTTGAAGAAACGGTCTTTCAGGATATAGCATTTGGGCCTAATAATATGGGACTTTCTGAGGATGAGATAAAGCGGCGTGTGCATTTTGCGGCAAAGCTTGTGGGACTTGATGATGCTGTTTTGGAAAAGTCACCCTTTGACCTTTCCGGCGGACAGAAAAGAAGAGCTGCCATTGCGGGTGTTGTTGCTATGGAGCCAAAGCTTCTAATCCTTGATGAGCCAACAGCAGGGCTTGACCCCGGCGGCAGAGATGAGATTTTGTGCAAGATACGGGATATGCACCGCCGGCTTGGGATAACTGTTGTTCTTGTTTCACACAGCATGGAGGATATTGCAAGTCTTGCAGACAGAATTGTGGTTATGAATCAAGGTGAAGTTGCGATGCAAGGTACACCACACGAGATTTTTAAAGGTGCCAAGGACCTCAAAACAATGGGACTTGCCGTACCTCAGATAACTGAGGTGTGTGACAGACTTCGCGAGGCAGGGTTGCCTCTCCCAGAGGGAATATATACCGTTTCTGCGGCAAAGGCAGAACTTGAAAAAATATTAAACGCAAAGGAAAAGAGATGATAAAATGCTTAAAGATATTACCCTTGGTCAATATTTTCCGGGAAATTCTTTGATACACAGACTTGACCCTCGGACAAAAATTCTTTGCATAGTTATCTATATCACAGTAATTTTTTGTATAAAAAATTTCTGGGGATATGGTATTTTGGCAATCTTTACGGCATTGTGCATTTTTTCGTCAAAAATTCCATTTAGTTATGTGATAAAAGGCGTGAAGCCCATACTCGTTTTCGTTGTGTTTACGGCGGTTTTCAATTTGTTTTTAACAAACGGAAGAATTATATGGAGTTGGGGCTTCCTCAAGATAACCGCGGAAGGCGTGCGTCTTGCAATTTTTATGGTGCTGAGGTTGTTTTTCCTTGTGATGGGCACATCGCTCCTGACACTGACAACATCGCCAATAGCACTCACTGACGGCATTGAACGACTTCTCTCACCTTTCAAAAAGATAGGCGTTCCGGCACACGAACTTGCTATGATGATGACAATTGCCCTTCGGTTTGTTCCTACACTTTTAGAGGAAACAGAGAAGATTATCAAAGCTCAGACTGCCCGTGGTGCAGATTTTGAAAGCGGAAATATAATAAACCGTGCAAAAGCGATGATTCCAATTCTCATCCCTCTTTTCGTAGGGGCGTTCAGGCGTGCCGATGATTTGGCGGTTGCTATGGAATGCAGATGCTATCGCGGTGGAGAGAACAGAACACGTCTTAAAGAACTTAAAATGACCAAGACTGATGTGTTAGGTTGGGTTTATGTTCTTGTCTTTGCGATGCTTGTTTTTGCATCGAATATTCTGTTGTAGTCTTTTCGTGACGCGAGGTATCTTATGAAAAATATTGCACTTAAAATTATGTATGACGGCACAAACTATCACGGTTGGCAGTTCCAGAAGAACGGCATCACCGTTCAGGAGCGTATGGAAACCATTCTCTCGGATCTTCTTGAAGAGAAAATCTCAGTTTGTGGCTGCAGTCGCACTGATGCGGGGGTTCACGCTTTTGAGTTTGTCCTGAATTTCAAAAGTGAAACCACAATACCACTTGAAAGGCTTCCCTATGCCATAAATACTCACCTTGGGGATGATGATATTTCGGTTATTGCTGCACGTGAAGTAAGTGACGATTTTAATGCAAGATTTTCAGCAAAAGGGAAGTGTTATGAATACAGAATCTGGAATTCAAATGTGCAAAATCCTTTCGAAAAAAAATATAGCTGGCACGTCCCATATAATCTTGATGTGGAAGAAATGAAAAAAGCGGCAGAGAAATTTTGTGGAACTCACAATTTTTCCGCTTTTATGGCTGCTGGCGGCTCACAAAAAACCACAGTTCGCACGGTCTATTTTTGCAGGGTGTTGTGGGACAATGAAGAACCTCAGAAGATAAAAATAGAAATTGCGGCAAACGCCTTTCTTTATAATATGGTGAGGATTATTGCCGGAACGCTGATTGAGGTCGGCACAGGACGAAAAACGGCAGAAGAAATAGAGAAGATTATAAGTGAAGGTGACAGACGCGGCGCAGGACAGACCGCACCGCCAGAGGGGCTTTTTCTCAAAGAAGTTTTTTATGACGCTGATGTTTTGGAGTGGTAAATATTATGAGAGAGAAAAAAGAAACATTTAAAAATGTTTTCAGCAAAAAACGTATAGTGGCAGTGCTTATTTTATTGGTGCTGACACTTGTTATGATGTTTTCCAATCCGGAATTTCAAAAGTTTTTGTCAAGACCTGACTCGGTTTCGGTTAGCTTTCAGCCGGGTATGAATTATTATTCGGTGAATTACGGAAAAGAAATGCTGATTGTGGGTAAAGAAGGTGTCCGCAGTATTGATAATCGGGGTAGAGAGGTATTCAGCCTTGTTAACAATATTACAGAGCCAGGTGTCATGGTAAAAAATGATTTCATTATGCTTGCTGATATGGGCGGAAATCAAAGCTATCTCTACAAAAACGATAGGCTCGTTTCACAAATTAAGACAGAAAGAGAAATACTTGCGGCAAAACTGAATAAGAATGGTTATATAGCACTTTCCAGCAGTGAGCTTGGGTACAAAGGTGTGGTAAGCATCTTTGACAAAAGCGGAAAAGAGCTTTTTAAATGGCACAGCGGAAGCGGATACATAGGTGATATTGACATTTCTTCAAAGAATGAGCTTGCAGCCGCGCAGCTTATGACTGACAAGGAAAAGTTATACAGCAAAATTATGCTTGTTGACATCTCGGGCAAAGAAGAAGCGAAATGTATAGCCGAAGTTGATGGTGTTGTGCTGAAGCTTAAGTACAAAAACGGTGGTGGACTTATTGCTGTGACAGACGAAAAGGTCTATGCCTTTAAGAAAAACGGAAAACAACAATTTGTCATCGATTTTGACGGAAAAACACCTGTTGAGTGTAATATAGAAAACGAAAACAATATGGTGTTTGCCTTTGACAGCGGAACAAATAATACTATTTTGGAAAGCTATTCTTCCCGAGGAAAACTCCGCGGCAGACTTGAAACGGATGGAGAAATAAAAACCTTTGACGTAAACGGCGAATGTATCTTGGCGGTTACGATAAATGGAGTATACAGATTTTCGCCGTCAGGAAAACAAAAAGGTAAAATTGACGCAGGTCAGGACATAAAGAAAATAAGGATTTTTGCCGGAAGAGATGAGTTTTTATCCCTCGGTAGTGCAAGTGCAGATATAATAAAAATAAAGTAAAGGTGTGAACAAAATGCTCGCGGATATTGTGGCTGTTTTGATAGTTGCAGGTTTTATTGCCATAGGATACAGGTCTGGACTTATGAAATCGCTGATAAGCATAGTTTCATATGTTTTATCCATTCTGCTTTCTTTTTGGATTTATCCCGTCGTGTCGGGTTGGCTTAAAAAAACTGCTGTCTATACATATCTTGTGGACTTTATCGGAAAAAAATATATTTCAGGAAGTCTTCCCACAGAAACAGATGGTGCGTGGGGTTTTGTATGGAACTACATTGGTGACGGAGTTGAGGCGGCAACCACAAGTATTTCAGGCGCTATTGCGGAACTAGCAATAAAAATCATTGCATTTTTGTTGGTTCTTGTATTTTTCAAAATTGCTATACGTCTTATTGGAAAGGTACTCAATATCTTTACAAAGCTTCCCGTGATAAAACAGTTCAACCGCCTTGGCGGAGCAGTTCTGGGCGGCGGAATTGGCGTTGTGGTGCTTTATATCGTGGCTGCGGCTTTAGTGTTACTCTCGCCATTTGACCCAAACAGCAAGATTATGACCGAGATAAATGATTCATCATTTGCTTCACAGCTTTGTGAAAATAATGTAATTCTTGAATTTCTGAACAAGGGCGAATAAAAGGTGGTCTTTTGAAATATAAGCATAACACACAATAATTTGATTGAAAGATTGCGAAAATTTTAACAAAAAATACTTGATAAATTTTCCCAAATAGGGTAGAATATATTTTGCGAAGTTAATTAAACATTAAGATAAATATATGGAGGGTTTTAAAATGA
The DNA here is from genome assembly GCA_017503225.1 of Clostridia bacterium. Lineage (GTDB taxonomy): Bacteria > Bacillota > Clostridia > Monoglobales > Monoglobaceae > SIG440. Next base: position 17,879 of record JAFVTM010000067.1, read on the forward strand.
ACAAAAAAACAGTTGATGATATTTGTCCAAAAGGCAAACGCGTTTTGGTGCGTTGTGATTTCAACGTTCCGATCAAAGATGGCAAAATCACTGACGAAACAAGAATTGTAGGGGCTCATCCCACAATCAAGAAGCTTATTGCAGATGGTGCAAAGGTTATTCTTTGCTCACATATGGGCAAACCCAAGGGCGAACCAAAGCCTGAGCTTTCGCTTGCTCCTGTGGCTAAGCGTTTATCTGAACTTCTTGGAAAAGACGTTGTTTTTGCAGCTGATGACACCGTTGTTGGAGAAAACGCAAAGAAAGCAGTTGCCGAAATGAACGAAGGCGACGTTGTTCTTCTTGAAAACACAAGATACAGAGCAGAGGAAACAAAGAATGTGGAAGAATTCAGCCGTGAACTTGCATCACTCTGTGATATTTTTGTAAACGATGCATTCGGCACAGCCCACCGTGCACACTGTTCAAACGTTGGTGTTACTGAATTTGTTGATACTGCAGTTGGCGGTTACCTTATCAACAAGGAAATCGAGTACCTTGGCAATGCAGTAAACAACCCCGTAAGACCTCTTGTTGCTGTTCTTGGCGGCTCAAAGGTTTCATCAAAGATTTCTGTTATCAACAATCTTCTTGAAAAGGTTGATACCCTCATTATCGGTGGCGGTATGGCTTATACCTTTATGAAAGCTCTTGGCGAAGAAGTTGGCGATTCACTTCTTGAAGCTGACTATCTTGATTATGCAAAAGAAATGATGGCAAAGGCAGAGGAAAAGGGTGTGAAGCTTCTTATCCCTGTTGATACTGTTGTTGCAAAGGCTTTTGATAACGATGCAGAAAAGAAAACTGTTGGCCGTGGCGAAATCGAAGCTGGTTGGCAAGGTCTTGATATTGGTGAAAAGACAATCGAGCTTTACAAAGATGCTCTCAAAGACGCAAAGACTGTTGTTTGGAATGGACCTATGGGTGTTTTTGAAATGCCTAACTTTGCAAAGGGTACAAACGCAATAGCTCTTATGCTTGCTGATCTTGATGCTACAACAATCATCGGCGGCGGCGACAGTGTTGCTGCTGTAAATCAGGCAGGTCTTGGTGACAAGATGAGCCATATCTCAACAGGTGGCGGTGCTTCTCTTGAATTCCTCGAGGGCAAAGACCTCCCCGGCGTTGTTGCAATTAACGATAAATAAATTACAAAGGAGAAAACAAAAAATGGGAAAGTATATTATTGCCTGCAACTGGAAAATGAACAAGTTGCCAAGCGAAACATATGATTTTGTAAAAGAGGTTGCCGCTGCAACAGAGGGTGCTAAGTGCGAAGTGGTTTGCTGCACACCTTATGTTTGTCTTTCCGAAGCTGTTCGTGCTGCAAAAGACACACACGTTAAAATCGGTGCTGAAAACCTTCATTTTGAAGACAAGGGTGCTTTCACAGGCGAAGTAAGTGCTGATATGCTCAACGATTTGGGTGTCAGCTATGTTATCATCGGTCACTCTGAAAGAAGACAGTATTTTGCTGAAACCGACGAAACAGTAAACCTCAAAACCAAGAAAGCTTTGGAAAAGGGCCTTATTCCTATCGTTTGTGTGGGTGAAAGCCTTGAAGAAAGAGAAGCCGGAATCACAATGGACCTCATTGCTATTCAGGTTAAAAAAGCATTTGCTGGCATTGCTGCTGAGGATGCGAAAAAGGTTGTTATCGCATACGAACCTATCTGGGCTATCGGCACAGGCAAGACTGCTACAGCTGAGCAGGCTCAGGAAGTTTGCGAGGGTATCAGAAAGATTTTTGCAGAGCTTTACTGCGAAAATTGTGCAAAAGATGTTACAATTCAGTACGGCGGAAGCATGAATGCAGCTAATGCTGCAGAGCTTCTTGCAAAAGGCGATATAGACGGTGGTCTTATCGGTGGCGCAAGCCTCAAGAGTGCGGATTTTGCCGTTATTGTAAAGGCTGCACAGTAATTTTAAAATAAAGAATGAGGGCGAAGAAAATTCGCCCTTGTTTTGAGTTAATACGGTCTAAAGAAAGGAAAGAATAATGAGTAAAAAACCTTATGCACTTATAATTATGGACGGCTATGGCGTGAATGAGCGTCACGAGGGAAATGCTATTTATTCCGCAAAAACTCCCAATATGGATAAATTTCTTGCCGAGTATCCAAATACAGTTATCCACGCGTCAGGTATGGATGTTGGTCTTCCTGAGGGTCAAATGGGCAACTCTGAGGTTGGACATACCAACATCGGCGCAGGAAGAATTGTATATCAGGAACTTACAAGAATTACAAAGTCAATCGAAGACGAAGATTTCTTCGAAAATGAAGCTCTTTGTGAGGCAGTGGAAAACTGCAAAAAGAACGACAGTGCTCTTCACTTTATGGGACTTTTGTCTGATGGCGGTGTGCACAGCCATATAAATCATCTTTTCGGACTCATTGAAATGGCAAAGAAAAATGGCCTCACAAAAGTATATGTTCACTGCTTTATGGATGGACGTGACGTTTCTCCTACATCAGGTGCTGATTTTGTAAGCCAGTTGGTTGAAAAAATGAGAAATCTTGAGGTGGGCAAAATCGCATCTGTTATGGGCAGATACTATGCTATGGACCGTGACAATCGTTGGGAACGTGTAAGTGAAGCTTACAAGGCTATGGTAAAAGGCGAGGGAAAGAAAGATACCTCTGCTGTGAATGCGGTTAAGAAATCTTACAACGACGGCGTGACTGATGAATTCATTGTTCCCACAGTTATCACAGATGACAGCGGAAATGCTCTTGGAACCATTTCTGAAAATGACTCGGTTGTGTTCTTCAATTTTAGACCCGACAGAGCAAGAGAAATCACAAGAACCATCGTTGACCCAGAGTTCAGTGGCTTTGAAAGAGAGTTCTTTAGCACATACTTTGTTTGTATGACACAGTATGATGCATCAATGCCTAATGTAAATGTTGCATTTAAACCTCAAAGTCTTTCCAATACCTTTGGCGAATATATCAGCAAGACAGGGCTCAGACAGCTTCGAATAGCTGAAACAGAGAAGTATGCACACGTTACATTCTTTTTCAATGGCGGTGTTGAATCTGTTTATGACGGTGAGGACAGGGCGCTTATCAATTCACCTAAAGTTGCAACCTATGATCTCCAGCCCGAAATGAGTGCGTATGAGGTTACTGATGAGGTTGTTAAAAGAATTGAAAGCGGTGAGTATGACGTGATTGTTCTTAACTTTGCAAACTGTGATATGGTTGGACATACAGGAGTGTTTGAAGCGGCAGTAAAGGCGGTTGAAACCGTTGATGAATGCCTTGGCAGAACCATTGATGCAATTCTTAAAATGGGTGGAACTGCGCTAATCACAGCAGACCACGGAAACGCAGACCAGATGCTTGATTACAGCACAAATGATGTATTCACAGCGCACACAACCAATGTTGTTCCCCTTGTTCTGGTGGGCGGACCTGATGGTGTGAAGCTGAAAGTTGGAAGACTTGCTGATCTTGCACCCACAATGCTTGACCTTATGGGACTTTCAAAGCCTGATGAAATGACAGGAGAAAGCCTTTTGGTTAAATAATAATAAAATTAGAATTTGGTGGTACACAATTGTGTGCCACTTTTCTCTTTCAGAGGAATTTTTATGAAAATAAAGGTTAAACTAACAAAAACTGTGAAAGGGAAAAGTGATGAAAGAAAAAACATTATTATACAATGGACAGATATTTACTGTGAATAAAAATGACGATATAGCAGAAGCTATTCTCTTTGAAGAAGATAGAATTTTGTTTGTAGGAAAGACGGCAGATGCCCTCCGCCTTATTGATGAAAACACCGAATGGAAGGATTTGTATGGCTGTGCGGTGCTTCCTGGTTTTATTGATTGTCATATTCATATGGCGGTGGCAGGTGCAAGAATTCACAATCAAATTGATTTGTCAAAAAAGGCAGGGGTAGAAGATATAAACGGACTTCTTGAAAGAGTGAAAAACGCAGCGGGAGAGACCCAAAATGATGATTGGGTAATCGGAAGTAATTATAGCAATGAATCTCTAAATGAAAAGAGACACATAACTGCAAAAGAACTTGATAAAGTTGCACCTCGGACGCCCGTTCTTATAATTCATACAAGCGGTCATATAAGCGTTGCAAACACAAAGGCGCTTGAAATTGCAGAAAGTAAAGGGTTCAAAATAGGCCGGGATGATGTTTTAAAGGACGAAAATCAAAAGCCAACCGGTGTTTTGCAGGAGAGGGCACATTTTGCGATGCTGAGGCTTTCTCCGGTTTTGCCTCCTGATGATGAGTTGGTTTCGGGGATGGAAAAATTCAGCAGGGATTTGATAAAACGTGGGATTACCTCGGCTCACGATGCCGGAGGATTTGGGACAGCAACCTTTCGGACACTTCAAAAGGCAAAGGAAGAAACCCGGCTTTTTTGTAGGACATATCCAATGCTCTGGACACTTTTTGGAAAGTCCGCACAAATTGATGTGGCAAAAAATTCTTTTGAAACGGGATTTTACACAGGACTCGGTGATGAAATGCTGAAAATGGGGCCACTCAAAATTATGACGGATGGCTCTGCTGTGGGAGGGACTTGTGCCACGAGCAGACCGCTTATGCACCTTGGAGAGATAACACCCACTACATTCACTCAGAAAGAGATTGACGAGATTTTTGTGGAGGGCCACAGACTTGGCTTCCAACTTACCGCACATGCGGTGGGGGATAGGGCGATTGAGATGGTGCTCGACTCTTACGAAAAGGCAATGACGGCTTATCCAAGAAAAGATGCGCGTCATAGGATTGAACATTGTTTTCTATGCCCGCAAAATTTGGTAGAACGCATAAAAAAACTCGGGGTGTTGCCAATTCCAAACCCCGGATTTTTGTCGGTTTGGGGTGGAGTTTTTGAAAAGTACTATGGGGACAGAATCGGGGATGTTATGCCGCTTAAAAGTTTTGAAGATGCAGGGATTATTACGCCATTTGGCTCTGATGCAATGGTTATTGAAGAATATGAGCCACTTTTTGGGATTGCGGCGGCAATGGAGAGACGTGATTTGAAAACAGGCATCAGCATTAGCAATGAACAGAAAATCTCTCTGATGCGCGCAATAAGATGCTATACCTATTTTGGCGCCTATGCATCCTTTGAAGAAAAAATAAAAGGCAGTCTTGAAAATGGAAAGCTCGCAGATTTGGTGGTTTTAAGTTCCTCAATCTCAGGGAAAACCCCAGAAGAAATAAGAAAAATCAAAGTGACAGAAAGTTATCTGGGTGGAAAGCGAATTGTTTGAAAGAAAAAGCGTCAATAAAAGTGAAAAAAATAGCCAAAACAGTTGAAAAAAGAATATATATTTGATATAATATACTGTAAAATGTGGCAAATAGCGTGCTTTATTCGCCAGGTTAAATACAAAAAATAACAAAGCGGTACAAATAAATTTCTTGAAAACCACGGAATATAGGGACTTTCAAGGGACCCTGAGGAGAAAGTGATATGAATCACAACAAAACAAAAGCCCTTCGTGAAGGGGCTATGATGGTTGCTCTTACGATTATTTTTATTTTGATTTCAATATATGTCCCCATTTTTTCATTTTTAGGAACGCTTGCGGCACCGATTCCCATGGCGGCCTTTGCTGCAAGGAACGGACTAAAACCCGTATGGATTGCGGTGGTAGCAGTTTTTGCACTCACTGTGTTTGTTACTGGCGGAAATATATTTTCTGCTGTATCCACAGTGCTTATGTCGGTCATTCCGGGTGCTGTCTGCGGATATTTTCTGGGAAAACGGGCACTGTTTTTCAACGCACTTGTTGGCACCTCAGTTGCCGTTGCAATCGGTTGGGTGTTTGAACTTCTTGTGATAAACGTATTCGCAGGTAGCGGTATTGATGAAATGATTGCACAAGCAGGAGAACAATTTAAAGCGATAAGCACATCTATGCTTCAGAATATCCCAAAAGCTCAGCTTGAAAGTCTCGGAGCGGCATCGCCTGAAGCTTTCGCGGCTAAAGTTGTTGAGGTTTTTGAATACACAATAAAGGTTTATTTTCCATCGTTTGTGATAATAAGTGCGGCAATTACGGGGTATATAATCTTAAGAATAAGTGCTTTTGTGATAAGACGCACAAAAATCGCAGAGGTTTCGGTTGTGAAGTTTTCTATGATGAAAGCTCCCAAAAGTATGAGTACAGCCCTTCTCTTGTTTTATATTATTCATCTTCTGGTGACACCGGGGTCTCTTATATGGCTGGTGCTTGCCAATATTGTGATTATTCTCTATGCAATTCTGAGTGTGTGCGGTCTTTCGCTTATTGATTATAAGTTCAAAAAGAAAGTTCGTTCCGCATGGGCGCGAGGTGCTATTTATTTTGTGGCACTTTTGATGCTGAGTGCTTTCTCCTCAGTAATTTCCACGGCCCTTATCATAATTGCAGTTTTGGACAGCGGACGGGATTTCAGAAATATTGGCGTGACCGAAAATTACGGCGGATAGGATATAGAAGAATTTGGAGGTGATTTCCAATGAAAACTGAAAAAGTTGGAGCGAGAGTTTTTTTTAACTCAAAGCGAAGATACATAAGACTTTCGGTGTATGCAGTTATTTTGTTTGCACTTGGCTTGGTTCTGGCTGCAAACAAACGTCCTGAGGCGATTTTTGAAATTGCTCTTACTGTGGGCATAATTGCATTTGAGGTTTTTCACGTGCAGAAAAGCCAGAAAGAGTTTTTGAAATATACACAGCATCTTGATTTTTGTCTTAATGATAATTCCCGCGGGTCTCTGCTTAATTATCCTGCACCTCTTATTATTACGGATATGGACGGAAAAATTAACTGGTATAATGATTGGTTCCGCTTGGCAGTGGATGAAGAAGATATTTATGGACGTGACGTTCATCAGCTTATTCCTGACATAAGCATAAGCAAGCTTCTCGAAAATGATGAGAAATCACATATCAAGCTTACCATAGGCGAAAACCATTATGAAATATGGGGAAACGTTGTGGGTGGACGCAAAGGTCAAAGCGACAGCCTTGTGGTGA
>JAFVTM010000068.1 GCA_017503225.1 Clostridia bacterium
ATTTGACCGCACATAATTCAACAAGCTTATTATACACGAAAAGTTCGGGTATTTCAAGAGCTTTGGAAATATTTACACATAAATTTTTCCCGTATAATTAAAAAGTATTCAAAAAAACATGAAAAAATACGCGATAGAGGTTTGACAAATCACTAAAAATTGTGTATAATAAAAACATAAATCTCCTGCAACTGACGGAGCATGGAAAACCATGGGGGAGCAGGATGGAAGATTAGCCGACCGTCTGGGCATCCCGTGATTTTGGGGATGTCTTTTTATTTTTACATGAGAGGGATGAGTTTTTATGAAATGCTGGAGAGGCTTTAAAGAGGGAAATTGGAATAAGACCATAGATGTCAGTGATTTTATAAAAAAGAATTATATATCATACACTGGCGGACCTGAATTTTTGTGTGGAACAACCGAACGCACAGACCGTGTTTTTGCACGCGTTGAGGAGCTTTTGGTGAAAGAAAACGAAAATGGTGGGGTGCTTAGCGTAGACCCTGATAATGTGTCATCACTTCTTACATTCAGACCAGGATACGTAATCAAAGAAGATGATATTATAGTTGGTCTTCAGACCGATGAGCCACTTAAAAGAGCAGTAAACCCATTTGCCGGATACCGCAATGCAGTCCAGGCATGCAAGGCTTATGGCTATGAAATAGGCGAAAATGTAAGCAATGAATTTAAATACCGTACCACGCACAATACCGGCGTTTTCAGAGTTTATACAGATACAATGAAAAAAGCAAGACACGTGGGTGTTCTTACCGGTCTTCCTGATGCATATGCCCGTGGCAGAATTATCGGTGACTATCGAAGAATTGCTCTTTATGGAATGGATTATCTTATAGAGCAAAGAAAACTTGATAAAAAGAGAATAAGCGAAAGGGATATGTCAGCCGAAACTATACAGCTTGTTGAAGATATTGAGAGACAGCTTGAATTTATGGGGCAGCTGGTTGAAATGGCAGCGGAATACGGTTGTGATATTTCGCGTCCTGCTGAAAATGCGCGTGAAGCTGTTCAGTGGCTTTATTTTGGATACCTTGGTGCTGTAAAGGAGCAAAATGGTGCGGCAAACAGCATAGGACGTATTTCTGGGTTTATTGATATTTATATTGGGCGCGACATTGAAGAGGGAACTCTTGATGAAAAAGGTGCGCAGGAATTGATTGATGATTTGGTTATCAAAATGCGTCTTGTGAGACATCTTCGTACACCTGAATATAACGAGCTTTTTGCCGGAGACCCCGTATGGGTTACCTGTTCCCTTGCGGGTATGGGCGAAGATGGAAGACCTATGGTTACAAAGGCTTGTTTTAGATTTTTGCAGACACTTTACAATCTTGGACCAAGCGCTGAACCAAATATAACAGTTTTGTGGTCAGAGGGATTGCCGGAAGAATTTAAAAAGTTCTGTGCAAAGGTTTCTATTGATACTGACTCAATTCAGTATGAAACCGATGATGTAATGCGCAAGGACTTTGGGGATGACTATGCAATTGCCTGCTGTGTTTCAGCAATGAAAACAGGAAAGCAGATGCAGTTCTTCGGCGCAAGATGTAATCTTGCAAAGGTGCTTCTTATGGCATTAAACGGCGGCCGTGATGAAATTTATGGCGAGCAGGTTGCGCCAAGTGGTAAGGCGTTTGATGAGGGCACTCCTCTTGTTTATGAAGAAGTTCTTGAGGCTTTTAAGACCTATGCATCCTGGATGGCAAAACTTTATGTAAACACAATGAATGTTATTCATTATATGCACGACAGATATGCATATGAAAGACTTATGATGGCACTTCACGATGTGGAGCCTGAGCGTCTTATGGCGTTCGGCATAAGCGGTCTCAGCGTTCTTGCGGACAGCCTCAGTGCAATCAAATATGCAAAGGTTGTGCCCGTTAAAGATGAAAGAGGTTTGATTGTAGACTTCAAAACCGAGGGTGAATTCCCTAAATACGGAAACGATGATGACCGTGCGGATGAAATTGCAAAGTGGATCACAGAGTTTTTCTATTCAGAGCTTTGCAAAACAAAGACATACCGTGGTGCAAAACATACGCTTTCAATTCTTACAATCACATCAAATGTGGTATATGGAAAGAAGACCGGTTCAACACCTGACGGAAGACAGGCAGGTGAACCTTTTGCTCCGGGAGCAAATCCGATGCACGGACGTGACAGCGAGGGTGCACTTGCATCCCTTAACTCTGTGGCGAAGATTTGTTATGACTGCTGTCAGGACGGTATCTCAAATACATTTTCAATCACTCCCGAAACCTTGGGAACTGATGAAGATGACAGAGTGAAGAAACTTGTTGCGGTGCTTGACGGGTATTTTGCTCAAAGTGCGCATCACCTGAATGTAAATGTCCTCAATCGTCAAAAGCTTATTGATGCTATGAATGACCCGACTCTTTATCCGTCACTTACCATTCGTGTAAGTGGATATGCGGTTAATTTCAACAAGCTGACTCGCGACAAACAGTTGGAGGTTATTTCAAGAACATTCCACGAAAAAATGTAAAGTTTGGTGAACGTTATGAAAGGTTATGTCCATTCCTTTGAAAGCTTGGCGGCTCTCGACGGAGAGGGAATCAGGTACGGCGTTTTTATGCAAGGTTGCCCTCTTCGGTGTGCGTATTGCCACAATCCTGACACATGGGAAAAGGGTGGCACAGAATTTTCACCTGAGCAGCTAGTGAAAAAAATTTCAAGATACAAGCTGTATTTCGGGAAAGATGGCGGCGTCACCTTTTCAGGCGGTGAACCTCTTCTTCAGTCCGAGTTTATCAGGGAGACAGTGCCGTACTTGAAACAAGAAGGGATAAATTATGCCATCGATACATCCGGTGCAGCAGAACTTTCGGATGCTGCACAATATGTGCTCCAAAATGCACAGCTTGTTATCCTTGACCTTAAGTTCTGGGACGATAAAAGTTATAAAAAGTACACGGGAATGGGAATATCAAAAGTTCTTGACACCCTTGAATTTCTGGAAGACATAAAAAAACGCACATGGGTGCGGACGGTTGTGGTTCCTGGCATAAATGACAACATAGAGGCAATCGGAAAATATCTTGAAATTTTCAAAGGGAAAAAATGCATTGAGAAATATGAACTTCTTGGATTTCATACTATGGGATTTTTTAAGTATGAGAATATGGGAATAAAAAATCCTTTTAAGGACACAAAACCATTGGAAAAAGAGACTTTAAAAGAACTGCAAAATTTTGTTGATAATGAATTAAAAAAACCTTGAGCGAAGAGCTCAGGGTTTTTTTGTATTACAGTATGAATGGGAAAAGAAAAAACCATAATAAAAGACAGAAACAAACTTTATCAGGAGGATAAATTTTATGCTTATGTCTTTTGTTGCCATTGTTCAGCTTTGCTTTACTGTGGTGATTGGAATATATTTTCTTACAGTTTTAAAGAGTCAGTATTCTGGACGAAATTCAATGAATCAGGAAAGCACAAGAGAACTCGAACGACTTAAAAAACTGAACGATATAAAGCTCACCATTCCTCTCACCGAGGAAACAAGACCAAAGTCCGTGAAAGATATAGTTGGTCAAAGCGAGGGGATAAAGGCTCTCAGGTGTGCGATATGCGGCAAAAACCCTCAGCACGTGCTGATTTATGGACCTCCGGGTGTTGGAAAAACTGCGGCGTCAAGGGTAGTGCTTTCGGAGGCAAAGAAAAATCCTGAGTCACCCTTTGGAGAATTTTCAAAATTTATTGAGGTTGATGCCACCACCATGCAGTTTGATGAAAGAAGCATAGCTGACCCCCTGATTGGGTCAGTCCACGACCCTATCTATCAAGGGGCAGGGGCATACGGTCCCGCGGGTGTTCCCCAACCTAAAGAAGGGGCTGTTACAAAGGCACACGGAGGAATTTTGTTTATAGATGAAATAGGCGAGCTTTCATCCATACAAATGAACAAGCTCCTCAAGGTTCTTGAAGACAGACGGGTATATTTTGACAGTGCCTATTACAGTCAAAGCAACAAAGAAATACCACGTCATATCCACGAAATGTTTAAAAACGGACTCCCTGCGGATTTTCGGCTTATTGGAGCTACCACAAGACTTCCTGAGGAAATTCCGCCTGCGCTCAGGTCAAGATGCGTTGAGATATTTTTTAAAGGTCTTTCAAGGGATGAAGTGAAAACCATAGCAAAAAAAGCCGCACAAAAAACCGATACAGAATTTGATGATGACGTTTTTGAACTCGTAGCGGAATTTGCGGAGAATGGACGTGATGCGGTTAATATAGTACAGACATCCGAAAGCGTTTCAAAACTTGAAAAAAGAAAAAATGTTGAGGTTTCTGACGCTCGGTGGGTTATTGAAACGGGAAAGTACTGTCCTCGTTATGAAAAATTGCTCTCGAAAGAAATGAACACGGGAAAGGTGTCAGGCCTTGCGGTATTTGGGAATGGTCAGGGCTGCATCCTTGACATAGAAGCGGTGGCAGAAAAATGCAAGTCGGGATGCGGGACAGTTACCGTTACGGGTGCGATAGAGGAAGAAGAAATTTCAAACAGCAGACAAAAGCTAAAGAGAAAGAGCAGTATACTCGCATCGGTAGAAAACACAATGACAGTTCTTAAAAAGATTTTTGGAATAAGGACAGAGGATTTTGATGTCCATATAAATTTCCCAAACTGTATGCCTGTTGACGGACCATCGGCCGGAACAGCGATTTTTTGTGCGGTATACTCAGCTTTGAAAGATATGAAAATATCAGGCACGGTTGCGTTTACAGGCGAAATCTCCATTATGGGAGATGTGTGGGGAGTGGGTGAAGTGCCCCTCAAGATACGTGCAGGGATGGATGCCGGGGCAAAGAAAATAATAATTCCATCGGCGAACTGGCAGGAGGAATATGAAAAATTTGAGCGTGAAATTATACCCGTTTCAAATGTTTTTGAGCTTATAGATGCTGCTGTCGGAATGGATGACAGTGAAAAAGGCAGAAATAATGAAAAAATTTCCCAGAATATTGGAATTATTAGTGCCGAAGGGGTTGAAATTTTCAAACAAAAATAGTATAATAGATTGGATAATGGGCAAAATATGATAATTTGTCCGTGAGAGGATGAAAACATACAGATGGCAAACAGAAAAAATATACTGCCGCTTATACCCCTTCGGGGACTTACCATTTTCCCGGGGATGGTCCTCCACTTTGATGTGGGCAGAAAAAAATCAATAGCGGCTGTTGAGTATGCAATGTCTTCCGACCAGATGGTTTTTTTAAGCTATCAAAAGGATATTATGGCTGAAAACCCTACCAAAAGCGATGTTTCAAAAATCGGCGTTGTAGCTGAAGTGAAGCAGATACTCAGGCTCCCTGACGGAAATATCAGGGTGTTGGTTGAAGGTCTTTATAGGGCGGGTATGACAGGCTTTTATGACGAAGAAAGCTTTTTGAAAGCAAGTGTTGTGAAAAAATCAGACATCCGCTGCAATGACTTTGTGGAAGAACAGGTCCTTATGCGGAAAATCCAAAGACTTTTGGAGGATTATTTCAACCTTTATGAAAAAATGAACCCCGAAATTGCTGCATCCATGCTTGAAATTGAGGATGCAGGGGAGCTTGCGGACATAACCGCTACAAACTTTCCGCTTAAGCCTCACGAAAAACAAATAATTCTTGAAGAACTTGATGTGAGAACAAGAATGGAAAAACTCATTGCTCTTATGGAAAATGAGAACAACATTATGGAAGTTGAGCAGGGCGTTATGTCAAAGCTTCGGTCAAGCCTTGACAAAAATCAGCGTGATTATATCCTGCGTGAACAGATGAAAGTCATTCAGGAAGAACTTGGTGACTTTGAATCGGGACAGGCGGAGGCTGATGATTACCGCAGAAAGATGCAGCAGAGAAAGCTTTCTAAAGAGGTCTCTGAAAAGCTTGAGGAAGAGCTTTTGAAACTTTCACGGCTTTCAATTCATTCCCAGGAATATGGCGTGGTGCAGAACTATGTTGAAACTGTTCTTGCTATGCCCTGGGAAGTATCTACCGAGGAAAATAAGGACATAAAGCTTGCAAAGAAAATTTTGGAGCGTGACCATTATGGTCTTGAAAAAGTGAAAGAAAGAATTCTTGAATATTTGGCGGTGAAGAGTCTTTCGGATGATGCAAAAGGTTCAATAATTTGCCTCGCAGGACCTCCTGGAACGGGAAAAACATCCATTGCCAAGTCTCTTGCTGAAGCTCTTGGCAGAAAGTATGTAAGAGTAAGCCTTGGTGGAATTCAAAACGAAGCTGAAATTCGTGGACACAGAAAAACATATGTTGGGGCAATGCCCGGACGAATTGTGGCGGCGCTTAAATCGGCAGGAAGCAACAATCCGCTTATTCTGCTTGACGAGATTGACAAGATGTCAAGCGATTTCCGTGGTGACCCCACGGCTGCTATGCTTGAGGTTTTGGACCCTGAACAAAACAAGGGATTTCGCGACCATTTTTTAGAGCTTCCATTTGATTTGTCAAAGGTACTCTTTGTGGCAACGGCGAACTCGGTTGAGAATATTCCAATGCCCCTTTATGACAGAATGGACATAATCGAAATTTCAGGATATACAGACGACGAAAAAATGGGAATTGCAAAGAAATATCTTTTCCCCAAACAGCAAAAGGAAAACGGCTTGAATTCTGAAATGATAAAAATCCCTGCAAAGACAATGAAAGTTTTGATTGAAGGGTACACCCGTGAATCAGGTGTCAGAACCCTTGAAAGAAAGCTTGGTGCAATCTGTCGAAAAGCTGCCAAGGAAATTGTTGAGGAGAATAAAGATTGCATCGTGGTTGATGAAGCTGTTCTTAAAAAATACTTGGGCAGCAGGGTGTTCCTTTATGACCACATAGAAAAAGAAGATTTGATGGGGGCTGCCACGGGTCTTGCGTGGACCGAAAGCGGCGGTGATACCCTGAGCATTGAAGTCAACACAATGAAAGGCAGCGGAAAGCTTGAACTCACCGGAAATTTGGGCGATGTTATGAAAGAATCCGCTATGGCAGCACTCAGTTTTATCCGTGCAAATGCAGAGGCTCTTTCAATAAATGCAGATTTCTATAAAGAAAAGGATATACATATCCATGTTCCCGAGGGCGCTATTCCAAAGGATGGTCCATCAGCCGGAATAACCATGGCGACAGCAATTATTTCTGCTCTCACTGGAGAGAAGGTAAGTAAAAAGGTGGCTATGACGGGGGAAATCACTCTTCGAGGAAAGGTTCTTCCAATAGGTGGTCTTCGTGAAAAGTCCTTAGCTGCATACCGTATGGGGATAAAGAAAATTATTATTCCTTTTGAGAATAAAAAAGACTTTGAAGAACTTCCTGACAAGATAAAGAATGAAATTGAGTTTGTTTTTGCCAAGGATATGAAAACTGTCCTTGAAAATGCTTTGTGTGGGGGTGCAAAAAAGTGGAATTTATCGATGTTAAACTTTTAACCACAGCGGTAAGACCTGAGCAATACCCCGATGAAGCACTTCCTGAAATTGCCCTTGTTGGACGCTCAAATGTGGGAAAGTCATCCCTTGTGAACTGCATTTCAAACCGCAAGAACTTTGCAAGAACAAGCAGCACTCCGGGAAAGACCGCAACAATAAACTTTTATGAAATAGGAAGGCGGTTTCGCCTTGTTGACCTGCCGGGCTATGGCTATGCAAAGGTCTCAAAGGTTGAAAAAGAAAAATGGGGCGAAATGATAGAGGGTTATCTTTCTTCCCGAAAAAATCTTGTTCAGGTTATTCAGCTTGTTGACGCAAGGCACACGCCAAGCGCGGATGACAAGATGATGTTTGACTGGATAAAGAGCTACAACTTTGAGCCACTGGTGGTTGCGACAAAGCTTGACAAGCTTAAAAAGTCTCAAATCGAGGCAAGTCTCACCGCAATATATGAAGAATTAGAGCTTAATGAAGAGTCGGTGCTTATCCCATTTTCTTCCGAAAGTCGCGAGGGCAGGGATGAGGTTTTGGAGCTTATTGAATATGTGCTCACCGACAACAAAAATGATTAGAAAGAAAAGTCTTTTAAGAAAGGATTTTGGTACAAATGATTACAAAACCAAGAGGTACCGAGGACGTATTGCCAAAGGATAGCAAGCTGTGGCAGTACATAGAAAAAACTGCACGTGAGGTTTGTGACCTTTACGGATACAAGGAAATCAGAACTCCTGTTTTTGAACACACAGAGCTTTTTCAGCGCGGTGTGGGTGATACCACAGACGTTGTTCAAAAGGAGATGTATACATTCGAGGATAAAGGTGGAAGGTCAATAACCTTAAAGCCTGAGGGAACAGCAACATTGGTTCGCAGCTATATTGAAAACTCCCTTTATGCAAATCCTCAGCCCACAAAGCTCAGTTATATCATCCCTTGCTTCAGGTATGAAAAGCCTCAGTCAGGAAGACTTCGTGAATTCCATCAGTTCGGCATTGAATGCTTTGGCGCAAGCAGTTCATCCACCGATGCGGAGGTTATTTCTCTCGCATGGATGTTCCTTAAGAAGCTTGGACTTTCAGGTATAACACTTAACATAAACAGCATCGGCTGTCCTGTATGTAAAAAGGAATATAACAAAAAGCTTAGAGCATATTTTGAAGAATATAAGGGCGAACTTTGTGCCACCTGTCTTGAAAGACTTGAAAAAAATCCTATGAGAATTATTGACTGCAAGTCTGAAATTTGCAGTCGCATTGCAAAGGATGCACCTAAAATGGTTGACCACCTTTGTACAGAGTGTAGCGAGCATTTTGAAGAAACAAAGGCAAGACTTTCGGGAATGGGCATTGACTTTGAGGTAAACCCCGACATAGTGAGAGGCCTTGACTATTACACAAAAACAGTATTTGAATTTGTGTCCGACTGTCTTGGTGCACAGTCCACGGTTTGCGGTGGCGGTCGTTACAGCGGTCTTGTTGAAGAGCTTGGCGGAAAGCCTGCGGATGGCATAGGCTTCGCGGCTGGCATTGAAAGACTTATCTTGGTGCTTAAAGCCCAAAAAGGCGAAGAGGTAAGCTTTGATGACGGCCCCGACGTTTTTGTTGCAACAATGGGAGATGAGGCTGACAAGACAGCACAGAAGCTGATTTTTGAGCTTCGCACAAAAGGAATCCATGCACAGCAGGATTTGTGCGGAAGAAGTCTCAAGGCACAGATGAAATATGCTGACAAGCTTGCGGCAAGATACAGTGTGGTTATAGGTGATGATGAAATTGCCAATAATAAAGGAAATCTCAAAAATATGGGAACAGGCGAAGTAAAAGAAGTTTCTTTGACAGCGGAAGCTATATGCGAGATTTTAGATGCGGAGGTAAGATAAATGGATACAATGAAAGGTCTTAAAAGAACCAATTACTGCGGCGAAACGGAAGGAATCGGCAAAACCGTTGTTGTAGGCGGATATGTTCAGAAAATCCGTGATATGGGAACTTTGATTTTTATTGATTTGAGAGACAGAACAGGCATAGTTCAGCTTGCATTTGACGAAACAACAGACAAAGAGGTTTTTGAAAAAGCGGCATCATGTCACAGTGAATATGTTCTTATGGCAAAGGGTGTTGTTCGTGAAAGAGAGAGCAAAAACGATGCCATAAAAACAGGCGGAATTGAAATCTTTGTTGATGACCTGAGAATTTTGGCAAAGGCACAGACGCCGCCATTTGAAATTACAGACAAAACAAACGTAAACGAAGAGCTTCGTCTCAAATATCGCTATCTTGACTTGCGTCGTGCACCTCTTCAGGAAAACATAATCAGAAGAAGCAAGATTGCAAAGAGCGCAAGAGATTATTTTGAAGAAAACGGCTTTATTGAAATTGAAACTCCAATGATGATAAAGTCAACACCTGAGGGCGCGAGGGACTATATAATTCCATCACGTATCCACGGCGGAAAGTTCTATGCTCTTCCCCAGTCACCTCAGATTTACAAACAGCTTCTTATGATTTCGGGATTTGACAGATATATTCAGCTGGCACGTTGCTTCCGTGATGAGGACCTGAGAGCTGACCGTCAGCCTGAATTTACACAGATTGACCTTGAAATGTCATTTGTTGATGTTGAGGATGTTCTTGAAATGATTGAGGGTCTTATGAAGAGACTCTTTAAGGATGTGCTTGATATGGATATCCCGTTGCCTCTTCCAAGAATGTCATACAAGGAAGCTATGGAAAGATATGGCTCGGATAAGCCTGATACACGTTTTGAAATGGAAATATGCGACCTTTCTGATTTGGTAAAGGATTGTGGCTTTGGTGTGTTTACATCAGCTATTGAAAATGGTGGCAGCGTTCGTGCAATCTGTGCAAAGAATGCGGCTGAAACATTGACTCGAAAAGAAATTGACAAGCTCACCGAATATGTACGCGGCATAGGTGCAAAAGGTCTTGCTTATATAAGATGGGTTGAGGATGTGCCGAATTGTTCTTTCGCAAAGTTTATGACAGAAGATGAGCTTTCTTGGGTAATCGAAAAGTGCGGTGCAGAAAAAGGCGATGTTGTGTTTATTGTGGCAGACAAAACAAACACTGTTCTTTCGACTCTTGGTGCGCTTCGTCTCAAGGTTGCGAAACAGCTTGATATAATCAAGGATGGCTTCAACTTCCTTTGGGTTACCCAGTTCCCGTTCTTTGAATATGATGAAGAAAGCAAAACCTATGTTGCTATGCACCATCCGTTCACAATGCCTGAGGATGACTGTATTCAGTATCTTGAAACAGCACCGGAAAAGGTTACTGCAAAGGCATATGACTTGGTGCTCAACGGCACAGAACTTTCCAGCGGGTCAATCCGTATAAATGACTATGAACTTCAGCAGAAAATGTTCAGGGCGCTTGGACTTTCTGAAGAAGAAATTGCTGCAAAATTTGGCTTTTTGGTTGAAGCCTACAAATATGGGGCAGCACCTCACGGCGGTATGGGCATCGGTCTTGACCGAATTGCAATGATTATGTGCGGCGCTGACAGTCTTCGTGATGTTGTGGCATTCCCCAAGGTGCAGAACGCGTCCGAGCTTATGTCAAATTCACCTGACAAGGTTGATGATGTTCAGCTTAAAGAACTTTCGATAAAAATTGATTTAGAAGAAAAATAAAAGGCTTTGAATAAAATTTAGCTTGAAAGTCAGGAGGCGATACAATGAAAAAGCAAACGGTTGCCATCATTTTAGTTGTGGCGCTATTGCTTGCCGGAGGATGCTTTGGAATTTACAGCTATATACAAAACCAGAAAAATGAAGAGATAAAAAACACACCAATTTTCAGTTGCAAGGCTTCGGAAATTGTGGAGTATGGTGTGAAGAGTAGTCAGGAAGAATATCTGCTTATTAAAGAAGATTCCGAATGGTATGTGAAAGATAATAGCGTTGCCGTTCTCAATTCAGAAAAAGTTCAGGAAACGGTGAATAGTGCATCTATGATTATGACATTGGGACTTTTGAGGGATAAAGATTTGAAAGAATTCAGTGTAACTGACGTAAAAGAGCTTTCATTAGTTCTTGCTGACGGAAAAAGTTGCAATATCAAATTTGTGGGTGAAAAGGCGGAGATTTGTGCTGCTAAAGTTAATGACAGTGATGAGATATATGCGATAAGAACATCTGTGAGGGATATACTCATAGCGCCCCTTTCCAAGTTCCGTGCATCAGTAATTTTTGATGGACTTATGGGAGAGGATACGCCGCTTGAATATTATAGCTTCAAAGATTTTGGCAAGACCGAAACTGTCATAAGGACAAAAATTTCATCTGAAATCTCAAACAACAGAAAAAATCGGTATATTATGGAGAAACCATACAGAAAAGATGTGGACGATGAAGCGTTTGAGCAGCTTATATTAGTGAAAATCCCACGTCTTGCTGCCGAAAAGTATGAGGACGAAACGTCAGAGGACAAAGAAATTTATGGTCTTGACGAAAAGTCTCGTGCACAGCTTCATTTTAAATGGGGCGAGTTTGATGAAACCCTTTATCTTGGAAAAACTGAGGGGGGACTTGTTTATGTCGAGAGGCTTGGAAAAGACGGAATCTTTATGATAAATTCTTCCCAACTTGAATTTCTCTATACCGAGCCGTTTTATCTCTTGGAGTCGGGAGTTCTTCGGTCTGACTTTGAAAACATTTCCGGACTTACAGTGAAAACAAAAGATAAGGAATATAAAATCGAGAGCCGAAACCGAAAAGAAAACAACAAAGAGTTCTTTGTTAACGGAAAGACGGCAAGTGAAGCGGCATTTAGTGCGGTTGCTGAAATTGTTGGCGGGATAAAAATAAACAGTGAGATTGCGCAGAGTGTTAAAGACAACGGCAATGTTGTTATAACAGTTTATTTTGATAATGGTATGGGCAGTCAAAAAATCAGCCTCAGTGATATAAATGACAAAGAATATGCAGCGTTCACGGACGGAGAAGCAGAATTTGCGGTGGACAAAAAGTCGGTTGAAGAACTGCTTCTGGAACTTGATAAAATAAGTAAAAATCCGATAAAAACGGATGAGAAAGGATAAATTCAAATGAAAAACGTTTTTGACGAACTGAAAGAGCGTGGGCTGATTGCCCAGATGACTCACGAGAAAGAAATCAAGAAGCTTCTCTCGGAGGAAAAGATAACCTTTTATATAGGTTTTGACCCCACGGCAGATAGCCTTCACATCGGTCACTTTATGCAGCTTGTGGTTATGCGTCATATGCAAAATGCAGGACACAGACCAATTATTCTGCTTGGTGGTGGCACTACAATGGTTGGTGACCCAACGGGAAAGACCGATATGCGTCCTATGATAACCAAAGAAACCATTCAGCACAATGCTGACAGATTCAAGGAACAGATGTCAAAGTTTATTGACTTTTCTGACGGCAAGGCTATAATGGTTAACAATGCTGATTGGCTTTTGGACCTTAACTATGTCGATTTTCTCCGTGAGGTTGGCGTACATTTCTCGGTTAACAGAATGCTTTCAGCTGAATGTTTCAAAACCAGAATGGAAAGAGGTCTTTCTTTCCTTGAATTCAACTATATGCTGATGCAGAGCTATGACTTTTACAAGCTTAATCGCGATTATGGCTGTATTATGGAATTCGGTGGGGATGACCAGTGGTCAAACATCATTGGTGGTATTGAGCTTATTCGCCGCAAGGAGTCAAAAGAGGCTTATGGTATGACCTTTACATTGCTCACAACATCAGAGGGCAAGAAGATGGGTAAGACCGAAAAGGGTGCTCTTTGGCTTGACCCTGAAAAGGTTACTCCTTATGAGTTCTATCAGTACTGGAGAAACGTTGATGATAAGGATGTAATAAGACTTTTGAAACTTGTTACTTTCGTTCCTATGTCAGAAATTGCAGAGTATGAAAAGCTCGAGGGACAGGAACTCAACCGTGTAAAAGAACGCTTAGCCTTTGAGGTTACAAAAATGGTGCACGGTGAGGACGAGGCAAACAAAGCTGACCAGGCGGCAAAGGCGGTGTTCGGTGCAGGTGCGGATGACTCCAATATGCCTACATATGATATGGAGGCAGCGGATGCCGAAAATGGTATAAATATCCTTGATTTGATGGTTAAGAGTGGACTTGCTCCGTCAAAGGGCGAGGGCAGACGTCTTGTTCAGCAAGGCGGTGTAAGCATTGACGGAAACAAAATTATGGATGTGAATTATATTGTTGAAAAGTCAATTTTTAACGACGGCAAGATAGTTATCAAAAAGGGTAAAAAAGTATTCCTCAAGGTAACAATGTAAATTTCTGGTTTATTACCACAGAATGGAGTGTTTAAAATGGCAGAAGAATTGTCAAAGACATACGATCCCAAAGCGGTTGAGGACCGTATATACAATAATTGGGTAAATAAAGGCTATTTCCGTGCAAAAGCGGACAAAAACAAAAAGCCTTTCACTATTGTAATTCCACCCCCGAATGTAACCGGTCAGCTTCATATGGGTCATGCATTCGATGAAACATTGCAGGATATTCTTATTCGTTACAAGAGAATGCAGGGATTTGAAGCTTTGTGGGTTCCAGGGACCGACCATGCGGGAATTGCAACACAGATTAAGGTTGAAGCAGAACTTCGTGAAAAAGAAGGACTTACCCGCTATGATCTTGGTCGTGAGAAGTTTCTTGAACGCGTTTGGGATTGGAAGGAAAAATACGGCAATCGCATAATCAGTCAGCTCAAAAAGATTGGTTGTTCCTGCGATTGGGACAGAGAACGTTTCACTATGGACGAAGGCTGTTCAAAGGCTGTTCGTGAGGTTTTTGTTAACCTTTATGACAAGGGATTGATTTACAGAGGTCCACGAATCATAAACTGGTGCCCAAACTGTATAACAGCTCTTTCAAATGAAGAGGTTGAACATGCAGAACAGGCAGGACATTTCTGGCACATAAGATATCAGATAAAGGGCACTGACGAATATGTAGTGATAGCGACAACACGTCCTGAAACTCTTTTTGGTGATACAGCTGTTGCGGTTAATCCCGAAGACGAAAGATATAAGGAACTTGTTGGAAAGATGCTGCTTTTGCCTCTCACAGACAGAGAAATTCCTGTTATTGCAGATGAATATGTGGACAAGGAATTTGGAACAGGTTGTGTGAAAATCACTCCTGCTCATGACCCCAATGACTTTGAGGTAGGCAAACGTCACGACCTTGAAATCATAAAGGTTATGAACGATGATGCGACCATGAATTCGTACGCAGGAAAGTATGAGGGCATGGATCGCTATGAATGCCGAAAGGCAATGATAAAAGACCTCGAAGAGATGGGACTTCTTGTGAAGACGGAAGACCATTCACACAATGTAGGTCAGTGCTACCGCTGCGGAACAACCATTGAGCCAATCGTTTCAGATCAGTGGTTTGTGAAAATGAAACCTCTTGCAGAGGCGGCAATCAAGGCTGTTGACAGTCGGGAAACAGAGTTTGTTCCTGAACGCTTCTCCAAAACATATATGAACTGGATGGAAAACGTATATGACTGGTGCATTTCTCGTCAGCTTTGGTGGGGACACAGAATCCCTGCTTTCTATTGTGATGCTTGCGGCGAAATGACTGTTTCAAAAGAAGATATCACCATTTGTCCCAAGTGCGGAAAACCGGTAAGACAGGAAGAAGATGTTCTTGATACATGGTTCTCATCTGCACTTTGGCCTTTCTCAACTCTCGGCTGGCCCGAAAAGACAGAAGATTACAATTATTTCTATCCTACAAGCACTCTTGTAACAGGCTATGATATTATTTTCTTTTGGGTATCAAGAATGATTTTCTCAGCGTGCGAGCATACCGGAAAGGCTCCTTTTAAGCACGTATTCATTCACGGTCTTGTTCGTGACGGAAACGGCGAAAAGATGTCAAAATCCAAAGGCAACGGCGTTGACCCACTTATGATTATTGATATGTTTGGTGCGGATGCTCTGAGATTTACTCTCGTTACAGGTGTTGCACCCGGCAACGATATGAGATTCCCGGTTACTTATGAGCCGCCGGTTGAAAAAGGTAAGAACCCTGACCCCGCAGTTAACAAAATTGTAGGTGCTCCCGGGGTTGAGGCAAGCAGAAACTTTGCAAACAAAATCTGGAATGCATCACGTTTTGTTTTGATGAATCTTTCAATAGACAAGGCTGAACTTCCTGCAAAGGACCAGCTTCATATCGAGGACAAATGGATACTCCACAGATACAACGAACTTGTTCGCGAGGTTACTGAAAACCTTGATAAATACGAGCTTGGCATAGCTGTTCAAAAACTTTATGACTTTATCTGGGACGAATTCTGTGATTGGTACATTGAACTTGTTAAGCCCAGATTCTTTGCAGAGGGTGAGAGCAACATATCGGCGCAGCAAGTGCTTGCTTATGTGCTTTCAAATACACTCAAGCTGCTCCATCCGTTTATGCCGTTTATTACTGAAGAAATCTGGCAGGCACTTCCCCACGAGGGCGAAAGCATAATGATTTCTCAGTGGCCCAAATTCTCTGCTGACCTTTGCGATGAAAAGGCGGAAAAAGAAATGATTAGCATAATGGATGCAATCAAAGGAATAAGAAATGTCAGAAGTGAGATGAATGTTCCCCCGTCAAAGAAAGTTAAGCTTTTTGTTGTAACAAAAGACGAAGAACTTTTCTCTCAGGCAGGCGTATTCTTTGAAAAGCTTGCAAGTGCGTCAGAAACAGAAATAAAAAAAGACAAGACAGGCATTCCTGAAAATGCGGTTTCTGTTGTT
Organism: Clostridia bacterium; assembly: GCA_017503225.1. GTDB lineage: Bacteria > Bacillota > Clostridia > Monoglobales > Monoglobaceae > SIG440. The sequence continues at coordinate 16,254 of JAFVTM010000068.1, forward strand.
ACAGCAAGAGCTGAAATTCTTCTTCCTATGGACGAGCTGGTTGATCGCGAAAAGGAAATTGAAAGACTTACCAAGGAAAAGACCAGACTCGAGGGCGAAATCAAACGTGCCGAGGGTAAACTTTCAAACAAAGGCTTCACAGACAAGGCTCCGGCAAACGTGGTTGAGGAAGAACGCCAAAAATGCGAAAAGTATAAGGCTATGCTTGAAAAGGTTATGGAAAGCCTTGAGAAAATGGCGTAAAACCGCGATTTAAAACAAATAATTACGAATACAGTCGATTGATTTCATCGGCTGTATTTTTTTGTTGTTTTTTGGAATACGAAAGTCCAAAACTCGCAAGGAAATATGCATATTGTGTGCGAAATACAAAATGGAAGAAATTGTAAAAGGAGGTATTAAAGTGGATATAAAGCTTGAATGCATAGGTCAGACCTTGGTGGTGAAACTGTCTGGTGAGATAGACCACCACACATCAGGGGATATAAGGGATATTCTGGACAGAGAAATAAGCTCGGGGAATGTCACAAACCTTGTGTTTGACTTTGACAGGGTAACTTTTATGGACAGCTCAGGTATTGGTATGATGGTGGGAAGATACAAGCAGATTTCGGCTTTAGGCGGAAAAGTAATGGTTATACGAGTGAGCCCGCAGCTTGATAAAATATTTGAAATATCAGGGCTTAAAAAAATTCTGGATTTTGGTAAGGAGAAAAGATAATGAATATATCGGATGCGATAATTTTCTTAAGCGAAGTAAAAAAATCTGCCACACTGTTTTGGTGCTTTTTCAAAGAGGGGGTAATGTCTAAATGGAAAACTATATGAAGCTTGAGGTTCCGGCAAAAAGCTGCAATGAATCCTTTGTTCGCGCGACGGTTGGGGCGTTTTCGGTTCAGCTTGATATAAGCATTGAAGAACTTTCGGATATAAAAACTGCGGTATCCGAGGCGGTGACCAATTCCATTGTTCATGGATACGAGAATATGAAAGGCATTGTGAAAATCGTATGTAGGTTTATTGAAGATGTAATGGAGATTGAAATAACCGATTACGGAAAGGGAATTGAGGACATAGGACAAGCCATGCAGCCGCTTTTCACAACCCAGCCGGATTCTGAAAGAAGCGGTATGGGATTTACTGTTATGGAAACCTTTATGGATGAACTAAGTGTCCGGTCTGCTGTGGGAGAGGGCACTGTGGTGACAATGAAAAAGAAAATAAGAGGTTAGGTGCGGTGCAGACAAAAAAATATAATGAAAATATTGAGGACCTGATTGAAAAAGCAAAAAAAGGTGATTTGGCTGCACGGAACATAATTGTGGAAGAAAACATAGGACTTGTGAGGAGTGTACTTAAAAGGTTTTCAGGAAGAGGACACGAAACAGAGGATCTCTTTCAGATAGGCTGCATCGGTCTTATAAAGGCGATTGAAAAATTTGACCCGGGATTTGAGGTGAAGTTTTCCACCTATGCTGTGCCAATGATAATAGGTGAAATAAAACGCTTCATAAGAGATGACGGGATAATAAAGGTAAGCCGCAGCCTCAAAGAACTTGCACTCCGGGCGATAAGTGTCCAGGAAATAATGAGACGTGAAGAAAATCGTGAGCCTACTGTGAAAGAATTGGCAGCAAAACTCGATGTCAGTGCGGAAGACCTTGCAGCGGCACTCGAGGCAGGGCTTAAGCCTGAATCACTTTATGCAGAGCCAAAGGAGGAGGGAAAAGAGGGCAAGGCTCTTATAGATCGGCTTGAAAGTACAAGAAATTGTGAAAAAGAAATCGTTGACCGCATACTTATCGGGGAACTTCTGGCAGATTTTGATGCCAGAGAAAAAAAGATAATAATATACAGATATTTTAAACAGAAGACTCAGGCGCAGATTGCGATGCAGCTCGGGATTTCCCAGGTTCAGGTGTCGCGGATTGAAAAAAAGGTTTTGACTTTGATGCGTGAAAAAGTGAAAAGAGATGGATGAAAATTCCGGATAAATAAAGGCCCATACTCTTGACGAGATATTTAAATTATGTTAAAATAATATGAAACTTTTGATGACTTCAGATTATTTAACGACATTATGAGGTGTAGTATGAGGTATAAGGCTTATGTCGCTACCTATGTGGATGAATCCCAGGAAGTGAACAAGGACAACTATTTTCTGAACGGTTTTTGCAGAGAGGATGTGCAAGAGCTGTCTTGTTTGGCTGAAAATAAGAATTTCAGAAGCCGAAATCTTTACGCCCTTGCCAGTGGAGCAAAAAATGCTGCGAAGGGAGAAGAGGCGGCATATCTTTCTGTTGATGTGCTGAAAGGATTTTATGGTGCGGATTTCACAAAAGAAAACCGGACTTATTTTGGTTTTGCCAATTCTGCAGTCAAAAGCCTCATGTTTGAAAAGAAACAGGATGAATTTGAAGTTGATATTTCGGTTATATATATAGGAAATGATGTGGCAACGGTTTACAATATGGGTGACGCCCCTGTCTTTTATTTCAAAGCTGGTTCGCTTCAAAAACTCACGGGCGAAGTGCCAAAGTCTGTTGAAGATGAGAAAAGCTTTCTCGATGATGAGGGAGAATGGCAGACTGTTCTCGAGAAGAAAGACACCATTCCGCATATAGGATTTGCTGGTGAAGGCGAAGCTGTTCCTCATGCATCAGCCCCCATAAAATTAAAAGGCAATGGAATTTTTCTTATGTGCAGCAAGGCGGTTGCGGATATTCTTGATGAAAATGAAATCCTTGACGTACTGAAAGATAAAGAGATAAAAACCAAAGACAAGGCCGGAAAGATAATAGAACTGGCGGCAGAAAAGCAGCCGGATGACAATTATACAGCAGAGATTATAGAAACCAAAAGTGGTATTTCGGTTGGCAGCGATGATACCAGCTCGCTTGTTAAGTGGCTGGCGGTTGTTGTGGCGTGCGTGGTTTTTTCTGTTTCGTTTGCCTTTGTTGCTGACAGTATAGGTTCTATGATAAGTGACATCAAAACTTTTGTGAGCGAGAATATGCCAAAGCGGGAACAACTTGATTCTCCTGTATGGGTGCCAAAGGTTACCCAAGAAGAGCCTGAAAAGGAAAAGGTTGAGGAAAAAGACGAGCAAAAAGAAGTGGATGAAAAAAGTCCGCAGGTAACTAAGCCCGTGCCTTCATCAAAACCCTCAAATAAGGCGCTTGACAATCAATCCTCATCCACAAAGAAACCGGCTGAAAGCACAAATCAGGATGTTCCTGTTCAAAAAGAAATGAATACAGATGTTGAACTTCCAATAGATTTTAATTAAAATAAAACACATCATTTTTGGATATTAAAAGTGATGTGTTTTCTGTTTTCGGGCGCTGTTGACACTGGGTTTCAAATATGTTAAAATATTGGAAATGGAGAGTTGGTGTGATGTGAGTTATAAATTTTTTGAGAACAGAACTTGCGAATTTTATCCGTGTCACAAAACAGAAAGAATAAACTGTCTTTTTTGCTTTTGTCCACTTTACAAAATGGAGTGCGGAGGAAATTTTGAACTGATTTTGGGTAAAGATGGCAAGGAAATAAAGGATTGCAGCAACTGTATTGTTCCTCATAGTGAAAAAGGTTATGAATATGTGATAGAAAAGCTGAAAGCAGCGCAAACTGAATCAAAAGGGTGAAAAATCATGGATATAAAACAAGAGATTTTTGAATTGAGAAAGACTATTGAAGAACATAACCACAACTATTATGTTATGGATAATCCCACCATTTCAGACTTTGATTATGATGCGCTGATGCAGAGGCTTATAAAACTGGAAGAGGAAAACCCTGAGTTTGCGGACGAAACTTCTCCAACCAAGCGTGTGGGCGGGGCAGTGCTCAGCGAATTTGGACAGGTTCAGCACAGCGTTCCAATGCAGAGCCTTGGTGATGTTTTCTCATATGACGAGCTTATGGAATTTGACCAAAGAGTTATTCAGGGACTGGATGGCGAAAAACCACAGTATGTTGTTGAAATGAAAATTGACGGGCTTTCGGTTTCCCTTGAATATGAAAATGGCCGCTTTGTTCGTGGCGCAACCCGTGGTGATGGGAGCATTGGCGAGGATATAACCGAAAACTTAAAAACTGTGAAATCTATACCCCTCAAAATAGACTGCGATGCTAAACGCCTTGTCGTTCGAGGTGAGGTGTATATGTCGAAGAAAGCTTTTGAAGAGGTAAATAAAGAAAAGCTTTCTTCAGGTGAGGCCCTTTTTGCCAATCCAAGAAATGCGGCGGCAGGGTCACTTCGTCAGCTTGATAGCAAAATTACTGCAAAACGAAAGCTTGATATTTTTATATTTAACATACAGGAAATCTCAGAAGACAGAATTTCATCACATACAGAAGGCCTTGATTGGCTTGACAAAATGGGATTTCGGACAAGTCCTGTGAGACCGGTTTGTCAGAATATGGATGAGGCGTATCTTGAAATTTTAAAAATTGGTGAAAGCCGAAAGGATTTGCCTTTTGACATTGACGGAGCTGTGGTCAAGGTGGAAAGCCTCAGTAAGCGTGAAATTCTTGGCTCTACATCAAAGGTGCCCAAGTGGGCGATTGCGTACAAATTCCCTGCAGAACAACAGGAAACCACGGTGGAGGACATAATTGTTCAGGTGGGCAGAACAGGGGTTATTACTCCAAATGCTGTTCTTACTCCGGTGAAAATTGCGGGCTCTACTGTTAGCCGTGCCACACTTCACAATGAAGATTTTATTGTGGCAAAGGATTTGAAAATCGGTGACCGTGTTCTTGTTCAAAAGGCAGGGGATATAATTCCTGAGGTCGTGTCGGTCCTCAAGGAAAAACGTACGGGCGGCGAAAAAACATTTAAAATGCCAACACACTGTCCTGCCTGCGGTGAAGAGCTTTTTCGTGAAGAGGGCGAGGCGGCACTCAGGTGTACAAGCACAAATTGTCCTGCGCAAAGAATACGAAGCATAATTCATTTTGCATCAAGAGGTGCTATGGACATTGAGGGTCTCGGTGATGCTGTGGTTGAACAGCTGGTTAACGAAGGGCTTATAAAGACTTCGGCGGACTTATTTTATCTCAAAAAAGATGAACTTGTAAAACTTGAACGCTTTGCTGAGAAATCTGCACAGAATTTGATTGATGCCATTGAAAAGGCAAAGGAAAATTCCCTTGACAAGCTTTTGTGCGGCCTTGGAATACGTCTTATCGGGGCAAAAGGTGCAAAGGCTATTGCCGCACATTTTGGAAATATCGAAAACATTATGAATGCTAAGATAGACGAGGTTCTTCTGATTGATGATGTAGGTGAAAAAATGGCGGAAAGCTTAGTTCATTATTTCGCAGAACCTGAGACAAAGGAAATAATCGAAAGGATGAAAAACGCCGGAGTGAATATGACAGCAGAAGAAAAAGTATCAGGCGGTGTCTTTGAGGGAAAGACCTTTGTTCTTACGGGAACTCTTCCAACGCTTAAGCGACCCGAAGCACAGAAAATCATTGAGGATAACGGCGGAAAGGTGTCGGGCTCGGTATCGAAAAAGACAGACTTTGTTGTTGCCGGAGAAGAGGCAGGAAGCAAACTCGCAAAAGCCGAAAGCCTTGGGATTAAAATAATAACAGAAGGAGAACTTCTTGGTATGATTTAAAAGAAAAACCACTCATCTTTGAATGAGTGGTTTTTTAATAGTTACTTTTGGGGAAAGGGAAGTTTTTGATTGCTTACTCCGCAAATATAATTCATATCAACATTGTAATATTTTGCTAAGATTATAACACTTTCAAGAGGAATTCTTATTCTTCGATTTTCATAATCCGAATATGTTTTTTGACCTACGTTTAAAAGAGCAGCTATCTGCGATTGATTTTTGTCGTTGTCCTCGCGCAGCTCACGTATTCTTTCAGCTACATCCATAAGATCGCCCCTTTCTTTTTAAAATCATAACATAGAGTGTATACCACTATTGACTTTTAGAGCTATATACTCTAAAATGTTATATAATAAAAGGTTTTTATGAAAGGAAATAGTTGCAATGATAATAGATATAACTGGCGTTGAATTGACACCTGGGAATTGTGGGATTGATTGTCTTGGAAATGGAGAGCATATGGATACAGAGGGAAAAATTATTGAATGTTGTTGTGATGAGTGTGATTATTTAATGTGCTGTTTAGAAAGTCACGATGATAGTGACTGTAAAAAATGTATTTATGAAGATTGTCCCCGCTTTGAAAGATTAAAAAACCTTTGAAAATAATGTTCTTTTTATTGACAACAAAGCGGTGTTGGGTATATAATATTTTATTATATTTAATTTTCTGGAATTTAAAGGAAGATAATAATGATTTTTGATAATATTTTGGAAGCAATGGGGGATACTCCTGTTATAAGGCTTTCGCATATGGCACCGCCTGACGGGGCAGAAATCCTTGTGAAGTTTGAGGGGCTCAATGTCGGTGGCTCAATCAAAACAAGAACAGCATACAATATGATTTGTGATGCTGAAAGACGAGGGCTTATAAACAAAGATACAATCATAGTCGAACCCACCAGTGGAAATCAGGGAATTGGTCTTGCTCTTGTGGGGGCTGTTAAAGGATACAAGGTGAAAATCGTTATGCCCGACTCGGTGAGCGAAGAACGACGCAAGCTTGTTAAACATTATGGAGCTGAGGTTATTCTTGTCCACGATGCAGGGAATATCGGCGAATGTATACACGAATGTCTCAACACAGCACTTCGGATGCAGGAAGAATGTGACAATGTGTTTGTTCCTCAACAGTTTGAAAACCCGGCCAATGTTGAGGTTCAGCGAAAGGTTACCGGAGAGGAAATTTTGAGACAAGTGAATGGCCCAATCCACGGATTTTGTTCGGGAATTGGTACCGGAGGTACCATTACCGGCATAGGAGAAACCCTGAAAGAAAAAAATCCTGATATGGAAATCTGGGCGGTTGAACCTGAGCACGCGGCTATCCTTTCGGGTGGCTCAATCGGAACACATCTTCAAATGGGAATTGGCGACGGTGTGATACCAAAAATTTTGAATCAGAATATTTATACTGATATTTGTGTAATAAAAGACGAAGAAGCTATAAATACCGCAAAGGACCTTGCCGCAAAGGAAGGTATAATGTGCGGTATATCAAGCGGAACAAATGTGGCAGCGGCAATAAAGCTTGCAAAGAAATTAGGCAAAGGTAAAACGGTGGTGACGGTGCTCCCCGATACAGCAGAGAGATACTTTTCAACTCCGCTTTTTGAAGAAAATTAAATTACAGGAGGAAAAAATTATGAACAGTAATGTAAGACCTGATACAATGGAACGTATCACAACAAAGGCGCTTGCCGACAAATTTATTGAAGAACAGGTAGCGGCTGTACGTGCGCAAGTAGGGGACAAAAAAGTTCTTCTTGCTCTTTCTGGCGGAGTTGACAGCTCGGTTGTTGCAGCTCTTCTTATAAAGGCAATAGGCAAACAGCTTGTTTGCGTGCACGTGAACCACGGACTTATGAGAAAGGGCGAAAGCGAGCAGGTTATCGAAGTTTTCGGCAAAGAGCTTGATGCAAACCTTATATATATCGATGCAACAGACAGATTTTTGGACCTTTTGAAAGATGTTGCAGAGCCTGAGAAAAAGAGAAAGATTATCGGCGGCGA
>JAFVTM010000010.1 GCA_017503225.1 Clostridia bacterium
AAAAGGCACTGGAACCATATTTCCAATGACCGAAATGCAAATTGCCAGCCACAAATCAAGTCCACTCGCTGTGGCAACTGGAATAGCTCCACGAAGCTCAACCACAGGAATCATAGAAATAAAAAATGTTGTAAAAATCTTACCCATAAAAGTATCAAAAAAAGCCATCTGAAATTCTCCGTTTATTTTCTTTATACCATAAGTATACCTTTATCCAAAACACTTGTCAACAAAACAAATTTGAACTTTTTGTTACTTAAAATATATCTCCACTCCAAACTCTTTTGCAAGCGCCTCCCCGTCTTCCTTTCCAAGCACAAAGCAGGCTGTGGCTAAACAATCCCCATAAAGACTGCTTTCTCCCACAATGGTCACACTGCTGTAATCCGCATCCTTGGGAAATCCCGTTTTGGTGTCCAATATATGATGATATTTCTTGCCATCTTTCTCGAAATACCTCTGATATGTTCCGCTGGTAACAACACTTCCCTCGTCTATATGGACTACCTGGTCATATTCACCCGCAACCTCAAAGGGTTTTTGCAAGCCTATTCTCCATTTTTTATCCTTTACATCACGGTTTTCTCCCACGCAGCAGATATTTCCGCCCAAATCCACTATGGCACCGCCCACTCCATAGCTTTTCAGAATTTTCACCGCTACGTCTCCGGCATAGCCTTTTGCAATGCCACCCAAATCAATTTTGGCATCATCGGTTTTTTTCACAACAGTTCTTTTTTCCGCATCAAAAATTATTGCATCTCTTCCGCAAATTTCAAGTGCGTTTTTAATTTCAAGGTCACTTGGAACGCGCCCATCCTTGTCAAATTCCCACAACGCAGATACAGGGGCAAGACTTATATCAAATGCGCCGCCAGATTCCGATTCCACTTTCTTTGCAACGGAAATAATTTCAAACATATGGTCAGAAAGGGTTATAACCTCATCCTTTTTTGCAGAATTTATTCTGCTGACCTCAGACCCTTCCCTATAAAAGTCCGTAATATTATGAATTTCGCGGAGTTCCCGAAACACGGCATCCACCGCCTCTTTTGCATCATGCCCGTATGCACTTACACTGCAATATGTATCAAACAAAAATTCAGTTTTTTCAACGCCCGGGTTCTGTAAATTTCCCTTAAAATAAAGCCCCGCAAAAGCTGTCAAAAGCAGAACCGCACTAAAGCCCCAGACAAACTTTTTCATTTATTTTCTCCTTACCTGAAATTTTATACTTTTATATAATAACACAAATATAATTTGCCGTCAATCTTCTTTACTTTTAAATAATTTTATGATATAATTGCTTTGTATGTACAATCACCCTGAAAGGAGGAGTCTTTTTTGAAAAACCGTACATCTTCAAAAGCTGTGCGCACCATCAGCTTTATGGCTGTTATCATCTTCTGTGCTAAGATTATGGGGCTTTTAAGAGAAACTCTGATTGCCAGTATTTATGGCCAGGGGTTTAGATCTGACATTTTAAATACCGCCACACAGATTCCTCTGTTATTTTTTGATATGACCTTGGGAGTTGCTATTCTTTCAACCTTTGTCCCCGTTTTCAATACATTTTTAGAACGGGACGGAAAGATGCGCGCAATGAAGTTTGCCAACAGCTTTTTGGCAACAGTAATACTTATTTCTTCCATAGCAACAATTATTGGTACAATTTTTGCGCCGTCACTTGTTCGTCTTATGGTGCCGGGATATTGGGGAGAAAAAGTCGCTGCTACTGCAGCTCTTCTCCGAATTCTTTTTCCCTCAATAATTTTTACAGCAGCAGCCTATACCGCAGTTGGCATACTCCAATCTTTTGGCGAATTCAATATTCCGTCAATAATCAGCGTGGTTTCAAACCTGATAATGATTTTATACCTTGTTTTTATCGGCGACCGCTTCGGTCTTGTGGGTGTGGCAATTTCAATGGTTGTTGCTTGGTGTTCTCAATTGATTGTTCAAATTCCCCATCTTATCAAATGCGGATGGCGCTGGAGTTTTGGTTTCAGTCTTCGTGACGAGGGTATCCGGGATGCCGCAAAGCTGGCGCTGCCCGTTCTTATCAGTTCCTGGATTCAGCCTCTTTGTGTTGTTATAAATATGGCGTTTTCATCCTCTATGGGTGACGGAGCCGTTTCAGGGCTCAATTGGGCAAACAAGATTTATATCATAATGGTAGGTGTTTTTGCCTATGCCGTTACAAATTTTATTTTCCCCCGTCTTTCAAGACTTGGCAGTGGTTCAAACAGTGACGAATTCAAAGAAACCACCCGGCTTTCTCTGGGCTGGATTGTCTTTATCATAGCTTATGTTTCAGCTATGTTCATCGCCCTTTCAAAGCCTATAATAAAAATCATTTTTGAATATGGTGCTTTTTCAGCAGAAAACACAAAAACCACCGCGGAAGCCCTCCTCTTCTATTCATTCGGCATGGTGGGCTATGCAATCTGCGAAATCCTGAACAAAAGCTTTTATGCACTTCGTGACGGCAAAACACCTATGTTTACCGCCGCTTTTGGAATTTTCATAAACCTTATATCAGCTTTTGTCTTTGTAAAGCTTTTCAAAATGGGCATTGGCGGTCTTGCACTAGCAAGTGCGGTGAGCTCACTTGTCATGGCTTTGGTTCTCCTTTATATGATAAATAAAAAGGAGTCAGGGACAATAACCCGAAAGTTCATAAAAAATGCAGCAAAAGCTGTAGCCTCTGCCATTGTTTGTGGCTTTGTTTCTTTTGCTCTCTACGAAATTTTATCACCCAGTGAAATGGGCCGCATTGCAAATTTCATTTTCTGCGGTGCATCTGCAGGCATTGGTCTTATCTTATATCTGACACTGGGTTATTTCTTGAAGCTTGACGAATTTGACCAAATCAGGAGGTTTATTCATCATGAAAAATAACAGTTTTTTCATAACAGCTTGGCTTTGTTTTTACAATACTATAATTAAAAACAGCCTCACATATCGTTGGCTTTTGGGGCTGTATAATAGCATTTCAAAAGCGTGGAAAGAGTCATTTATTACCAACATTTTCAGACGACAATTCTTCTCTGAAAGTTCTCTCAAAAACAGTTTGTGGGGCAAAGTTTGTTTTTCACCCTTTTCTTTTCTAGAAAAAGTTGCTGATAGTTTTGGCGAAAAACTGGTTGCCCAGAAAGAAAAAAGTCATATAGTCAAGTTCTTTAAATACTTCTTGCACAACTGTCTTGCTCTTAATTTGCGTTTTCTTGGTGTCTTAATCTTCTTTGGCGCCATTTCAGCTCTTTTGATATCTATTTTAAGTGGTGGAAAACTTCTTCTTTCACTTTCTGCGATGATTTTTGGCGGCATTCTTTATATCTTTGATTTCAATCTTACAACCGCATTTAAAGGTTCAAAAATTGTTTGTTTTATAGAAGCTTGTCTTGATATAAAATTTAGCTTTGATTTCTTTTATATGACAAAATGTGAAGGAAAGATGAGGCTTATAACCGCCGCAGTCTTGGGCATCGTATCAGGACTTATCTGCGGTGTTCTTTCACCTCTTTTTGCTCTTTTGTTTGTTTTCGGACTACTTTTCTTCTGCCTTGTTCTTTACAAAGTGGAATTTGGAGTGTTTATCACAGTTTTTCTTGCACCTCTTGTGCCCACTATGGTCCTTGTTGGGCTCACACTCCTTTGTCTTTTCTCTTTGGTCATTAAATATCTTACCACAAAAAAGTTCTCATGGCACATTGAGGGCTGCGGACTTATGATAATCACTATGCTGGTTATATACCTGATTTCCGCACTCACCTCTTTTGCGCCAATTAAAAGTGTTCAGATATGGCTTGTATACTTCGCTTTTATGATATTTTATTTTGTAATTATAAATACCGTAAAAACAAAAAGTCAGCTTTTCAATATCCTGAAAGTTTTCATTCTCTCAGGCGGGATTGTTTGTCTTTACGGAATTTTGCAGTATATTTTTGGTTGGAATGTAAATCAGGCATGGATGGACGAAGAAATGTTTGAGGACATCAAAATGCGAATTTATTCAACCCTGGAAAACCCAAATGTCCTTGGTGAATATATTCTTCTTGTACTTCCTGTTTGCATTTCACTTATGTGGACATCCAAAAAGATTTTATCAAAAATTGTTTATGCCATTTTCTCTGGTCTTATGGGCGTGGCGCTCATTCTCACATTCTCCCGCGGCTGTTGGATTGGCATTATGTCCTCAGCGGCAGTTTTTGTGACTTTTGTATGCGGAAAGCTCTGGGGCCTTGCTCTTATTGTCTTGCCCATTGTTCCTATGATTCTTCCGGAAAGTATCATAAACCGTTTCTTAAGTATCGGTGACATGAAAGACTCTTCCACATCTTATCGTGTTTATATATGGATGGGTACACTTCTCATGCTGAAAGACTTTTGGCTGTCAGGTATCGGGCCAGGAACGGAAGCTTTCACTCAGGTTTATCCTTTTTATTCATACAGTGCCATTGTTGCACCGCACTCTCACAATCTGTTTTTGCAGATTTTGGTGGAATCAGGAATTTTGGGGATATCCTCCTTTGTTCTTCTTATGTTCCTTTTCGTTAAGAATTCCGTTTCGGGATACCTTGCCTTTGGCAAAGGGAATCCTTTTTCCGTGGTGATTGTTGGCATCGCCTCTGGCATCCTTGGATTTATGGTTCAGGGACTTTTCGACAACTGTTTTTACAATTACCGCGTATTTATGATTTTCTTCACGGTGATAGCACTTGGTATCACCGCATCAAAAATAGCAAAAACCGAGTCTCAAAAAACGGAGGTTTCTCAAAATGCTTAATGTTTTACAAGTTTGTTCGGACACAAATATCGGTGGCGCAGGAAAGTGTATTCTCACTTATCTTAAGCACTGCAACAAAGAAAAGCTAAATGTGGCTGTTGTTCTTCCAACAAACAGCCTGCTCAAGACAAAAGTCGAAGAACTGGGCTTTAAGGTCTTTGAAATAGACGCTATGGCAGATAAATCCTTTGACCTTTCCGCAATCAAAAAGTTACTTGGGGTTTTCAAAGAATTTAAGCCACAAATTGTTCACACTCACGCAAGTATGTCAGCACGTATTGCCGCAAGACTTTACCGAGCAAAGATAGTCTACACAAGACATAGTGTATTCCCACCAAATCCACGCCTCACTCATGGTCTTGGAAAAGCAATCTGCGGTCTTGCCAACAACTCCACTGCTGACAAAATAATTGCAGTGGCTGAGGCAGCAAAGGAAAATATCTGTGACATTGGTGTGAAAGAAAGTAAAATTGACGTTATCTTAAACGGAGTAGAGCCTCTTCGCAAATATTCTGACGAAGAAATCGCAAGAATCAAGTCGGATTTCAATATTCCCGCCGATTGTAAATGTACCGCCATCGTTGCCCGACTCAATGAGGTAAAGGGCCACAAATACTTTGTTGAAGCCGCAAGGATTTTGAAAGACCGCGGCATAAAGGCTCGTTTCCTTATTGCAGGTACCGGAGATATGGCAGAAGCAATACGCAAACAAATAACAGACTCAGGCCTCCAAGATTACGTCATTATGCTGGGATTTCTTGACAACGTTGAACCACTTATGAACATTATAGATGTTCAGGCAAACTGTTCATTTGGAACTGAAGCTACCAGTCTCTCTCTTCTTGAGGGCATGAGCCTTGGAAAGCCCGCTGTGGTTTCGGACTTCGGCGGGAACCCCGGAGTAATCAAAAACGGTAAAAACGGTTTTGTTGTTCCCACTCACGATTCCCTGGCACTTGCCGAAAAATTGGCTATGCTCTTTGAGGATGATGACCTTTATTCAAAATTCTCAGAGGGTAGCACCGAAATTTTCAACTCGACATTCACTGCAAAAAAATATGCAGAAAACATTGATAACATCTATTTAAGTCTTGGAGGTAAAAACAATGACTAAAGCAAAATTTAATCTTATTGATGCCCTTATCGTTGCGGCTGTAATTTTAATTGCCCTGGTTGCCGTATGGTTTTTTGGTGGAAAAAGTGGTGCTGAAACTACCAACGAAACACAAAACACCACAGCAACATTCAAAATCCAGCTCACTAAGGCTGAAAAAAGCCTTTATGACAAATTCCTTGCTGGCATGGAAAATGACGAAAGTGTTTGGATAGGCATCAAAGAACGCTTTGAAGGAAAGCTCACAGGCATCGAACTTTCTCCTTCTACAAAGGTTGGCACCGATTTGTCATCAGGGAAAGCAGTACTTTTGGAAGACCCGGTTCTCTATGATATAACCCTTGAAGTGACTGCAGATGCCCTTGAAACCAAAAGCGATATTTCTTCATCAAACACCCCAATCCGCGTGGGCGAAGAAACCGCCATCCGCGGCAAAGGCTTTGCAGGCTACGGCTTTGTCGTTGAACTTGTCACCGCTATGCAATAAAAAATAAAGGGAGGAAAAATTTATGTTTATCAACAAAGAAGGAAAGCTGTTTGGAAAAATCAGCATTATTGATATAATTGTTATTCTTGCAATTTTGGTGGGTGCTTTCGGAGTTTACACAAGATTTTTTGTAAGTGAAAAGAAAGTCGAAACCGCCGCAAGCCACATAGAATACACTATGAAAGTCAAAGAAGTGCGCATCGGCACAGTCAATGCCCTGAAAAACTATATGGGTCCCGTCACCGATACCACCACAAAAGAATATATGGGTGATATTGTGGATGTTACTTACACCGATTCACAGAAAGCCGTTGAAACAACAAATGGAAAGATGAAAGCTTCCCTTGTTCCGGATAGATACGACGTCACCCTTACAGTGAGGGTTGACGGAAAGATAAACGCTTCCGGTTTTTATACTGCAAATAATCAAGCACTTGCTGCTGGTTCATCCTATGTTTTCACGACAAAAGCAGCAAAAACCACCGGAACAATTACGGATGTATACGAGATAAAATAACATTTAGCGGTGGCAAATTTCTGCCACCGCCAAGATTTTTTGGGAGTGTTACATTATGTTCAGACGTTTTTCAGTTTATTACAAACCATATATAGGAATTATCCTTATAGACCTTTTGTGTGCAGCCCTTTCAACCATCTGCGAGCTTGTTTTTCCTATGATTGTCCGAACAATCACAAGCACTGCACAAATGGGACCCGGCGCCCTGCTTCTTTCAACAATATTGAAACTTGGTGCACTTTATCTTTTTCTGCGAATTGTCGATACTGTGGCAAACTATTTTATGGCAAACGTAGGACACGTTATGGGTGCGAAGCTTGAAACTGATATGCGTCGCGACCTTTTTGACCATCTCGAAAAACTGCCCTTTAAATTTTTCGACAACACAAAAATCGGTCAGCTTATGTCACGAGTGACCACCGACCTTTTTGATATAACCGAATTTTCACATCACTGCCCTGAAGAATTTTTCATTGCAGGAATAAAAATAATTGGTGCATTCATAATCCTTGGCAGAATAAATCTGACCTTTACTGCTATCATATTTTTGCTTCTTCCTCTTATGTTGATTTCTGTTTTTGTATTCCGAAAAAATATGAAAAACGCATTTAAGGAACAACGCAGGCAAGTGGGGGAACTAAACGCCGACCTTGAAGACAGTCTTCTTGGAACACGGGTTGTAAAAAGCTTTGCAAACGAAGATTTGGAACGCGAAAAGTTTGGCGAAGGAAATAAAAAGTTCTTTATTACCAAGAAGAATGCCTATAAATATATGGCGCTTTTCCAGGCGGGAACAAGATTTTTTGATGGCGTTATGTATATTGCAGTCATCGTTATAGGCTCAATATTTATGATAAAGGGTCGTCTTACCCCTGCTGACCTTATTGCATATTTGCTCTACATCCAAACCCTGATAACATCAATCAGACGAATTGTGGAGTTCACCGAACAATTCCAGAAAGGTATTACTGGTATTGAACGTTTCTTTGAAATACTGGACGAGCCTGTGGAGAAATATAACCCAGTCGACTGTATCGAACTTGAAAATGTATCCGGCAACATCGACTTCAATGACATTTCCTTTAAATATTCTGACGGAGGAAAGGACGTCTTAAATCATATTGACCTCCACATAAAGAAAGGCGAAAACATTGCCTTTGTCGGGCCGTCAGGTGGTGGGAAGACCACTCTTTGTAATCTTATCCCCAAATTTTATGATTTAAAAAGCGGAAGCATAACAATAGACGGTATAGACATAAACAAGATTTCCCTTTCATCACTCAGGAACAATATCGGTATGGTTCAACAGGACGTTTACCTCTTCAGTGGCTCTGTTTATGAAAACATCCTTTACGGAAAACCTGACGCCACTCGCGACGAGGTTATGGAAGCCGCAAAGCTTGCCGGTGCCCATGATTTTATTATGGAGCTTAAGGACGGATATGACACCTATGTGGGTGAACGTGGCCTCAAGCTTTCAGGAGGGCAGAAACAGAGAGTTTCAATCGCTCGTCTTTTCCTGAAAAACCCGCCCATTCTTATTCTTGATGAGGCAACATCGGCTCTTGACAATGAAAGTGAGCTTATTGTTCAAAATTCCTTGAAACGACTTTCTGAGGGAAGAACAACCTTGACAATCGCTCATCGACTCACCACCATAAAAAATGCCACAAGAATTTTTGTTCTGACCCAGGACGGAATTTCTGAAAGCGGCACACATCAGGAGCTTATGGAAAAAGGCGGCGAATACGCAAAACTTTATTCTCTTTACAGCACCCTTTAAAAACACAAACGGCAATGGGAAAGTCCATTGCCATTTTTATTATGCCTATCTTTTCTTCAATACCTCTTTAAGATACTGTCCTGTATATGATTTTTTGTTTTTCGCCACTTCTTCAGGCGTGCCGCAGGCAACAATCTCGCCGCCTCGGTCTCCGCCCTCGGGACCTAAGTCAATAATATAGTCCGAGGTCTTTATCATATCAAGGTTATGCTCAATGAGAACAACGGTATTTCCCGCATCCACCAGTCTCTGCAAAACCTCAATAAGCTTGTGAACATCGGCTGTATGAAGCCCCGTTGTTGGCTCATCAAGAATATAAATGGTCTTTCCCGTACTGCGTTTACTCAGTACTGTGGCAAGCTTCACTCGTTGTGCTTCTCCCCCCGAAAGTGTGGTGGAGGACTGACCGATTTTTATATATCCAAGCCCCACCTCGAAAAGAGTCCTGAGCCTATTTGCAATTTTGGGAATGTTCTCAAAGAACTCTACTCCCTCTTCAACTGTCATTTCCAAAACATCATGAATGCTCTTTCCTTTATACTTTACCTCCAAGGTCTCACGATTATAGCGTTTTCCGCCGCAGACCTCACATGGCATATAAATATCAGGCAAAAAGTGCATCTCAATCTTCACTATTCCGTCACCCTGACAAGATTCACATCTTCCGCCTTTCACGTTGAAACTGAATCTTCCCGGACCATATCCTCTTGATTTTGCCTCAGGTGTCATAGCAAAAAGATTTCTTATATCGCCAAAAAGTCCCGTATATGTTGCAGGATTTGACCGCGGAGTTCTTCCAATCGGGGACTGGTCAATATTTATTACCTTGTCAAGATACTCAAGTCCCGAAATTTTCTTATACTTTCCGGGCTTTTGCTTTGCACGGTTAAGTTCATTGGCAAGCACCTTGTAAAGAACTTCATTAACAAGAGAACTCTTTCCGCTGCCCGAAACACCTGTTATACAAGTGGCTGTTCCAAGAGGAATTTCTATGTCCACATTTTTGAGGTTATTCTGCGATGCCCCCAAAAGTTTCAGATAATTACCGTTCCCCTTGCGTCTGGTCTTAGGAACGGGAATTTTTTTCTTTCCGCTCAGATATTGACCGGTTTCGGATGCTTCACACGCCATAATATCCTTTACACTGCCCTCAGCAACAACATATCCGCCGTGAATACCCGCCCCCGGACCTATATCAATTATGTGGTCAGCGGCAAGCATAGTATCCTCATCATGCTCCACCACAATCAAGGTGTTTCCAAGGTCACGGAGTTTTTTCAGCATATCTATGAGTTTGTGATTATCCTTTTGGTGAAGACCAATGCTTGGCTCGTCCAGAATATAAAGAACCCCCATAAGCCCCGAACCAATCTGGCTTGCAAGGCGTATTCGCTGTGCCTCACCGCCTGAAAGAGTTCCGCTTGAGCGTGAAAGTGTCAGATATTCAAGACCTACGCTCTTTAAGAAATTAAGTCGAGCCTTGATTTCTTTCAGGATTTGCTTACCTATTTGCGCTTCTCTTTCACTAAGCTCGGTATTTTCAAAAAAATTCAATGCTTCATTTACAGAAAGTCCGCTTATTTCATCAATGTTCAAATTTTTGACAGTAACGGCAAGACTTTCTTTCCTCAGCCTCGCCCCTTTACACTCTGGGCAGGGCATAGAATACATAAGCTCCTGAATTTCTTTTTTTGCCCATTCTGAATTTGTTTCTTTATACCGACGTTCAATATTGTTCATAACGCCCTCAAACCTTGCATACTGTTCGCCCTTGGCAAACTTCCTCTCATAAGAAAGACGAACCTTTTCCCCGCGTGTTCCATACATAATGATGTCCACAATATCCTCGGGCAAATCTTCAAAAGGTGTGTCAAGGCTAAATCCATAATGCTCTGAAAGGCCACGATAATACATGGAAGAAACCGACGCCTCATCAGTTCCTGTCCATCCGTAACAATTTATCGCTCCCTGATTTATGCTTTTTGTTTTGTCCGGAACAAGCCTATCAGGATCAATAATTTCGACCTGACCAAGACCCATACAATGAGGGCACGCGCCATATGGAGTATTGAACGAAAACATTCTTGGAGTAAGCTCCTCAATGCTTATTCCACATTCGTCACAGGCATAGTTCTGGCTGAACATCAACTCTTTATCTTCATCAATAAGCTGAATTACCACTATTCCCTTTGCCATTTTTAGCGCTGTTTCAAGGGAGTCAGTAAGACGTTTTTCTATGCCATCTCTTTGAATTAGCCTGTCCACAACAATTTCTATATTATGCTTTTTCTGTTTGTCAAGAACAATCTCGTCTGCCGCCGGGTCAAAAATCTCACCATCAACTCGTACTCTTACAAATCCGTCCTTTGCCGCTTTTTCAAATACTTTTGTATATTCACCTTTTCTGCCCCTTACCACCGGAGCAAGAATCTGAAACCTGGTCTTTTCAGGCAGTTCACGAACCGCATCAACAATCTGATCTATTGACTGAGATTTTATTTCTTTTCCACATTTTGGACAATGAGGCACGCCAATACGTGCATACAAAAGACGTATATAATCATAGATTTCCGTCACCGTTCCCACTGTTGAACGTGGATTTTTGCTTGTGGTTTTCTGGTCAATTGATATAGCGGGAGAAAGTCCGTCTATTGACTCAACATTGGGTTTTTCCATCTGCCCCAAAAACTGTCTCGCATAGGCAGAAAGGGACTCCACATAACGTCTTTGTCCCTCAGCATAAATGGTCTCAAAGGCAAGGGACGACTTTCCCGAGCCACTGAGTCCCGTAAGAACCACCATTTTGTCCCGTGGTATCTTTACGTCAATGTTCTTTAAATTATTCTCTTTTGCACCTTTAATATAAATTTCCTTGTGCATTATTCTTCTCCCTCAAGTCTTTTTATTTCATCACGAAGCTTTGCTGCAAGCTCAAACTGCAAGAGTTCTGCCGCCTTTTTCATTTCTACAGTAAGCTCAGCAATGGTCTTTTCTTTTATATCTTCCGACTTTCTGTGAACAACTTTTTCATCATCCACAGTAGCCTCAATAATTTCGTGAATATTCTTTTGAATAGTTGTTGGAACAATCCCATTCTTTTCATTATATTCTGCCTGAATTTTACGTCTGCGCTCAGTTTCAGAAATTGCCCTTTGCATCGAGCCGGTAATGGTATCAGCATACATAATAACCATTCCGTTGGCATTTCGTGCCGCACGCCCGATGGTCTGGATAAGTGACGTATCCGATCTCAAAAAGCCTTCCTTGTCTGCATCAAGAATTGCAACCAAAGAAACCTCCGGAATATCAAGTCCCTCACGAAGAAGATTTATGCCCACTAAAACATCAAATTCGCCAAGTCTCAAGTCCCGAATTATCTCCATTCTCTCAATGGTCTCAACCTCAGAGTGAAGGTATCGCACTCTAACGCCCATCTCCTCAAAATACTCGGTCAGACGTTCCGCCATTTTTTTAGTAAGGGTTGTCACAAGCACCCTTTCATTTTTCTCCACACGAGCCTTTATTTCTCCGTACAAATCATCAATCTGCCCATCCACCGGTCGCACAGAAATTTCAGGGTCCAAAAGCCCCGTTGGCCTTATTACCTGCTCAACCACCCGACTTGATCGTTCTTTTTCAAACTCTGCAGGAGTAGCGCTGACAAATATTGCCTGATTTATATGCGCATAAAATTCATCAAAATTCAGTGGTCTGTTGTCATAAGCCGATGGAAGTCTGAATCCAAACTCCACCAAATTGTTTTTTCTTGCACGGTCACCCGCATACATTGCACGCACCTGAGGAATGGTAACGTGGGATTCATCAACAATCAGCAAAAAATCATCAGGCAAATAGTCAAGAAGAGTAAAAGGCGGACTCCCCGGCTCTCTTCCGCTTATGTGTCTGGAATAATTTTCAATTCCCTGGCAAAAGCCCGTTTCGCGCATCATTTCAATGTCATACTTTGTGCGTTCCTTTATTCTTTGTGCTTCAATGAGACATTCCTTTGCCTTGAACTCTTCAACCCTTTGCTCCAGTTCTTCATCGATGTTCAATATTGCTTTCTCAAGTTTTTCACGACCAACAACATAATGCGACGCCGGATAAATCGCGCAATGCTTGAGGTTTGAAATTACCTCTCCGGTAACCGAGCTTATTTCCGCAATCCGTTCAACCTCATCACCGAAAAACTCAATTCTTATGGCGTTTCCCGATGAATATGACGGAAAAACATCAATTACATCGCCTCTCACCCTGAATTTGTTTCGTGCAAAGGCAATATCATTTCTCTCGTACTGAATTTCAATGAGCTTTTGTATAACCGCATCTCTGTCGGCACAGTTTCCTACCCTGAGAGACACCACCATGCTGTTGTAGTCAATAGGGTCACCAAGTCCGTATATGCACGAAACACTGGCAACAATAATCACATCACGGCGTTCAAACAACGCCGCCGTTGCCGAGTGCCTGAGCTTGTCTATATCCTCATTCGTCTGAGCATCCTTCTCGATGTATGTATCAGAGCTTGGGATGTAGGCCTCCGGCTGATAATAATCATAATAAGAAACAAAATATTCCACCGCATTATCAGGGAAAATTTCCTTGAATTCACTGCACAGCTGTGCGGCAAGAGTCTTGTTATGTGCAAGTACCAACGTGGGTTTTTGCACTTTTTCAATAACATTTGCCATTGTAAAAGTTTTCCCCGAACCAGTTACGCCCATCAAAGTTTGAAATTTATCTCCATTTATAACTCCCTGGGAAAGTGCAGCAATTGCCTGCGGCTGATCTCCCGAGGGTTTATATTTTGAGACAATTTTAAAATCCATTTTTATTTCTCCTCTTTGTCTCCACTTTTCCATTTTTTCCAATAGTAGTTCCAAGAGTCATACTGTAAACATCATTTCCTGACACAATCAGGCTATCAAACAACGCAATATCTATCATTTCAAAGCATTTCTTCAGTCTTTCTGTCAATTCCATATCCGCTATCGACGGATTTACCAACCCGCACGGATGGTTGTGAACAATAACCACCGTGCTGGCCTTGTCATTAAGTGCCTGCCTCACAATTTTTGGAAAATAAATAGCCGTTTCGCCTTGAACTCCCTCGGATATCCGACTTATTGAAAGTAGCCTGAATGACGAATTCATGCTGAGCATATATACTGATTCAGTAAGCTTTCCATAGAAAAACGTTTTCACAAAATTTGCGAGTTTTTCATATCCATCAAGCTTTAGTGGCTTATCAATTAGTATGCTCCTTTCAACAATCCCCAAAAGCGCCGGAAGTGACGTCAGAAACCTTGCTGTACTGCGTCCAACGCCTTCAATTGTCATAAGTTCGTCCATACTCGCATTAATAGCGCCACTTATAGTTTTGAATCTGTCCAAAATACGATGTGCCAACTCGTTAGTGTCGCCCATTGGTATCACCGCATACAAAAGGTATTCCAGCTGTTCGTGAGGTTCAAGAGATTCAAGCCCGTATTCACTTACTTTTTTATCAAGCCTTCTACGATGCAATGCATGCAAATTCAATTCATTCTCCCCCTCAGTTTCGCCAAAACCTCTTCAAAATATTCCGGAATTTCCTTTGAGAACTCCATATATTCATTTGTTACGGGATGTAAAAATCCAATGAGATATGCATGCAGAAGCTGTCCGTTTAGCTTAAATTCCTCTTTCTTTCTGCCATACACCGCATCACCCACAATAGGATTTCCCCGTTTTGACATATGAACCCTTATCTGATGCGTTCTCCCCGTTTCAAGCCTGCATCTTACAAATGTATATTTTTCAAATCTTTCCAACACAAAAAAATGCGTAACCGCATTCTTTGAATTTTTCTGTGTAATAGTCATTTTTTTTCGGTCTTTTTCATCTCTGCCAATGGGTGCATCAATGGTTCCTTCATCTTCTTTTATTCTGCCGTGCACCAGTGCCAGATATTCACGCGTCAGACTGTGCTCCTTTATCTGACTTGAGAGCCCAAGATGTGCCGCATCATTTTTTGCCACCATCAAAAGTCCACTGGTATCCTTATCAATTCGGTGGAGTATCCCTGGCCGAATTTCACCGTTAATCCCCGAAAGATTGTCTCCACAATGAGCCATAAGAGCATTGACAAGGGTCCCGTTATAATTTCCTGCAGCAGGGTGGACCACCATTCCCTGAGGTTTATTCACCACAAGCATACATTCATCTTCATATACCACATCAAGAGGGATTTCTTCCGCCTCTATCTGTGTCTCTTTAGGCTCAGGAATTTCTATGGTGACAACGTCTCGTTCTTTCAGCTTGTAATTTGATTTTACTTTTTTTTGTCCGACCGATATATACCCGTCTTCAATCAACTTTTGTATTCGTGAACGGGTAAGATCTAAGTCGCTGTCGGCTAAAAAAGAATCCAGTCTTTTTCCGGCAGCAAAGGCATCAATCAATATCTCATACACTTTTATTTTCCTCCCGCCACTTTTCTTCAAAAAACACAAAAAACACCGCCAAAGCACCTGCGCCAAGGCAAACAAAAATATCCGCAACATTAAACACCGGGAAGTTTATAAGGTAAAAATCTAAAAAGTCCACCACATATCCATACACAATGAGGTCTATCACATTTCCAAGGGCTCCGGCAGTCATAAACGAAATGCCCAGATTCAAAAGAAGCGGTTTGTTTTTAACCCTGACAGAAATCCAAAGTACAACAGCCACAAAAGACACTGCCACTGCAACAAAAAACAGCCCTCTTCCCTGCATAATTCCGAAGGCTGCTCCTTTGTTTTCAACATAAGTGAGATGGAACACGCCCTCAATCAAAGGAATTGACCCAGGTCCTGAAAGATGCGTTTTTGCCAATATTTTTGTCAGGAAGTCCACAACCAAAATTGCAATTCCTACTAAAAAATATACCATATCTCTCACCTTTAAAATTTATGTAAATGAAATTTAAAGTTCAATAATATTATTCTTCGTTCTCTTTTTCTTCCAGCTTAGCTTCTTCCGCTGTTACATACTCACCCTTTTCATTCACAACAAGCTTTGGAAGCTCCATTGTAACCTGTTCAAGCTTCTGAATAGCAGACATAACACCGTCTGTTCTAGCTTCAACTTTAGTATCAAGTTCAATATGTGGAATCTCTTTGGTTTCAACAGACTTCGCTGCTTTTTCCGGCATACTGAATTCCTTGACAATATCCATCTGTGATGTAAGAAGTGAAATAACTCTCGTTCTGAAAATTTCCACATTGCGACGCATTTCTTCATATTCATAGCTTATGCGAGTAACCTCACGGCTTGCATCAGATAAAAGCTGTGCCGCTTTGTTCTCTGCATCTTTTATGATGTTCTCTGCACTCTTTCTTGCATTCTGAACAACTTCGTCACCGGCACTCTGCGCAACCAAAATTGCACTTTGAAGAGTTTCTTCCATAGACTTATACTGAGAAATCGCATTGGACAGCATATTTATTTTGTCCTTGTTCGCGAGGTTTTCCTTGTAAATAAGCTCATAGTTCTCAGCGATTACATTCATAAACTCCTCAACCTCGGTCATGCTGTAACCTCTGAATTCTCTTTTAAATTTTCTGTTTTCAATTTCCAGTGGTGTCAACATAAAAAATTCCTCCATTCTGCCACAAATGTGACAATCTTTAAAAACTATGGGAGTAACCCCCAAATTTCCTTTATATAAATTTTTCTATTTGAATTCCTATTCTGCCTTTTTTTGTTTCCCTGACCTCTTCAAGAAGCCGGAATCGTCCTTGTCCTCTCACCGAAAAAACATCTCCGGGTTTCATCTTCAATGAGACATTTTCAGTCTGCGTCCAATTCACAAACACACGTCCTTCAGAAATATAACCGGCAGCAACCGACCTTGAAGTTTTCACAGCAGCAGCCACCACGCTGTCAAGTCGTAGCGTCGAAACCGTATGGCTCGTTGTTTCTACCTGTCGTGGCGGGATTTCAACCATTTCATTTGGCACAACTCTCACCGTCACACCATGACGACCCACTTTAGTGAGGTTATCCACAATGTACGCGCCTATATTTTCAGCTACAAACACAATGCATCTATCTTCCGATGCAATTATATCACCGATTTTTTCACGCTTGATACCAAGTCCCAGAAGACTCCCTAAAAAATCCGGGTGTCTGAGGCTTCCCACATCTCTTCCTGAAATTTCTATTGCGGATATCAGGTCCAATGCATCCGCTTCTTCAAGATAATCAGGAAGTGCCACAAGCATTGTCCGTTCTGCATCCTCATAGCCACCGCAAAAGTGCGTACTCACGGCACTTTTGGGAAGATTTTTCCTGACAAGTTCTCTTTCAGCCGGAGTAAGAAATCCCGTAGCCTTGATGTAGTTTTGCTTTTCGCACAAAGCAATAGTGTCCTGCACCTTGGCAATCAACAGCTTTTCTTCAAGCTTGTTATCCATTAGTTATTGTTCCAGGGAAAGATACCTTTGCTTCTGAGTTCATCCTTGAAATCACCCATAATTCCTACATTATAAGGAGCAATCAGAAAGATTCCGTTTGAAACCTTCTGGATGTTTCCGTCAAGAGCATAAACTGCGCCGCTTAAGAAATCCACAATTTTCTGTGAGATGCTACGGTCAACAGATTCAAGGTTAATAACAACCGGCTTTTTGTTCTTGAGGTGATTTGCAATATCCCTTGCATCCTCAAAGCTTTCAGGACTCATAACCACAAGCTTAAGCTGTGCGGTTGTATGTATTTTTACAACCTTGTTACGCTTTCCCCCATCAAGAGTTTCAGGTTCTTCCTCCTCAAAGAGCTGGCTGTTTGAAAATTCGCTATTGCCGATAAGCTCTTCCTCATACTCATCCTGTGTCTCAAACCCAATAAGATTCAACATTTTGTTTACGATACTCATAATATTTCCTCCCGGATATTTTATAAAGTTTTCATATAATTCTATGCCCAACTTGTCCGTCACATTTTTTTACCAATATATTATATCACACTTTTTTTATTTTGTATAGTCTCTTTTTCCGAAAATTCCTGTTCCAACTCTGACCATTGTTGCGCCCTTTTCAATTGCCAGGGGAAAATCGTTGGTCATGCCCATGGAAAGCTCCTCCATAGACACATTTTTGATGTTTTCCTGCCTGATTTTTTCAGCCAGACCCTTAAGTCCCGAGAACACACTGCTGAGAAGCTCTTCATCATCGGTAAATGGTGCAACCGTCATAAGCCCCATGATTTTCACGTTTTCAAGTTCGCTGATTGCACGGCAAATATCAATGCACAGCTTTGGCTCTATGCCGAATTTTGATTCTTCCCCGGAAACATTGACCTCCAGAAGAATTTTTTGAACCTTGTCAATCTTTTTTGCCTTTTTGTCAATTTCAGCAGCAAGCTCGAGACTATCAACAGAATGGATAAGTTCCACCTTGTCTATTATATATTTTACCTTGTTTTTTTGCAAATGCCCGATAAGATGCCACCTTACAGGCTTCACGCTTTCGTATTTTTCCATTATTTCCTGAACACGATTCTCTCCAATGTCAGTTACTCCAAAGCTAATCGCCTCGTTTATGAGGTCAGCCCCATAGGTTTTCGTTACGGCAATCAGCTTTATCTCGTCAACCTCTCTGCCTGCACCCTTTGCCGCCTCATCAATTTTTTTGTTTACTTCCAAAAGATTTTTTTCAATATATGACATTATCTCACAACCTTGTTATTATAAATTTCTTTTCCATTTACAATCAATTCATCATAGAGTTTCAGCGTGGTATCCCCAGAACTCAAAGTCTCTGCCACAACAACCCATTCTTTGCTGTTATATAAAATATCGACTGGAACAAATCTCGCCTTGTCATTTTTTATGATATAAACGCCAGTTTTTCCGTCAATTATTCTTATACTCTCAGATGGAATTTTAAATCCCTCATAGTGATGCTTTATAAACTCAATTTCGGACCTTGATGTAGAATATATATTGCTTACATACCGGTTTGATTTTACCACCAAAACCGCTTTCCCCTTTTCTTCCTGCTTTATTTGTGATACTGTCCCCGAAATAGTGTCCTGACCAATGTCCAGCAGTCTGAATTCAATTCTGTCGCCCACTCTCATATCTTCAACTTGTTCAAAAGGAACAGTTGCCGCTACACTCCAGCTGAAATTGTCCACAATTTTACCCACTGCGTCGCTTTCTTTCACCTTTGTAAGCGTTATCGGCTTTTCAAATTTTTTGTCCAGTTCCTTGATGTAATCAACAGAAATTTCACCAAGTTTTTTGGTGCTTAAAAATTCTTCCATTCCGTCCGTCCTCGACGTAAACGTTCCCGCTTTCGGTGCATAGACTGCTGTTCTTTCGATATTATAAGCCTTCTCAATCTCTGCCTTTCTTGCCAGTAATTCTTCAAGCTCTTTTATACTGTCCTTGGGCTGAGCTTCTCCTTTAATTATTCTTCTTCCCTCAATTAAGGAATTAACCTTTTCTTTTATTTCAGAAACTTTCCTGATATTATTCTTAAAACCGAGGAAAGGAACATCTTTAAGTGCAAGCAGAATTTCCTGCTCAATTTTTGCTGCATCATTACTGAACACGTCATCCTTTATTTTATCTGATGACAGCTCGTGTATTTTTTCTTCAATGCTCTCGAGTTCACTGCCCGCTGATGCGTCCATTTGATTTTTGTGTATGTGCATAACAGTTTCGCCGATTTTTACGCGCTGTTCTTCACCCACTTCACAATAAACATAGCCCGCTGCAGGAGAAAGTATAACCGTCTGATCCTTGAAAATATATCCCCGGGATTTGATAATTTCTTCTTCAGTTCCTGTTCTCACCAGCATAGTTTCAATTCTCCCACCATAACTCAGGGCAACATTTACAACTATGCTCAAAGCAAAGGCAAATATCAAAAAAGCAATAAAGCTTCTTTTTCCTTTTTTATTTTTTCTTCTTTCTTCTCTTGTTTCTCTCATTTTCAAAACCTCTGCTTTGGCCTTTAATCCAAAAACTCACTGCACTTTTCAAAAATTTTCTTCATTCCGTCATTCTCGTTGGGCCTCACCCAGTTAATTTCTTCATTCCGTCTAAACCATGTCAGCTGTCTCTTTGCATAACGTCTGCTTTCCTGTTTTATCAGTTCCACAGTTTCATCAATGTTCAATTTCCCCTCGAGATATTCAAGAACTTCTTTATATCCTATGGCCTGCATAGCTGTGGCGTTTCGGTCAATCCCCATGTCACAAAGTCTTTTAACTTCATCCACAAGGCCCTCTTTCATCATACGGTCTACTCTTTCGTTTATGCGGTTGTAGAGGATTTCTCTGTCTGCATCAATTGCAAAAATCAATGCATCATAAACCGTCTCACGCCTTGACTCCTTATTTACTTCTGTAAAGGTCTTGTTGGTAAGATGACACACTTCAAGAGCACGTATAACTCGCCTCAAGTTGTTGGGATGGATTTTCTGCGCCGCCTCGCTGTCTCTTGCCTCAAGAAGCTTGTGCACCGCATCATTCCCCTCTTTTTCGGCTAAAAGTTCCATCTCTTCCCTGAATTTTGGGTCACTGCCAAAATCATCAAAGGCTATGTTGTTTAAAATGCTGTCAAGATAAAGACCTGTTCCCCCTGCCAAAATGGGAGTTTTGCCGCGAGTTATTATATCATCAATGCAGTCTCTTGCCCTCACCGCAAAATCAGCTACGCTGTATTTCACCTTTGGTTCAAGGAAATCAATCATATGGTGCTTTACTGCCCTTTGTTCATCCGAAGTGGCTTTTGCCGTACCTATATCCATATATTTATAAATCTGCATTGAGTCGCAGGAAACAATCTCGCCATTAAATCTTTTTGCAATTTCAATAGCCAGTGCCGTTTTCCCCGATGCAGTGGGACCGCAAACTGCAATAACTTTTTTCAGCATAGTCCCTCCTAAACAATTCTTTTAAACATTTTTTCTATTTCTCGTTTGGTAAATTCAACCTTTATGGGTCTGCCGTGAGGGCAGGTAGTTATCCCTTTATTTTCAAGGCTTTCAACATCCCGTATAAGCGCCTCCATTTCAATCGCACTAAGCTTTTTGTTTGCTTTTATGGCATATTTACATGAAATGGTATCGAGGATTTTTTCTTCAAAACTTAAAATTTCTGACGGCCTTGCCTCACCCAATATTTCAATAACTTCAAGTGCCAAAGCCTTTATATCATCGTCATCAGCAACAAAAGGAGTCTGGCGTATAATAAGTGAATTCTTTCCAAATTCTTCTATCCCAAATCCCATTTTTTCAAGGATTTCACCTTTTTCTCTCACAATTTGCATTTCAAGGCTATCTGCATCCATAACAATAGGAACAAGCAGCATCTGCCCTGAAACTCCTCTTTGTTCATAGTCACTTTTCAGCATTTCAAACCGCTTCCGTTCGTGTGCTGCGTGCTGGTCTATCAAAAACATACTGTCATTTTTTTGGGCTATTACATATGTGTCAAAAACCTGACCGCAAATCTTCCAGTCATTCATGCCTTGCTTTTCATTTTCAAAGAGGGTCGGCATTTCCACCGCTTCAGGAACATCGTTATCTTGAGTTCCTTCCAGAACCCCTTTTTTTAACACCGTTTCCTTTATTTCTTCAAATCTTTTTTCTGTTTCTTTGTCAAAAGCTTCATTTCCCTTTGGCTCACGGAAGCTATAATATGAAGAGTCGGCTGAAGTTGTGTTATTCAAAAACTCTTTGACAACCACAGTGTCAACAACCTCTTTTTTCGGAGGGCGTAGTGCACCATTTACGCCAAAATCAATGGCAGGTGATTTTTCTTCCTTTACAATTTCAAAGTTTTCCAAAGGCTTCTTGTAAAGAGCATTTTTCACGGCATGATAAACAATATCATAAACCTCTTTTTCATTGGCAAACTTAATCTCTGTCTTTGCAGGATGGACATTTACATCAACCAATTCCGGAGAAAGACCAATATCAAGAACAAAGAACGGAAATCTTCCCGTCATAAGTTCATTCCGATAAGCTTCTTCAACAATCTTTGAAACCACGTGGTTTTTTATATAACGACCATTTACAAAAAGAGTTTGCCTTGTCCTGTTTCCTCTTGAAAGTTCCGCCTTGCCTATTACCCCTGAAACTTTCACTCCGTGTTCAATATAGTCAACCTCAATGACACCTTTTGCGTGGTCTATGCCATAAATATTGAGTATAGCATTTTTAAGATTTCCGTCGCCCAAGGTTGAAAAAATCTCTTTTCCGTCAGATATATACCTGAATGAAATATTTGGTTTTGACAAAGCGATACGGCTCAAAACGTCGGTTACATACCCTGCTTCTGTCGCATCTTTTTTAAGGAACTTCATTCTTGCAGGGACCGACGCAAAAAGGTTTTCAACAAGCATAACCGTTCCGCTGTTGCAAGCAATTTCTTCCTTTGTTACTACCTCTCCATGCCGGAGAACAAGCCTTGCACCTATGTCAGCACTCTGTTCCTTTGTGATAACCTCCACATCAGATACCGCACAGATGCTCGCCAAAGCTTCGCCACGAAAGCCCATTGTCTGTATACAAAACAAATCATCAATGTCCCGAAGCTTGCTTGTGGCGTGGCGCACGAAAGCAAACTCCGCCTCATCAAAAGGAATTCCGCAGCCGTTATCTTCCACAGAAATATAGGAAATACCGCCGTTTTTTATTTCAACGGTTATCTGTGTTGCGCCTGCATCTATTGAATTTTCAACAAGCTCTTTAACCACAGCCGATGGGCGTTCCGCCACTTCTCCTGCTGCAATTTTATCCGCAATGCTCTGGGGTAAAATTTTTATATTGGCCACGTTTCATCCTCCTGTCATTTAAATATTTTCTGCTTTTGCCTTAAGAGCATAAAGCTTGGTAAGCGCCTCCATGGGCGACATTGTATCAAGACTCATCGCTCTTATCTCTGCTACAATTTCATTTTCTTCAAAGCCCACAAAACTCAGCTGTTCAAAATCTTCATCCTTGCTTGTTTTCTTTGTTGCCTTAGGAACAGAAATTTCACTTTTTTCGTTTCCGTCACGGATTTCGAGGGCTTTAAGTATTTCCTTGGCACGCTTTGTCACGTCTTTTTTAACCCCCGCAAGTGCCGCAACTTCAATTCCGTAACTTCCGTCTGCACCGCCACGAATGATTTTTCTTAAGAAAGTAATATCATCGCCGTGCTTTTTCACCGCAATGCAATAATTTTTCACACCATCAATCTGACTTTCAAGTTCGGTAAGTTCGTGATAATGGGTGGCAAACAAGGTCTTTGCTCCGCATTTATTCTTATTTGCCATATATTCAACCACCGCCCAGGCAATACTGAGCCCGTCATATGTGCTTGTTCCCCTGCCTATTTCGTCAAGAATAACAAGACTATTTTTCGTGGCGTTATCAAGAATATATGCCACCTCATTCATTTCCACCATAAAGGTGCTCTGTCCGGCAGACAAGTCATCGGACGCACCAACTCTGGTAAATATCTTGTCAACAACACCGATTTTTGCAGATGATGCCGGCACAAAAGACCCCATCTGTGCCATAAGCACAATCAAAGCCGTTTGTCTCATATATGTGGACTTTCCCGCCATATTGGGACCTGTTATTATCGCAAGCTGTTTTTCCTTTCCGTCAAGCTCAGTGTCGTTTGGAATAAACATACTTGTTATATTTTCAATAACTGGATGACGACCGTCCTTGATAACAACTTCATCCTCCATATTCATCTGAGGCATAACATATCTGTTCTTTTCAGCTACATAAGCTAATGAGCACAAAACATCAAGGTTCGCTATGGCATGAGCAGTAAGCTGAATCCTCGCTATCTGGTCTCCCACAAGGTCGCGGACCTTGCAGAAAATATCATATTCCAGCGACACAATTTCGCTTTCTGCCTCCACGATTTTTTCTTCGATTTCTTTTATCTGGGGAGTTATGTATCTTTCACCGTTTGAAAGGGTCTGTTTTCTCACAAAATAGTCAGGCACTTCATTGGCACTTTGCTTGCTTATTTCAAGGTAGTAGCCAAAAACCCGATTGTACCCAACTTTGATATTACGGATTCCAGTTTTTTCTTTTTCTTCTTCAGCGAAATCATTTATCCACTTGACACCGTTCTTAATTACCTCACGTCTTTCATCAACCTCACGGCTGAAACCGTCACGAATGAGGTTGCCCTCCCTGAGTGTAATCGGCGGGTCAGGATTTATTGAGTCTTCAATGATTTTTTTTACGTCAGAAAGTTCATCAAGCTGACTTTCAAGCCTCTTCAAAACCCCGGCGCCAAATCCACCAAGAATTTCTTTTATCCGCGGAAGGGATGAAAAAGATTGGGCAAGCGCCAGCAAATCCTTACATTTTGCGGTTTTATATGTAATCCTTGACACTAGTCTTTCAATATCCTGAATTTCTTTGAGGGCATCCACAATTTCCTGTCTTGCAATAGGATTTCTCAGCAGTTCATCAACCGCCTTGTGACGATTTTGAATTTTTCCGCAGTTCGCCAGGGGCATAGTTATCCACTTTCTCATAAGCCTGCTGCCCATAGAAGTCTTCGTCTTATTGAGAACCGCAAAAAGACTTCCCTTTGTCTTTTTGTCGCGCATGGTTTCAAGCAGCTCTAAGTTCCTTATGCTGTAAAGGTCAATGGCCATATACTCCTGACTCTCAACCACCGTAACCTCACGAAGATTTGAAAGTTCTGTCTTTTGGGTATCCGCCAAAAATTCCACCAAGGCCCCAAGGCAACGCAGTGCATAACCCTTTGCAAAAAGTGCGCTATCCACCTCGCCAAACTTTTCCCTGACGGTTTTTTCGGCAGCCTCCTTTTCAAAGCACTGATCAAAATAACTTCTTGTGATACAACCGAATCTGTCAGCTATCATATCAACAAGCCTCTTGTTTTCAAATGCGCTCTGAGAGAACACCACCTCGGACGGATTAAATCTGCTTATTTCATTGAGAAGCTGAATTTCAAGGTCACTACCCACAAATTCGTTAACCGAAATCTCGCCGGTAGAAATATCAACAAATGCAATCCCTGAACCCTCATTATCAATAAAAACAGATGCAAGATAGTTGTTTTTTGTGTCGTCCAGAGCATCAGCGTCCATAATAGTTCCGGCGCTGACCACTCTCACGACCTCACGCTTTACAATTCCTTTTGTTTGTGCGGGGTCCTCGGTCTGTTCGCAAATGGCAACGGTATAGCCATTTTCAACCAGCTTTGCTATATAACTGTCCACGGCGTGAAAAGGCACGCCGCACATGGGCGCACGTTCCTCCTGGCCGCAATCTCTGCCAGTGAGAGTAATTTCCAAAACCCTTGACGCAATCTTGGCATCTTCAAAAAACATCTCATAAAAATCACCAAGGCGATACATCAAAATGCTATCTTTGTATTGATTTTTAATTTCAAAATACTGACGCATCATAGGCGTAAATTCAGCCATTTAAAGACCCCCTCCTTTGCAAAAAAGCAAAGTTTTATCCAAATTTAGTGACAGCTTGAACAGCCTGCACAATTTCCACTGCAGCCACCCTCACCGCTTGCACTTTCCTGACCGGTGATGAAATATGTGAGCACAGCGTTAACCTGATTTACCATCATTTCAAATTCTCTGTCTGCTTCAAGATACTCTGCAATGAGATTGTTTTTCACAATCTTTTCAAATTCTGCCTGAACATAATTCTTGTATTCTTCAAGTTCTTCTTTTGTAGGGTCAGTTCCACGAAGCTTTTCGGTCGCAGCTTTTCTGTTGTCATTGTAAGCCTTAAGAAGTGCTATCGCCTCATCGTCTGCATTCATAGCATCTGCTGCCTTTGTCACTCTTTTGCTTTCTTCACTCTCTGCAATCATAGTGCCCAGTTCCTGAGCTTTTTCAATAATCTGATTTCTCATTTTAAAAATCCTCCGTTTTAATCAATAATTTCGCCAATCAGCGACCAGGTTTTAACCTCTGTGATTTTCACAGTTACTATTTCTCCTACCAAGGTATCTTTCCCTTGGAAGTTCACAATTTTTCCACCATCGGTTCTTCCGCTCAAGAACTCGGGATTGTTTTTGCTGGGACCCTCAACAAGCACTTTTTCGCATTTTCCAAGGTAAGCGTCATTCTTCTTCTTGGAAATCACATTCTGGAATTCAACCATCCGTTCAAAATTCTTGTGCTTTTCTTCGGGCGAAAGACAATCTTCCATTTCCGCAGCAGGCGTACCCTTTCGTTTTGAATAAATAAACGAAAAAATCATATCATATTCAACTTCACGTAAGATGGACATTGTCTCTTCAAAATCCTCATTGGTTTCACCGGGAAATCCCACAATAATATCTGTGGTAAGAACAATATCAGGCATCTTTTCACGGACTTTTTTTACAATATCCAGATATTTTTCTCTGGTATAGCTGCGATTCATTTTTTTAAGAATTCTGTCAGAGCCACACTGCACCGGAAGATGCAGCTGCTTGCATATCTTATCGTTCTCCGCCATCACTTCGATAAGCTCGTCCGATATGTCCTTTGGGTGAGAGGTCATAAACCTAACCCTTTCTATCCCGTCAACTTTGCAAACCTCTGTAAGTAGCTTTGCAAAGCTTGTACCACAATCAAGGTCTTTGCCATAGGAATTCACATTCTGTCCAAGAAGCATAACTTCTTTATATCCAAGTTCTGCTACCTCGCGCACTTCTTTCAGAACACTTTCCATAGTTCTGCTACGCTCACGTCCCCTGACGTACGGAACTATACAATACGTGCAAAAATTGTTGCAACCATACATAATGGGAATTTTTGCAAGAGGCAGTTTTTCACGTTTTGTAGTTATCCCTTCAAAAATTTCGCCGTCACTCGAGTGAATATCAAAGGCTCTTCCGTTTTCCATTGCTTCCCACAAAAGCTGAGGCAATCTG
The DNA here is from genome assembly GCA_017503225.1 of Clostridia bacterium. Lineage (GTDB taxonomy): Bacteria > Bacillota > Clostridia > Monoglobales > Monoglobaceae > SIG440. The sequence continues at coordinate 26,598 of JAFVTM010000010.1, forward strand.
ACAAGAGCATGAGTACCAAAAACCATATCCACGTGCTTATATTTCTTCTTTATCTGCTCTGCAATATGCCCTTGTTGAACCATACACCCGCACACGCCAATAATAAGCGACGATTTTTTTGCCTTTAGATGTTTCAGTGCCCCCAAGTTTCCAAACACCCGAAGCTCCGCATTTTCACGAACAGCACAGGTATTGTAAATCACTAAATCTGCGTCTTTTACATCATCACAAAATTCATATCCCATATCAAAAAGCATGCCACAGATTCGCTCAGAATCATTTTCATTTTGGGCACAGCCATAAGTCTCCACAAAAGCCTTGGGAGCAGTCTTGCGCACTTCATTGACAAGTCGCATTTTTTGTATATATTCACGCTGTTTCTCAATTTCAATATTTGTCAGTTCTGCCAAACAAAAAACACTCCCCTCAATTTTAGCATATATATTTTATTATACTATTTTCGGAGTGTTTTTGCAATAGGTTTTTTGTGATAAATCTTGAAATTTCAGCCTTTATTTCTGTTTGGGGTTAAATACAATCGCCGCCAGAAATCCAAAGAAAACCGACGCCGCAATCCCCCCTGCTGCCCCGGTAACTCCACCAGTAAATACTCCAAGGAATCCCCTTTCGGAGATTCCTTTAAAAACACCTTTCGCCAAAGTGTTTCCAAAGCCAATAATGGGCACAGTAGCACCTGCACCGCCTATTTCAATTATCTTGTCATAAAGTCCAAGTCCGCTCAAAATCACACCTGCCACCACAAACGCCACCAAAATCCGCGCCGGTGTCAGTTTTGTCTTATCAATTAGGATTTGCGCCACCGCACAAAAAGCACCGCCCACCCAGAACGCGTTAAAAAACCTCATAAAAATCTCCATTTTCTACTCCCTTTCTGCAGAAATTGCCACCGCATGAGCAACCGCTGGTATTGACTCACCCTGAAGCGTGGATGTAGGGCTGAGAAGCGCCCCCGTCCCCATAAAAAGCACATTTTTAAGCTCGCCGTTTCTGATTCTATCCATAATATACCCACAAAGAGTAATCGCTCCACAACCACATCCCGAGCCTCCTGCGTGCATATCCTGTTTCTCTATATCAAAAATCATACAGCCGCAATCATCATAGTTTTCCCCGATTTCAAAACCCTTTTCGCACATTAAATCCACAATGATCGACTTCCCCACAGTTCCCAAATCTCCGGACACTATGAGGTCATAAAAATTAGGGCTTCGACCCGTGTCCTCAAAATGCGCCGCCAGGGTATCTGCCGCCGCAGGAGCCATTGCCGCCCCCATATTGTTGGCATCCTTAACGCCTAGATCCACAACTTTCCCTGACGTAAAATGGGTTATATACGGTCCATTTCCCTTTTCAGAAAGCACCACCGCCCCCGAGCCGGTAACAGTCCACTGAGCCGTAGGTGTTCTCTGTCCGCCGTATTCAAGGGGGTTTCTGTACTGACGCTCAGCGGTGCAAAAATGACTGGATGTCACCGCAACAGAAAGGTCAGAATACCCGCCATCAATGCTCATAGCCGCAAGCCCCATGGTCTCTGCCATGGTGGAACACGCCCCATACACCCCCAAAAGAGGAATGTCAAACGCCATAAGTCCAAAAGTTGAGCCAATGCACTGATTTAAGAGATCTCCCGCAAAAATATATTTTATGTCCTTGGCATCAATTTTTGCCTTCTGGAGAGCTCGCCCCACAGCCGACTTTTGCATCTTGCTTTCCGCCTTTTCCCAGGTATCCTCACCCCACTCGGCGTTTTCCATAATAATATCAAAATGCGAAGCTAAGGGTCCCTCTGCTTCTTTTTGTCCTGCCACCGCCGCTGTTGACAAAAGACTCACCGCTTTTGAGAATTTCACCGTTTGTTTTCCAAGCCGTTTTTCCATAAAGGCACCTCCCTATTTTCCAAACCCAAACGCATAAAAAATAAGCCCCAAAAGGATTGACGTATTTATCCCATAAACCAAAACAGGTCCCGCAATAGTAAACATCTTAGCCGCAACACCCAGAACATACCCCTCACGCTTGAACTCAATGGCAGGGGATACCACCGCATTGGCAAAGCCAGTAATGGGCACAAGGGTTCCGGCACCTGCATACTTTGCAAGCTTGTGATAAAGATTAAGTCCCGTAAAAAGCGCCCCCAAAAACACCATAGTGATAGGAACCGCCGTTTTCACGCTTTCTTCATTTAAGCCAAACACCGCTTTATAAATTTCACCAAATGCCTGACCCACAACGCAAATAAGCCCGCCAACCACAAATGCAACCAACATATTGCGAAAAAGCTTGCTGCCTGGCGACTTTTTCTGCACATAATCTAAGTATTCCTGCTTTGTATAATCCATAAAAATCTCTCCTTATTTTTCTGTTTCAGTTATTATCTGTATTTTTTACATTTGTATTCATATTGTTTTAAGCAAAAAAGCCAAACAAAAAGCTTCCCCTTTCGGGGAAGCCCTCTATATTCTGTTATAAAGTTCATTAAGGCGCCTGAACCGTTTTTTATCAATGCCGTCAATCTGCTCTTTGGTGACGCGATAACGCCAGTTGTTTTCAGCTCTGCCGGGGAAGTTGAGCCGAGTATCTGCGCCGTAACCCAAAATGTCCTGAATGGGAAAAATCACCGTCCCCGCCGAGCTTGCCCAGATTGTGCGGAGCATAGAGGGAAGACCATTCCCCCAATCCTCTGATATGTAACCGCAATATTCAAGCATCTCACGGCGGTTTTTGTCATCAAGCTCCCAAAGATATCCAAGAAGCGTATTGTTGTCGTGAGTTCCGCTGTATGCGATGCAGTTTTCCTTGTAATTGTGGGGCTTGTGGGTTGATTCTCCTCCAAAAAACCCAAACTGGAAAACTCTCATACCAGGGAAACCACTTTCCTCAACCAAGGCCACAACTGCCTCGGTTATGTCACCCAAATCCTCTGCAATTATCAGTTTTTCACCTGCTACCTCGGAAATTTTACTTAGGACATCCATGCCAGGGCCTTTTACCCAATGTCCGTTTTTGGCGGTGGTTTCACTGGCGGGAACCTCCCAAAAAGACTCAAATGCACGAAAGTGGTCAATCCGAAGCCCGTCAAAAAGCTCAAGCGCCGATTTCACACGGTCGCACCACCACTTGTATCCCGTCTCTTTCATCTTTTCCCAGTTATATAAGGGGTTGCCCCAAAGCTGTCCATCTGCTGTAAAATAGTCAGGAGGCACACCTGCAACCTGCGTAGGATATCCTTTTTCATCAAGCAAAAATAAATCTCGGTCAAAATAAACATCCGAGCTGTCAGGGGATACATAAATGGGCATATCACCAATAAGCTCAACGCCTTTTTCATTGGCATATTTTTTTATCTCTTGCCACTCTTCAAAAAATTCATACTGAATAAATTTCCATCCAAAAAGTATATCTTTGTCAACATCAGATAGCGTCCATTCTTGCCACGCCTTTTGGTCATTGGCGGTTTTCAGTGCCATAAACTTGCAAAAGTTCTCTATGTAAGGTTTCTTTGAAATAAACTCTTCAATCTCTCGTCTGTCATTCACCCGTTTTGATGCTGTCATAAGCAAAAAGATTCGTTCCTCCCGAAGCCTTTCAAATTCACAAAGATATGGTGTGGTTTGTCTTGCACCCTCAAGCTCCTCTTTGGTTATCAAGCCCTTTTCAAAAAGATTTTCAAGGTCAATGAAATACGGATTTCCCGCAAAGGTGGAATATGATTTATATGGCGAGTTGAAATCATCAACACGGCAAAAGGGCAGCACCTGCCAATATGAAACCCCGCACTCCCTCAAAAAATCCACAAACTCCCTTGCAGCTCTTCCAAATCCGCCGCAGGAATAATTCCCCCAAAGGGATGAAATATGCATAAGTACTCCGCTTTTTCGTTTCAAAGTCATGGCCCCCAAAAATTAAATTGTTATACTTATTTTACCACACTTAAAAAACTTTCGCAACAACCAATTATTTGC
>JAFVTM010000011.1 GCA_017503225.1 Clostridia bacterium
TCTTTTAGCACTTACATTTGGTTATGCTCTTATGACAGCTGAAATTGCTATCGGAAGAAAAACCGGACTTAGTGCCATCGAAGCATTCAAAAAGCTCAACAAAAAGTTCACTTTTGTAGGTTGGCTTGCGGCACTTGTTCCTGTTATTATTTTGCCTTACTACTCCGTTATCGGCGGATGGGTTATGAAATATTTATTCACTTTCACTACTGGCGGCGGTCACTTGGCAGCAAACGATGATTATTTCGGTGGCTTTATAACGCAAGCCACAGAACCTACAATATGGTTCCTTTTATTCATCGGTGTTACCGCCTTAATCGTTCTTTGCGGTGTTGAAAAAGGCATTGAAAAGGTGAGCCGCTTTATGATGCCGGTTTTGGTTATCCTATCAATCATTATTGCTATATATTCATTATGTTTGCCTGGTGCTCTTGATGGTGTCCTTTATTACGTACTCCCTGATTTCAGCAAGTTCTCTGCCACAACAGTTCTTGCAGCTATGGGTCAGCTTTTCTATTCAATGTCACTTGCTATGGGAATTATGATTACATATGGTTCATATATGAAAAAGGATGTAAACCTTGAATCTGCCGTTGGAAATATCGAACTTTTTGATACAGGAATTGCTTTTCTTGCCGGACTCATGATTATCCCAGCTGTTTTTGTTTTCTCAGGCGGAACTCCTGAGGCTCTTGGCAAAGGTCCAAGCCTTATGTTTGTGACTCTACCAAAAGTTTTCGAAACCATGTGGGGCGGGCAGATAGTGGGCGTTGCATTCTTCCTGCTGGTTCTTTTTGCAGCTCTTACATCATCAATTTCTCTTATGGAAACTGTTGTTTCAATCGTATGTGATAAATGCAAAATAAGCCGTAATTTATCATGCCTGATTGTTTTTGTCGTTTCTCTTATTCTTGGTTTCTTGTCAATCTTCGGATACAGCATTTGGAGCAACTTCACAATCATCGGTCTTCAGTTCCTTGATTTCTTCGATTTCATCAGCAACAGTGTCCTGATGCCGGTTGTTGCATTTCTTACTTGTATTTTTGTGGGATATGCTCTCAAGCCACAGGTTCTTGTTGAAGAAGTTGAACTTTCCTCAAAATTCAGAAGAAAGGCTTTGTTCTCTTTCATAATAAAATATCTCGCACCTATTTGCATTGTTCTTATTCTTATTTCATCAGTACTTGATGCATTTGGAATTTTCAAAATTTAATAGGCCCTGCACTAAGAAAGCCTTGCAGCAATTTGCTGCAAGGCTTTTGTTTTGTTTATTTATTTTTTAGGTATTCGTCTATTGCTTTTGCAGAAGCCTTTCCTGCCCCCATAGCAAGAATAACTGTTGCTGCACCGGTAACGGCATCACCGCCGGCATAAACGCCCTCACGGCTGGTAAGCCCCGTTTCATCCTTTGTGATTATGCAACCACGTCTGTCTGTATCAAGACCGTCTGTGGTGCTTCTTATAAGCGGATTCGGAGATGTTCCTATTGACATTATTACAGCATCCACATCCAGAACATATTCAGAGCCTTCTTTCACCACCGGACTGCGTCTTCCTGATTCATCGGGCTCGCCAAGTTCCATCTTTACACATTTGATACCGTTTACAAAACTTTGTTCATTTCCAATGATTTCCACCGGATTGTTGAGAGTTTTGAAAATAATACCCTCTTCCTCAGCATGCTCCACTTCCTCGCGTCTTGCCGGCATTTCTTCCATTGAACGTCTGTATACTATGTAGACGTCGTCAGCGCCAAGTCGTTTGGCTGAGCGTGCCGCATCCATAGCCACATTTCCTCCGCCAACCACCGCAACACGTTTTGCATGCATTATAGGAGTCCAGGAATCTTCCTTATACGCTTTCATAAGGTTTGTACGAGTAAGAAATTCATTTGCTGAATATACACCATTAAGGCTTTCACCCGGAATATTCATAAATCTTGGAAGACCTGCCCCTGAACCGATAAATACCGCTTCGAATCCCATATCAAAAAGCTCATCTACCGTAAGAGTTTTACCGATTACTGCATTAGTAACAATTTCAACACCAAGCGTTTTGAGGTTTTCAATCTCACGCTTTACTATATCCTTTGGAAGTCTGAACTCAGGAATTCCATAAACCAGAACTCCACCTGCTGTATGGAGTGCTTCAAAAATAGTGACACTGTACCCCATCTTTGCAAGGTCACCCGCACAGGTAAGTCCTGACGGTCCTGAACCAATAACAGCAACCTTTTTGCCGTTCTGCTTTGGCATAGCGTTTACTTTTTCAGTTGCATTTGCTATGTGCCAGTCTGCCACAAAACGTTCAAGTCTGCCTATTGCCACAGGCTCACCCTTTATTCCTCTGACGCATTTTGATTCACACTGTCTTTCCTGAGGACAAACTCTGCCACAAACAGCAGGGAGTGAGCTTTGCTTGTAAATAACTTCATAAGCTCCCTCGAAATCACCCTGAGCTACTTTCGCAATAAACCCAGGAATATCAATGCTTACAGGACAACCTGAAACGCAGGGTTTGTGTTTGCAAGCGAGACATCTTTGTGCCTCATCAATAGCCTGCTCCTTTGTATATCCCAAAGCTACCTCGCTGAAATTTTTATTTCTTATATCAGGTGCCTGAACGGGCATTTCATTCTTTTTTGGTGCCATATTAGCCATTGTTTTTGTCCTCCTTGAAAAGATTACAGCTTTCTTCATAGCGGTGTCTTTCGGTTTCCTTGTAAATGGATGAACGTCTCATTGCCTCATCAAAATCCACCAGATGTCCGTCAAAATCAGGTCCGTCAACACAAGCAAACTTCATTTCGCCGCCAACAGTAAGTCTGCAACCACCACACATTCCCGTACCGTCAATCATTATGGGGTTCATACTTACAATAGTTTTTATTCCCAATTCCTTTGTAAGCAGTGAAACAAATTTCATCATCACAAGAGGGCCAATGGCAATAACCTCATCATATTTTTCGCCGCTTTCCACCAGTTTGCGGAGTGCATCGGTAACAAGACCCTTTTCACCATAAGAACCATCATCGGTAACCATTACAAACTTATCGCTGACAGCCTTAAATTCTTCCTCAAGAATAACAAGGTCACGGTTTCTGAAACCCGCCACTGTATGTACCTCTGCTCCGTTCTCTTTAAGAGCTTTAGCCGTAGGATATGCAATGGCACAACCCACACCGCCGCCGATAACAGCCACTTTTTTAAAGCCTTCCACCTCGGCCGCCTTTCCCAAAGGACCGACGAAATCGCAGATAAAGTCACCCTCTTCAAGATTATTTAATCTCTTTGTGGTAGCACCCACAATTTGGAATATAATGGTGATTGTGCCATTTTCTCTGTCATAATCAGCTATGGTAAGAGGGATTCTTTCGCCCTCTTCATCGACTCTTAAAATTATGAACTGTCCGGCTTGTGCTTTTTTTGCAACAAGGGGCGCATCAATAACCATTTTTGTAACAGTTGGGTTCAATATATGTTTTTCTTTGATACAAAACATTTTTGTAATCTCCTTTATTTATATTCTCAGAATTTAAAAACAACTTTTCCGTCCTCAAGAACCAGTTTTGCAGAAAACTCTTTTCCGTTCTTTTTGGAAATGAAACCTGAAATAAGTTCACTTGAGCCACCCTCAAGAATTTTTCTTATATTTTCAACCGATATGACCTTGCTGCATATCACATTATTTACCGAAAACTTACAACCATCTCGGTAACCGCTGCAGCCATATCCAAAACGTGTCCTTTTCACATCTTTGCCACAAAGTGGGCACCTTCCCACAATGTCACCAACAAACCCATCAAAGTTATCGCCGCCCTGTTTTTCCGCGTTAAAAATTTCTGTTATTTCGTTTTTCACCATTTCAACCGAATCGGAAACAGTATTTTCACCACGAAAAACTTTTTTTAAGGACACACCCATCTGGGAGGTCTTGAATTTGTCCATAATTATATTCATTCTTTCTAAAGATTCAACCAAATGTTCGCCTGCGGGAAGAATTGTGTACGTATCTTTTTTCAGAAGTATATATTCACTTTTTCGTGCATTGTCTATTATACCTGTACGGGTTGCCTCTGTTCCAAGCTCAAGCCCCTCAAACATTGCACGGTATTCCTCTTCTTCTGCCTCTTTTTCCCCAAGCTGTTGCTTTTCGTCCTTGAAAGGATTTTTGAGATAGTTGTTGAGGGTTTCTATTGTATAATGTTTTGGCGGGGAAGTTTCCTTTTCAACCGGCACGAAATTTATATTTACCTTGTCACCTTTTTCAAGAGGCGGCAAAATTTTGTCTTTTTTGTTATAGGAATCATATGCTGTCCAGCCAGGACTTTGTATAACAGTTCCCTTAAGGCTGAATTCTTCAAAATCACCCACGGAGACCGTAATCTCTGTTTTTTCTACTGTACATTCCTCCGAGCAGAAAACCGCCACAAAACGTCGCATAATGCTGCTGTAAACCTTGAGCTCATTTTCGCTGAGTTTATTTTTATCCGGAATTTTGTATGTAGGTGTAAGCGCCGAGTGGGATTCAATCTTTGAATCGTCAAAAATTTTCTTATCAAACCGAAACTCCACCGGATATCCAAGTTCTTTCACAGACGCAAGGATTGTTTTCATTTTGCCCTGCTCTGCCACAGCAAGATATTCAGAGTTGGTTCTCGGATATGTCACATACCCCTTTTCATAAAGTCCCTGAAGAATTTCAAGGCTTTCAGCCATAGACATCTTATATCTCTTTCCCAGATAGTTTTGGAGCTTTGTAAGTGAATAAAGCTTTGGCGGATTGAGCTTGTCTTTTTTCTTCTTTTTGGCAGTAACTGTCGCTTCCACGCTGTTATAGCTATCACAAAGCTCTTTCACTTTTTGCAGTTCGCTTTTGGAAAATTTATTTTTGCTTGTAAGCTCAATTTCTTCGCCGTTCGTGACCGCCTTGCTAACCGCTGCATAATAAATTTCAGGAACAAAATTTCTGATCGACATATCTCTGTCATAAATCGCTTTCACAATGGGCACAATCACTCTGCCCACACGAAGCAAGGTCCCTGCCCTGAGGCTCGCATAACGTGTGAGATTTACCCCATAAAGCCAATCAGTAAAGGTCCTTGCATAGCCCTCGTTCGCCAGATTGTCATATTCGCTTTCGCTTTTTAAGTTCTGGAGTGCCTCTTGCACCGTCTGGGGTGTCTGGTCAGGAAGCCAAATCCTTTTCAATTCTTTCTCTGTCTCCCCCAGAGCCTTTTGGATACAAGTTCTGACAATGATTTCTCCCTCGCGGTCAGCATCGCCTGCATTTATTATCGTATCAATGTCGGGGCGATTACAAAGTATCTTTATAATTTCAAACTGTTTTTTTGCTCCGCTGTCGGTTTTTTTGCTGTTGTCCTTTTTAATTTCAAACTTAAACTTTTCAGGAAAACAAGGAAGATTTTTCATTGTCCATCTGGGATTTTCTTCTTTGCTGTCTGAATATTCCTCAACATCCGCCAGAGAAAAAAGGTGACCAAAAGCCCAGGTTACTATGTAGCCCTCGCCTTCAAAATATCCGTCATGCTTTGTCATTTTGCCAATCCCTGCCATAATATTTCTGGCAAGGCTCGGTTTTTCTGCAATAATCAGTACTATCTCAAAAACCACCTTTTCAATCAGGAATCAGTGTCTCAAATTCCCTAAAAAAGACATTATCGGACGGCAAAGCTATCCGATAAGTCACATTTTTCTGTTTTAGTCTTCAAAATCAAACTCGTCTGCGTTGCGAGCCTTGAATTCTTCGTATGCTCTGTCAAGAAGTTCAAGGTCTTCTTCATATGCAAGTTCATATGTTCCGTCTTCTCGTTCAATCATTTTGAGGATGAACACCTCATCAATCTCATCTTCATCCTCTTCCTCTTTGAAAGGAATGCAAACAACATAGTCCTGACCGTCAATTTGAACCGTATCAAGATGAATAACCGTCTGTTTGTTTCCCTCATCATCAAAAAGGTCTATTTTGTATTCGTTCATTTCATTTTCAAAATTTTCTGACATATTAAAATACCTCTTTTCTTTGTTTTATTCCCCTGAACCGCTGTCCAGAAAGGCTTGTAATATAAACGCTGCAGCAATTTTGTCAACGCTGTCCTTGCGCTTTTTGCCGCGAACATTTGTTTCATTCATAAGATTGTGTGCCGAAACCGTAGTAAGTCTTTCATCCCACAAAACAATAGGGCAATCAACCAATGTCCCCAAAAGCTTTGCAAAGGCTTTTGTTTTTTTGCCGCGTTCACCCACAGTTCCGTTCATATTTTTTGGGAAACCCAAAACAATTTTCCTGACTCCAAGTTTTTCCACAAGTTCCGCCGTATGATGCGCCACCTTGTTCATATTTTTTTCGGCATAGGTTTCAAGGGTGTGAGCCGAAAAACCAAGTGTATCAGATGTTGCATACCCTGTACGGCTGTCACCAAAATCAACGCCCAGAATCATAAGCTGGTTTCCTCCTAAAACCTTCAATCTTAATTTCGTATTTTATCATATTTTCTACTTCTTATCAAGATAATTTTCATATTTGTCTTAAAATGACAAACTTATCAATAAATAGCCTTGTTCTTCCACTTTCCAAATCTATAAAACACCGCTGTAATAACAGCGCCCATTACCCAGGAAATAAGCAGTGAAATTTGAATACACTCACATCTTCCAAAAGGTAGTTCTGGAGTTCGGGTCAGGTAAGAAATTCCGTATGCCACAGGAACTCTGAGAGCCACTGTTGTGATTAAAGAAATCCACATAGGAGTCATCGTGTCACCCGCGCCACGCATAATTCCTGAAAGGCTTTGTGTAACTGCAACAGCAATATATCCTGCCGCCAGAATTTTCATCAGATAATAGCTGGTAGACACAAGGGCGTCTGTTTCGGTAAAAATCCCCATAAGGTTTTTACCAAACAGAAGAATTATTGCTGTGATGGTAGCCGAACATCCGACCGCCAGCCAAGTCCCCTGCTTTGCGCCTTGCGTTACACGGTCATAAAGACCTGCACCTACGTTTTGTCCTGCATAAGTGGTAAGTGCCATTCCAAAAGAAAAGTTTGGCATCATAGCAAATCCATCAACACGCATAATCACCACATTTGCGGCAATGAACAGTTCGCCGAATTGATTTGTGAGGGACTGAACAATTATCATAGCTGACGAAAATATTGCCTGTGTAAGACCCGACGGAAGTCCCAGCTTTATTGTAGTCTTTACAAACTTTGAAACTGGCCTCAAATATTTAAAACCAAAGTCAAAAAATTCTCTCATTCTTGAAAGCTTTATAAGGCACAAAATTGAGGACACAATCTGGGCAATAACAGTAGCAAGTGCAACTCCACCTACTCCCATTCCAATATTCGCCACAAAATATATATCCAAAGCAATATTTATAACAGTCGCAACCAGAAGATAAATAAGTGCCGAAAAAGAATCCCCAAGACCTCTTATAACGCCGCTTAATATATTATAATAGCCAAGTCCTGCCATACCCACAAGGGATATCATAAGATAATCTGCACATCCGTCTATAATTGTCTCGGGGGTATTGAGCATTACAAGTATCGGTTTTATAAACGGTGCCGCTACCAAAATCAGCAATATGCAAGCAATAGCAGTGATGGTTATACTTGTTCCTATGGTACGGGAAAGTCCATCCCTGTTCTTTGCCCCGAAATACTGAGAAACCATTATGCTTGTACCTGTTGATATACCTATGAACAACACTAGCAACATATTGAGTATCGGCGTTGCACTTCCTACTGCCGCCAGAGCATTGTCACCTATGTATCTTCCAACCACAATGCTGTCAACCGTGCTGTAAAGCTGTTGAGCAATGTTTCCTATTATCATTGGCAAAGTAAATGTAATTATACTCTTCCATGGTTTTCCAACTGTCATATCCGTTGGTGCAAATATACTTTTTAACACGTCGTTCACCTTTGTCTTTTGCCTCTTAAGCTTTTCGGCAAATAACCCTTTCAAATATTTTGTCAATTTCTTTTCTTTGGGGTGGATTTGTTCCCACGGTACGACACGCGGCTGTCCCAAACGCTGCCGCTATCTTTAGGGTGTCCTCTATCCTGAGACCCTTTGTAATTCCCGCAATAAAGCCTGCAATGAGGCTATCTCCTGCTCCTATGGTAGAAACTACCTCCACTTTCGGCACCGATATGATAAGTTTATGATTTCTATTGCAGTATGAAAAGCCTTGTTCACCAAGGGAAACAATCACGTTCTCTATACCTTTTTCGCAAAACTCCTCCGCAAATTTCAACGCATCTTGAGCGCTTTCAGCCTTTTTTCCTGTCAACTGCGCGATTTCCTGCTCGTTTGGTTTTATAAGAAATGGCTTTATCATTAAAAGGTCATCCTTTGAAAACGAATTACAATCCACTATAATCTTTGCGCCAATCTCCTTTATTTTCACAAGAAATTCTGCAGCCTTTTCTTTTGAAATTCCTTTGGGAAGTCTTCCCGTAAAGGTAACTATCATATTTTCATCACGTTCGTTTTTTATAATATCAAAAAGCTCATCAAGGATGGTTTCACTTATTTCGCAGCCTTCAGTGCTTATACGGGTTTCACCATCACCTGCGTGAAGCGTAATATTTTCGCGAACCCTTCCCTCTGTCATAATTGTACGGCATAAAAGACCATCTTTTTTGAGATAATCTAAAAATTCTGCGCCACCGGACTTTCCAAGAACGAGAATTGGCATATTTTCAACGCCAAAACTTTTTAACGCCCTTGAAATGTTTACTCCTTTTCCGCCGGCATGCTTTGTTACTGAATATGCATAATTTTCAGTATGCAATTTAAAGTTTTCAATCCCTAAATGTACATCAAAAGCGGGATTAAGAGTTATTGTAAAAATTTTCATATTTTTATCTCCAATATGTATTTATTTTTATAAAGAACATAAGGTTTGAATGCGACTTAACAAAAGCTTTTGCGTGCAAATTAAGCTGCCAGCATAGCTGACCGAGGGATTGTATTTGTTTTGTTTATTCACAACCTCTCTGCGCTTGCTTCTTAAACCCGCCTCCCCTGTTCTCTGGGGAGATTTTTGTTCTCGTTAAATTCTGACACTCTTTATATAAAGACTGTATAATTTATATGCTATGTTTTTTTAGTGACAGTTCACATCCAGACTGGAGTAGAAATATACAAATTGGATTTAATTATGGCAAAAACACCTTATCCCCAAACTGTTTAAAAAATCTATCCCCTTTTCTTTATCGGCTTTGCAGGCACACCTACTGCAACACTGTATGGTGGTATGGGTTTCACCACTAAAGCACCTGAGCCAATAACACTCCCTTCTCCTATATCTCCTGAATACATAATACAAACGCCCATACCTACATAGCAATCCTTACCTATTGTTACTTTTTTTGAATGACCGCCCTGATTCCAGATAATGTCGTTGGGATCGTCAAAAATATGCGAATAAGGTGTAAGAGTAATGTTCTGAGCAAAAAGACAGTTGTCACCTATTTCAAGACCTTTATGTCCAAAAAGCGTAGTTCCTGTGCCTATGTACACTCTTTTTCCTATTTTTATGTAGCCTTCAACAGATGTTTCAGTATCTAAATAGACGCGTTCACAAATACAACAATTATTTCCAATCTCCACGCCACCATAACCGCGTGCAATAACAGTTACATCATCCATAATAATAACATCATCGCCAATACTGATATATTCCGGATTAACAAACTTTACATTTTTCCCAATTTTAACATTCTTACCTAAATGTTTTAATTTAGATGCATAATATTCGATTCGTGCTTGTTCACAACATTCAGAATCTGTTTGCATAAACAATGTTTTAAGCAATGCTTCCTTTTCCTCGCTATTCATACTTTCATATTTTTCTGTGAAAAACATTAAGATCCCTCCTAGTTTACATTTATACAACAAATACTAATAACAGTACTCCTTAACATTCAAAATATTTCCTTTATAGGCTCATGTCAAGTACCGTTCTAATATTATATCATAAATATTAAAAATTGTAAACTATTCTTTTGGATTTGGAGACTTGACACATTCCCTAATTTCACTATATACTTTCCAACCTAAAAGAAGTATGGTTTCTTAATTTTATCCTAAACACCCTCTATACTCTCTTTAGGCAGCAAATCTGTTCTTACATCAATGTTTTAATTGTAACAATCTTCTTTTTAAGCATATATACAATAACATTTTAGACCGAGGCTTTCATCTTTCATTAAAAAACAAATTTGGAATTATTCCCCTTGATTATCCTTTGTAATATCACAAGCCGTCAAAACAACATAAAAAGACAGCTTTCGCATCAAAAGCCGTCTTTTTGATATTCTTTTATTATGCCTGAAATTATTCTCCCGTTGCCACAATATCAATGCCTGTTCCCAAAATATCCGCAACAATAACATCACCGCGTTTTATGGGAAGAGTAACCGTCACACCGCGAAGAACTTCCATGCAGTCAAGCACCTTGCCCTTTGGCAGCGGGTTTTTGCTTCTGCAAGGAATAAGTCTTCCTTCGTTTGATTTCACAGTTGACGTAAGAATTCTTACCGGAGCCAAAAATTCGTATTCTCCGTATTTTTTACCACGGGGACAAGTGTATCCCTCGATTGACTCTATAAGAGTTTCTGTGCCCACAACGTGCATAACGCAACCGGTGGGACAAACAGTGCAAATTATTTCTTTTTCCATTTCAAATTTCCCTCCTATATATTACGCCTCGCGTGATTCAATAACAATTTCACGAACTCCGCCCAGGTCAACCGTTATTTTTTCGATTTCGCCAGGGTTTACTTTTATTGTTTTTCTGCTGCACAGAACTTTGTCGCCGTCTTTTGCAGCGATGACACTCTGACCCTTTGGCGCCATAACGCGGAAATAAAAGTCTACCTTTCCACCACCGCCGACAACCCTCTGGGGGCAAACATAACGTACGTTCTCGCCTGTTTTGACACTAATCTCTTCACCGCCGCCAAGCTCACCTTTTGCAAATTTTGCAGCAGACGCACCCGCAATGGCACTCTCTGTCGATACATTGTCAACAAGGTCATTTACGTGAACAACGTTTCCGCAAGCAAAAACAGAAGGAATACTTGTCTGCATATACTGATTTACCACGGGGCCGTTTGTGATGGAACTTATCTCAATCTCGGCTTTTCTTGTGAGTTCATTTTCAGGAATAAGACCCACAGAAAGAAGAAGCGTGTCACATTCAAAAAACTGTTCACTTCCTGCTATAACCTTTTTGGTCGCCTCGTCAACTTTTGAAACAACCACGCCTTCAACACGGTCGTTTCCTTTTATATTGGTGATTGTATGTGAAAGCAAAAGGGGAATGCCAAAATCATCAAGACACTGGACCTTGTTTCTGGTAAGACCTGCAAGGAAATTGTTGAGTTCAACAACAGCAACAACCTCTGCACCCTCAAGTGTCATTCGCCTTGCCATAATCATTCCAATATCACCTGAACCCAGGATAACAACTTTTTTGCCCACCATTTCATTCTGGCGGTTCATAAGTCTTTGTGCAGAGCCTGCTGTGTAAATTCCCGCAGGACGTGTTCCCGGAATCATAATGTTTGCACGGGTACGTTCACGGCAACCCATAGCAAGAACGATACTTTTTGTATTCACGTTTGTGATGCCGTGTTCTTTGTTCATACATACAACAGTGTTTTTCTCTATTTCAAGAACCATACTGTTCATCAAAGTTTCAACGCCCAGTTCTTTCACTTTGTCAACAAATCTTCCATAATATTCAGGCCCGGTAAGCTCTTCTTTAAACAACTTAAGACCGAACCCAGGATGTATGCACTGTTGCAAAATTCCGCCCAGTGTCTCATCACGTTCAATAATAATAACCTTTTCTGTCCCTTCTTTTTTTGCAGCGGCTGCTGCAGCAAGACCAGCCGGGCCACCGCCGACAATGGCAACATCACATGTTATTTCGTACATAATAAATGCCCTCCTTATTTCACCTTTCCGCAAATCATATAAGATTTTGCATTATTCTTGCAGATGTCTGATGTTTCGCAGTTCAATTCTCTTGCCAAGATTTCAAGAACCTTTGGTCCGCAGAAACCGCCCTGACATCTTCCCATACCTGCACGAAGTCTGCGCTTTATCGCATCAACACTTCTTGCAGGAATAGGTGCGTGGATTGCATCTACTATTTCGCCCTCGGTTATTGTTTCACATCTGCAAACGATGTTTCCGTACAAAGGATTTTCTTTGATAAGTCTGTCCTGTTCCTCACGGCTGAGTTCATGGAAGCGCGAAATGCCCTTGCGTTTTGAAATGAAGTTTTCCTTCCATACCATATCAAGTCCCATATTTTTGAGAAGCATCGCAACATAGCTGCCCACAGAAATTGAGTTTGTAAGACCGGTAGAACGAACTCCCGAAAGATTTACATAACCATATAAATCTTCGTATGTATCGATATGAAGACCCTCAGGGTTCCTGTTTGCACGGAGACCGGAATACTGAGTTATTGTATCACCAAGGCGAACATTTGGAATAAGCTTTGAAACGTCTTCACGGATGCTGTCAAGACCTTCCTTTGTTGTTGACTTGTCATACTTGTCTGTCAAATCCTCAGCTGTGGGGCCAACAAGCATATTGCCGTGGATAGTAGGACACATAAGTTTTCCTTTTGTAAGCTTTGTGGGGATGGGCAAAACGATATGATTAACCTTGCAAGAAGTATTCTTGTCAAGAATGTAGAACTGACCTTTTCTTGGGTTCACATAATAATCGTTTTTGCCGACCATAGCAGCAACATCATCGCAGAAAAGACCCGCTGCATTTATTATATAATCTGCCTCGATATATCCGGCGGTTGTTTCTGCACCACAGATTTTACCATTTTCGGTTTTGATACCGGTAACCTCTGTTGAAAGCATAAATGTTGCACCGTTTGCAACAGCATTTTCAGCCATTGCAACAACAAACAAAAACGGGTCGATGATGCTCTCACGCGGAATATAAAGACCGCCTTTCACGTCTTTGTTGAGTTCAGGCTCCATCTGAAGAAGCTGCTCACGAGTCAGATATTCAACATCATAAACTTTGTTTTTCATAGCTTTTTCCTTGATTTCAGGAAGCTTTGCAAACTGTTCATCTGTAATCGCTGGAAGAATTGCACCTATTCTTGAAAAAGGAATATCAAGGTCCGCGCAAAGCTGATCATAGGCCGGGTTTGCAGAAACCACAAGCTCTGACTCAAGACTTCCGGGACTTGCGTCATAACCCGTATGTATAATTGCGGAATTACTCTTTGAACAATCTCCGCCCACATCTTCTCTTTTTTCAACGCATATAACATTCAAATTATATTTGGAAAGTTCTCTGGTAATAGCCGTGCCAACAGCTCCAGCACCAATCACTAACACGTCAGTTTTCACCGTAAATTCCCCCTTGAAATTTTTTACATCAAAATTATACAACATTTTCGTTCAAAAGTCAACATTTTTTTGGGTATCATTGACATATTTTTTTTAAAATGGTATAATAAAAATAGATTTTTGGGGAGGCTGTATTTATGCTTACAGATGCGAGGAGAAAAGCTATTGAACATATTGCCGCAAAAGACGGCGAAGTTATTATAAGCAAAGTTGCAAAAGAGCTTGGCGTTTCAATCGAAACAATAAGACGTGATATTTCCCAACTTTGCAAAGAAAATATACTTACAAAGGTTCACGGTGGGGCTGTTCCTGTTGTTTCGGTATTGTCAGAAGCTACTTACCGACACCGGAAGGAAGCAAACTTCAAAACCAAACAAATTATCGGCCGTACTGCAGAAAAACTCATTTCCAGCAATCAGGTAATTGCATTTTCCACCGGAAGTACAATTGAAGCCATAGTTAGCAATATCCACAAAAAAAGCATCAAGGTCCTGACCAACTCGCTCCCCATATGTGACATTTTGAGCAAGCTTGCCGAGAGTGGTGAATTTGATGGTGATATCACACTTTTTGGCGGACTTCTTAACCCAAAAGAACACTTTACTCTTGGCACAAGTGTTACCGACAAAATTTCAAGTTATCACTTTGATACTGCCTTTATTGGTGCGGTAGGTGTTTGTTCGCAGGGACTTATGTGTACAACGTCCGAAGAGGGCGACATTGCCGCAAAACTGGCTTTGAGTTCTTCTCAGGTTATTTTGGTTGTTGAAAGCCGAAAAATAGGGAAACCGTCTGTTTATCGTTTCGCAGATATAGGCATTGTCAACAAGATAGTAACTGACAATGAAAATAAAATCAGCGATGAAATGCTTGAATTATTCAAGAAAAACAATATTGAAATTATTATCGCTGAATAACCTTATAAAAACAAAAAAAGAGCTCCCGATATTCTCTGGAACTCTTTTTTTTTATTTATCTGCCCAATCTCTTGCCCTTTCAACTGCGCGATGCCATTTTTCCAGCAAGAACTGTCTTTCATCGTCGCTCATCTTCGGTTCATAGCATACGTTTCGCCGCCACAAATTTGACATATCTTCAAGGGATGAAATTTCTCCCATTCCCAAAGCAGCCAGATATGCCGCTCCAAGTCCCGTAGTTTCAGAAACAGCAGGCACCTCCACCGGAATTCCAAGCAGGTCCGCCTGGAATTGCATCAAAAATTTACTTGCAGTACTTCCACCATCCGCGCGCATTGATTTTATAGCTATTCCTGTATTTTCCTTTACCAAATCAAAAATATCCTTCACCTGATAAGCAATAGCCTCAAGGGTTGCACGAGCGAGATGTGCCTCGGTGCAGCCTGCTGTCAAGCCAATCATCATTCCCCTTGCATAAGAATCCCAATACGGTGCCGCAAGGCCGGTAAATGCCGGAACAAAATACACACCGCCATTGTCTTTAATCGACAACGCAAGTTTATCCGCTTCTGATGAATTTTTAATAATTTTGAGACCCTTCTGCAGCCATTTTACCGCTGCACCTGAAATATAAATCCCACCGTCAAGCGCAAACGAGGGCTTTCCATTATGCATTATTGCAAGAGTTGACAAAAGACCATAGTCATTTCGTTGCAGTGTTTCACCCGTATTCATAAGCATAAAGCAGCCCGTTCCGTAAGTGGTCTTTATATCACCTTTTTTTGTGCATCCCTGACCAAGAAGTGCTGCCTGCTGGTCCACAATGCTGCCGGTAATCGGTACAGCCACGCCAAAAAACTCATCAGGGTCAGTCATACCAAACATCGTTGCATTCTCGCGGATTTCGGGCAAGATCTCTATCGGTATCTCAAGCAAATCAAGAATTTCCTTGTCCCAGGAAAGTTTTTCAATATTGAAAAGACAAGTTCTGCTTGCCGTAACACAGTCAGTAACAAATTCACGCCCTCCGGTGAGCTTCCATATAAACCATGTATCAAGCGAGCCTGCCGCCAGACGGTTTTGTTCCAAAAGTGCTTTTGCCTCAGGTACATTCTTCAGAACCCATCTGATTTTGGTCGCTCCAAAATATGCATCCATTTTCAGCCCTGTTCGACTGTAAAAGAAATCCTCATACTGTTCGTTCAGAGCATCCACTTCCGCTGCGGTACGCCTGTCCTGCCAGACTATGGCAGGGTACACCGGCTTTCCGGTTTTCTTATCCCACAATATAATGGTCTCGCCCTGATTGTCAATGCCAATGCATTTTATTTCATTTGCTGTTGCACCTATGTTTTGGAGTGCACGCTGCGTTGATACGAGCAGCGTCTGATACAATTCTTCACCGTCATGCTCAACCATGCCGGGATTAGGATAAAACTGCGTTACCTCCTGATATCCGGTTGATACATGGTTCCACTTTTCATCAAACAAAAGCGCCGCCGTCCCGGTTGTTCCCTGGTCCAGACCCAAAATATACTTTTTTGTCATGAAGTTGTCCCCCTATGGCAAACTAAAAACTGTATTCAATAATTCATTATTTTACCACAAAAGTTACCAATAGTCAACAACATAATTCTTTTATTGGCTTGTCAGCCGCGCAATTTTTACTTGCTACCCATAAATGGGTTGTTTTTACGCAAGGCTTCCCCTTGAGGGCGCTGCTCTCCGGTAGAGAGCGTTTAGCGCTGCCCAAGGCGAGAGCCGATACAGCTGTCGAACGAAGTTATACTGATGAGGTATTTGATCAACTTTATTATTAACTTTACATCCACACCTCATCCACTGCTAACACGGCCGCCCTTCTCCTCAAGGAGAAGGCTTTTCAGCATACAAAGAAAAACAGCCGCTGGGTTCGCGGCTGTTTTTCTTTGAGATAATAAGAATTGTATATTTCGACCAAAACCTTAAGAGAAAGTTTTGAGTGAAACCTTTTTTTTCGCGGACACTTTCATACAAAAGCATCCTTCAAAACTCAGGTCTTATATTACTGAATTGCGATGGGATTTGCAAGGATGGGCTTTCCTCCTACCAAGCTGATCCAAACAAAAATCTGTGTATCATTATAGTATACTTTGGTAAACTTTGTACAGCTTAAATCAGCAGCACCGCAAGGCTTTTTATAAAACTCTACATAAGTGTTGTAGAAAGATGCTTACGAAAATTATCAGAATCACCATAATTGCCTACCACTATCTTGTAGGTATTCCAAGTGTCATTCGCCTTGCCTACAATAGCCAAACCAAAGACCATCTTTTCAAATCCCGATGCCCGAGGTCTTCCCAGAGAGATTGAGAGAGGAATACCAAAGCTTTCACACTTGAGGTCAAATGTGATGGTTGAATTTGGCTAGAGCAAATTAGCGCCCACACTTGTACTTCCATAGGTAGCGTTTCCAAGGTTATAATATACCTCATTGTTTACGATAACTGTTCCTACTAATGAGGCAGGGCTGTTTCAAAATCAATGAAATACTTTATACCTTCTTTGAATTCATAAGTCGAGACACCGCCCGCTGTACTCATAGGGATTATTCTTGCCGGCAAAATCATTGCTACACAAAGTATAATCGACAAAATCTTTTTTGTCATAATTTTTTCCGTCTAAATTTTAATATGTTTATTTTAAGTTTTAATAATTTACTGTTTTGATTTTCAGCAATTATGCTGTTATCTTTCCAAAATCAATCGAAAAAAGTTCAAACAATAAATAA
>JAFVTM010000012.1 GCA_017503225.1 Clostridia bacterium
ATCTGGACAAAGAGCCTTTTTCGGCGGCACTTATTATGTGCGGAGAGGATACACTTGAAACTGAATATACAGACGGTGGGCAAATAAGACACGCGAAGTTTATTTTGGCAATCAGGCAGGAATACAGCGGAGCAAATTCTCAGAATTTCCTGGCAGCAAAAGGGTGCGGGGAAATAGAGAAGTGGATAAAGGCTCAAGACGACAGAAGAAATCTTCCGCAGCTTGAGAGCCCAAGGCGTGTACTTTCTGTATCGGTTGAAAAGGGTTTTGAAATAACTCAAACAGGAAGCGTTGATGCAAGGTTTGAAGCAGAAATAAAAGTGGTTTATTTTATGGAAAAATAATTTTATGCAGAGGTGCAGAAGGATTGTATAATCTCTGGCCTCTGCTTTTTTAAAAGGAGGAATTTTTATGGCAGAAATAATTAAAAGATACAAAAAACTGGCGTTTTATGGCGTTCCGTCGGAGGGCGGCAGTGGCTATACATTTTTCAGAATGAAAGGCTTTGATGAAATTTCAACAGCCAAAAACCCAAAGGAATATTCAAGGCAGTATATTGATGAAGAATTTGAGCAGACAGATGTGGTGGCCTATACTCCGTCAATTTCTTTCGGGTTTGACAGATTCCAGGGTGATGCTGTTCATGATGACATTATATCAATTTTCAACCACGAAAAAGTGGGCGCAGATGCTGTTAGACCCATTATTATGGTAGACATGGCGGATGACGAAAAAGGTGCGGTAAAACGTGACTTCTCGGTTATTGCCGAAAATGAGGGCAGCGGTATGGATGCCTACAAATACAGCGGTACTTTCAGAGTGAAAGGCGAAAAGGTGTTTGGAAAAGCAGTAAGCAGTGATGACTGGCAGACTTGTACCTTTGAAGAAATTTAAGACTTGAGAAAAAACTGCCCGTATAAATAGGTTTTGTGCGGGCAGAAAATTCAAAAACAGTGATTTGGAGGTTAAAATGGTTTTTGAAATATATGGAAATTATGCAGAAATCAAGGAAAGCAAAAAACTTCTTTCTTTGTGCCGTGAAATAAAAGAATTGGCAGCAAAAGAAATTAGGAACATCTCTGACAGTACTGATGAAAATGAAATATGTAATAGGGTGAAAAACTTTCTTGAGAAAAGCCTTGAAAAGCTGATAGGGAAAAGAGAAGTGAAGAAAATATTTAAAAATGTTGAAAAGAGCATACCTAAGCTTTCGGGGGCACTTTGTTACGTGATTTCCGAGATAGGCTTGAAACTTGGGGGCACGGAGAGCGGTGAATGAAATGAAAACTGGACTTTTAAATCTTGCTGAAAAAGTGGAAATAGACGGAATGGAATATCCAATAAATACTGATTTTTCGGTCTGGATTGAGATTGAGCAGATTTTTTTGTTAAAGGAAGACAGTAAAAAAGATGCTGCTAAAATTCTAGCACTTGCATATCCCCATCTTCCTCACAACCCTGTGGCTGCCTTTGAAAAGGTGCTCTGGTTTTATTCCGGTGGCGTGGATGCGGAAAAGACGGAAAGAAGATGTTTTGGCGCGCCTCTTTATGACCTCAAAAGAGACTTTAAGTTTTTGTGGGCAGATTTTTTGGGGAAGTTTGGGATAGACCTTTTGAAAACCGATATGCATTGGTGGCAGTTCCGGCTTCTTATTTCGGCACTGGATGATGGGTGCAAATTTTCAAAAGTTGTGGGATACAGGTCCTTGGATACTTCAAAAATCAAGAATAAGGAGCTTAAAGCTTTCTATGAAAAAATGAAAAAGCAATACAAACTTCCGAATATGCGGACAGATGAAGAGCGGGAAGAAGAACTTGCTGACAGCCTTTCGGGAGCGTTTTGAAACCGTCAATCACTGTTTTTGGAAAAACAACTGATAAGGAAGGATTTATATGTCATTTGATTTTCAAAAATATATGGACAGCCTCAAAAACGAGGCTGGCAAAAATGATATCGGCAAAATGATAGCCTCAGGTATTGGTGTAGGGCTCAGTCAAAATTCTTATCTTGCTGTGACTGCTCTCGAGAATGTTTATGTGGAGCTTGAAACTGTTACAAAAAACGCTGCAAAAAACGCAGAAAAGCTTGCGAAAAAACGTCAGGAAAGGGAGCTTGCCAATCTCAAAAATTCACTTAAGCTTGAACTTATCAGCGAGCAGGAATATTATGAAAAGTTAAAAAAATACCGGGATGAAAATTTGAGAGAAGGTACTGACAGCTGGTACAAATATACCGAAGAAATAATAAGCTACAACAAGCGTCTTATGGACGAAACCGCAGAGCAACAGCTTGAAATGCTTGAAAAGGTTCACTCACTCCAGAAAGACCTTGAAGAAAACCTCAAAGCTGATGACGGACCGTGGTTTTCGTCTCTTAAGGTTCTTCTTAAAAATGTGAATTCTGACGGAAGCAGTCAAGGATTTGTGTGGAACAAGCTGTCGGATTTCGAAAAGGAGATTGACCTTTTAGGGCGTTATCGTAATGCGATTTTGGCACTTAAAAATCTTGGGGATATTCCTGACGGGATATTTTCTGAAATTGCCAAAATGGATGTTAGTGAAGCAATTTCTGCGGCGGGGGTCATACTTTCTGCATCCGAAGAGACGCGTAAGAGTTTTATAAAAGGGTACCTGACCCGAAACACTTTGGCGGCAAGTATTGCCCAGGAACTCAATGGAGTTTTAAACAAAGAGGCGCTTCGTGAGGCGGGGATTGTCAGCGTTGATGATTTTGACAAAGGTTATGTCAGTGTTGATAAAAAGCAGGAAAATGTATTTATAAAGACTCTGGAAGAAAATTTTGATGTGGTGCCTGAAAGATATTATCAGCTTGGGATTGATTCGGGTGAAGCATTTGGAAACGGACTCAAAACAGAAATTTCAAATGTAATGCTTGAAATGCGGTCGCTGATGCTTTCACAAATGGCTGAAATCGTGGTGGATATGCAGAAAATGACGGATGGAGTGCCCGGCGTATTGACGGAGAATACAACTTACAAAACCACTTATAACTTCAATGCGTCAAAGGATACCACTACACAACAACTTAATGCGGCGAGAAATGCTGCGACCCTTGACAGGTTGAGAGGAGGGAACAACTGATTATGATTACGCTTATATACAAAAATGAACTCGGAGAGGTGGTTATGAGAGGCGGGGGAAATGATTTGCCTTTCAAGATAACTGCCATAGAAGGTCTGGGACTTGTTTCACGAGAATATAATGCAGCGGTGTATTCAGGCTATGACGGACAGGAGACCTTAGGCTCAAGGGCCGCGGCACGGAGCATAACCCTTGCACTTGAGGTTATAGGAAAGGATGCAGCTCAGGAGGTACACAGTGCTTTGGATGTATTCAGCCAAAGCGGAATGCTGTATATAAAAAGTGAGGAATTGGATAGACGCATATATTGCAACCAGATTCAGCTTCCAGATGTAACGCGTGTGCTTCGCGGAAAAATTGCAACATTTTCAGTTCAGTTTGTGTGCGATAATCCTTTTTTTGAGGATATTGATGACACAGTAGTAGCTCTCTATAAAAGAACAAAGCGGCTTGAGACTCCCTTTTCACTTCCTGCGGTATTTGGTGAGATTGTTCTCGGCGGCAACATCGAGATTAAAGGTGGGGTTTCGGTTGAACCGGTTATAAGTATATATTATCCAACGGCCCTTGAAGAAGTTGAAAGTATCATCCTGACAAACGAAACTACGGGGAAAAGAGTACAGCTTGACTATGCACCAAAAGGTGAAGAATCAGTGACGGTGGATATAAAAAACCGGAAAATTGTCAGCAGCACAAATGGAAATATCATAAATTATCTTTCAAAAGACACCTTTTTGGGAGATTTTGTGCTTGAGAGAGGCGTGAATTTAATTTCGTTGTCTGTTGGTGACTTAACACCGGATTTTACTGTGGAATGCAGATACAACAATCTGTATAATGAGGCGGTGATAGTGTGAGGGATGTGTTTTTTTATGACTTTGATTTTAATCTGCTTGCGGACTTTTCAAAAGTTGTATCTTTCAATATAGAAAAAAAGTATTGTGGATACGGAACTTTTGAGGTGCATTTTCCACTTTCGGAAACAGAGGTCATATCTTTGCTTGAAAATAATCCGTATTTGTTCGTGGTTGCAGGTGAAAATTCGGCAATAGTTACCGGTTGGAGAATAGATGAGGATATAGCTGTCTTTGGAAGGACCCCCGAATGGCTTTTGACCAAAAGGGGAATAAGGGAATTTTCCAACTCGGGTATAACGGCGGAGGAAATTGCAAGATATGCCGTAAGTTCTTCTGCAGAAGACTTTGTGGAACTGGGTGAATTCAAAGGCTTGGGTGAAATTTTGAGTTATTCTACCGACAGAGTAAGAGTTCTTTATGATGTGGTCTGCGAGGTCCTTGAAAAACAGGCTTTGGGATTTATGGTTGTTCCGGACATCGGCTTAAAGAAATTTATCTTTTCGGTATATAATGGGAACGAATCCCTGTGCATGATTTCACCATCAAACAGAACGGCTTTTGATATGAAATATACAGTAGAAAAGCAGGATATGGTAACAAACTCCGGATGGTATGAGAGAAAGTTCACTGATATGGGTGGTTGGGATGCCTATAACAACTCCCCCGGACTTTCTGATAATAACCCCATGAATGCATACACATATTACAAAATAACGTCGGATACATATTATCAAAGCGGCGGGAAATATTACAACGTAAAACAATTTGGCTTGAACTGTATAAAGGATTATTATTTGTATTCTGACACCCCAAGTGGCAAGTGGAGAATTACAGATAAAAAGCCTGATACAATTTGGGTATATCTTGGAAATCCGGTGGAAAAGGGTGCTAAAAAATGGGATGCGGTGCTTTCGGGGATAAAAACAGAGGAAGAAGCTCTTGCTGAAATATCTGGGCTGAAAAGAAGAGCCGAAACAGAGGGTGAAGCAAAGGATGTGGAATATGGAAAAGACTATGTTCTTGGTGACATTGTAAGAGTGCAGACAGAATTTGGTGATTTTAAAAAGGCTGAAAGAAAGCGGGTTTCTTTGGTCAATATTTACTATGATATTGATAAATCAGGAGTTGCCCCTGTTCTCAGCAGTTTGGAGGAATGATAATGGGAATAAGTTATAGCTTTATTGATAACAGTATATACGGACCTGATGATATAAACGATATTACAAAAAGCCTGACGGGTGCGGGTATTGCACCTTTTATTTCAAAGGATAGCTACAATGTTTCTGACCTGAATGAAATGACATCAGCACTTGTGGGGTCAGGTGTGCAGCTTGGCGGTTGCCTTTGCAGCATAGAAAACGCGGGAACCGCCGATATGATTGCAACGGTTGCGCAAGGGATTGTGTTTTTTGAAAGCGGAGTGAGGCTTACGGTTGATGAAAATGGATATGTGTTGCCCATAACACCTAATACGGCAGGGCACATCTATGCACATTACAGTCCGTCACTTCAAAAAGCAGATATTATTTTCGGTATGGAACTGCCTGCAGATGGAGAGAGTGTGCCTCTTGCCGAAGTTTTGGCAGACGGAAGGCTTTTGGATAAAAGAATATTTGCACAGTCAAAGGTGGCGACCTTTGGTAAAAATATATCTCTTTCGGTTCCTTTTGTAAGCATAGACCCTGTGCTGATACGCACGGTAGGGGATGGCAAATATTATAAGGTTGCAAGCGTGCAGGGAGTTGATTTGAGCAAATTTAATTATGCGGTTGTGACTGTAGACGCTGAACCGACCCCTGAAAGTTTGCGGATAACCACATTTTATGACATTGTCAGAAATCAGGGAATTTTTTCGATTATAGATAACGACTCTGCATTTGCAGGAGGTAGTCTTGGTACAGTTGTGAATTACAGCATGACAAGACTCGTTGAGGTTTGTGACAATGAACTTTGTATTGTTGCGAGGTGCAGCACAACGAACAATGGCGAAAAATATCTTTCTATGTTTAAGAACCACGCATATTTTGCTATGCTTATGTAAAGGAGGGATTTGATGATTTCTTTTGATATAAAAAATCAGATAATAGAACGAACCGACCATTTTAAGGTAGTTGCAGACAGCCGAGATTACCTGACTGCTAAGTTTTCCTTTACTGAGGAGTGGAATGGTGATATTACCGCAATATTTGGTAGCGGAACGGAATTTTATAACGTAATTCTTTCTGATAATGCGTGCACTATACCATGGGAGGTTATAAAAGCACCGTTTTTCACTGTGTCGGCGGTGTGCGGTGACAGGATAACTACAAACAATGTCATGGTTGATGTGGAAAAATCAGGGTACAGAGAGGGTGAAACACCAAAGCCTCCGACCCCTGACGTATATAGCCAGATATTGTCAAGCACAAAAGCCCCATATATAGGTGAAAACGGCAATTGGTTTGAATGGGACAATAACGAAAAAGCTTTTGTTGACACAGGGGTTAAGGCAGAGGGATATACTCCACAAAAAGGCACGGATTATTGGACTGAAGAAGATAAGGAAGAAATCAAGCGCGAGACAGGACCGCTTATTGTGACTGTAACAGGAAACGGTAGTATAGGACTTGGTTTAAGCGTGTCTTTTGAAGAGTTGCGAGATGTTGTAGATAGCGGTCAAGAGGTGATACTCAAACATAATAATGAGTATTATTGTTTATCGTACAATTCGAGTAGTAATATAGCTTTTTCATCCGTATACAGTGAAAATGTTAAAACAATAGATGTTAGATATGATGTGAGGGATGTATGGTATTTTCCGTATTCGTTTGAGCTGAGTAGCAACAAGTCCACGAGCATGCTTGGTTACGTGAGTAATTATAATTATCCAACAACGCAAGCTGTTGCTGATTACGTTAATGCTAAAACGGGCGACATAGGAACCGCACTTGACAACATCATAGCTATTCAAAATTCTTTGATAGGCGGTGATGGTGTATGAGTATAGCAGAAAAACTCACAACCATAGCAGAAAATGAGCAAAAGGTTTATGAAGCAGGAAAGAAATCGCAGTATGATGAGTTTTGGGATAGCTTTCAGGACAATGGAAACAGAACCATATATGCGAGAGCCTTTCAATATAATTGGAATGACATAAATTTTAAGCCTAAATACGATATGAACATAACGGGCTCATTGTCTACGTCATTTGCTTATAATGATATTACTGACCTTGCATCACGTTTGGAAGAGTGCAATGTAAAGCTTGATACCACAAATGCAACCAGCTTTTCAGAATTTGTATATTTGTCCGGTATTACACGGTTACCTGAATTGGTTACATATGGCGCAACAGGCTTCTCAAGAGCATTCACAAGTGGCAATCTTATAACTATGGATAACTTGGTGCTAAAAGAAGATGGAAGTCAATCTTTTACAAATACTTTTCAAAGCTGCACCAAACTTACGAATATAAAAATAACGGGGAAAATAGGGAATGACGTTAGCTTTTCCAATTCTCCAAACCTTACCTATGACAGTCTTATGAGCATCATAAATGCATTAAAAGACTATAAGGATACAGGCGAAACAAGGACTTTGACACTCCACGCAGATGCAAAGGGAAGATTAAGCGAAAGCGACATAGCAATAGCAACGCAGAAAGGATGGACAGTGGCGTAATGGAAAAAACAAAGATTGAACTTATAAAAATCACGGCATCAGAGGGTATGGTACTTACCAATGGAGATACTTACAGCAAGAAGGTTTATCTCGGGGTAAACGACAGTGTAGACAACTGGCACGAAATCACAGATGCCGAATATGAAGAAATAATGAAAGAAGAGGAAGAAAAGGAAGAAACATAATGAACATTCAGACAGCAAAAGTATATCTTTGTACTGCCTTGGGAGTGGCGGGGAGCTTTGTGACACAGCTTTTTGGTGGTTGGACTGAGGATATGATAACCCTTGTGATTTTTATGGCTGTTGACTTTGTGATGGGTCTTGTTGTTGCAGGAGTTTTTCACAAGAGCAACAAATCGGACACAGGTGCGCTCAATAGCCGTGCAGGTTGGAAAGGACTCTCTAAAAAAGGTGTTACATTGCTTTTTATACTTGTGGCACACAGACTTGACGGACTTCTTGACACAAATTACATAAGGACCACTGCGATAATTGGTTTCATCATAAATGAGGCAATTTCCATAATCGAAAATGCAGGGCTTATGGGAGTGCCGTTCCCCGAAGTTATCACAAAAGCCATTGATATGCTGAAATCAAAGGGGGAAGAAGACGATAATGAAAATCGTTGATGTGAAATATCAATGGGGAAGTGAACCTAAAAGGAGAAACAGCACAGAATATATAATTCTTCATCACAGGGCAGGAGTGGGTGATGCACTCAGCATACACAAAGGGCATATAAAAAACGGCTGGTGCGGAATTGGGTATCACTTTTATGTGAGAAAAGACGGCACGGTATACCGCGGTCGGCCTATTGCAACCGAGGGTGCACACTGCACGGGATATAACGGCAAAAGCATTGGCGTATGCTTTGAAGGTAATTTTGAGACGGAAGAAACTATGCCGATAAAACAGAAAAATGCGGGAAAACAACTTGTTTCACATCTTTTGAGACTTTATCCCAAAGCGGTTATAAAAAGACACAAGGATTTTTCAAAGACAGCTTGCCCGGGCAAAAACTTTCCCTTTGATGAAATAAAGAAAGGAGAATGCGATATGACAGTTGAAGAAGCGGTAGAAATCATTCAGGCAAAGGCGGGAATTGAAGACGGAACAGTTGAATTTTTGCTCTGCTATAAATACGGCGAAGAACTTCTTTTGAAGCTTGCCGAGGCTATGGCATAACCTTTCGGGATTTACCCTATATTCATTGACAGAAAATTTCTGGTATTGTATAATATAAGATAGATTTTCTGAAATGAAAGGGGTGGATGCCGTATGGAAAAGTTTGAGGGAATGGTTGAGGGGATTATATACGAAAACCAGTCAAACGGCTATACAGTTTGTGATGCGTCTTGCGGCGGACACCTTTATACGCTGACGGGGTATATGCCGGGGCTTTCTGAGGGCGAAAAAATAATCGCCATGGGGGAATGGAAAAACCACCCAGAATATGGTCAGCAGTTCTCTGTCAGCGAATTTGAAAGGGTTATGCCCAAAACCGAGAACGAAATCGAGCTATACTTAGGTTCGGGGATACTCCCCCACGTGGGAAGAAGTACGGCACGAAAAATGGTGGAGCTTTTTGGTAAGGATGCCCTTGATATAATTGAAAATGAGCCCCAAAGGTTCACCGAAATAAAAGGGATTTCAAATGCAAAGGCGGAAGAAATCCACAAACGTTATGTTGAGCAAATCGGCATCAAAAATATCGTTGTTTTCTTTCAGAAATTCGGGGTGTCCCCAAACCTTGCGGTGAAAGCTTATCGAACATTTGGTCAGGGGGTTGTGAGCCTTGCGGGCGAAAACCCCTTTGCTCTCAGCGAAATTGACGGGTTCACTTTCAAAATCTGTGACCGCATCCGTGAGGAAATGAAGCTGCCCCCAACATTTGAGCCAAGAATTTGTGCAGGGGTGGTAAGCACACTCCTTAATGGTGCATATTTAAGCGGCCATACCTATCTTCCAAAAGGTCAGCTTGTGGCACAGACAAAGGCGGTGCTTGAAATTGATGCAACGGCTGTTGAGGATGCTGTGTCAAAGCTCTGCCTTGAGGGCACGCTCAAAATAATAAGCTATGAAGAATTTGATGCGGTCTATCTTGATGTGTTTTATGATGCTGAAAAAGGCGTTGCAACAAGGCTCAGGGAAATGAGTTCCCTTATCTTTGAAATAAGCGGACGCGAAATGGAAGAAGAAATCGAAAATGCTGAGCGTGAGCTAAGCATGGTGCTTGCTCCCGAGCAAAAGGATGCGGTATTCACCGCATTCGAAAATTCGGCTATGGTAATCACAGGTGGCCCTGGTACGGGAAAAACCACCATAATAAAAGCAATTATAAACATAATGAAGCGTCAGGGCAAAAAGGTGATGCTCGCAGCCCCAACGGGACGTGCGGCAAAACGGATGTCCGAGCTTTCAGGTATGGAGGCAAAAACCATCCACCGACTTCTTGAAAATCTGCCCTCTGAGGGTGGGCGTGTATGCTTTGCGAGGAATGAAAAAAACAAGCTTGATTGTGACGCGGTGATTGTTGACGAAATGTCAATGGTGGATATTCTTCTTATGCACAGTCTGCTCCTTGCACTTCCTGTGGGGGCAAGGCTCATAATGGTGGGTGACTGTGACCAGCTTCCCGCTGTTGGTGCGGGGAATGTTCTTCGGGATATTATTGACAGCGAATGCCTTGCTTGTGTGAAGCTCACCGAGATTTTCAGGCAGGCGAAACAAAGTATGATAGTGGTAAATGCTCACCGCATAAACAGCGGGCAGATGCCTTATACAAATAACCCCGAGGATGATTTCTTTTTGCTAAAATGTAATGATGCGGAGGGGGTTGGTGAGATAATCGCTGACCTTTGTGAAAGGAGAATTCCAACGGCATATGGTGTCGACAAAGTTATGGACATTCAGGTGCTGACGCCTACACGGAAAACGGCAATCGGTGTCCAGAGCCTCAATGAAGTTTTGCAAAGACGCTTAAACCCCAAGAAAGACAGAATAAGCGAAAAGACTGTTGGGGGATGCACATTCCGTATCGGCGACAAGGTTATGCAGAATAAAAACAACTATAACCTCAGCTGGACAAGGCATTCAGACGGCGAAAAGGGTGAGGGGATATTCAATGGTGATGTGGGCTTTGTGTCGGACATAAATGTTCCAAGACAGACAATGTCGGTGATTTTTGACGACAAAAAGGTGGTATATGACTTTTTGGATTTGACCGAAATCGAGCTTGCATACGCTCTCACAGTTCACAAAAGTCAGGGAAGTGAATTTGACGTAGTGATAATGCCCGTTTTTGACACCCACAGACTTTTAACCACAAGAAACCTTTTGTATACGGCGGTGACCCGTGCCAAAAAATTGGTTGTTCTTGTGGGCAAGGAGGAAATTCTTTCCCAGTTTGTAAGGAATGACAATGTCCAGATGCGATATTCGGGACTTCGTGAAAAACTTATAATAAGATAAAAAATTAGCACGCAACCCTTTGGGGGTTGCGTGCTTTTGCGTAGTCGTGCAAAGCGTAATTGGAAAATTTTAAAAAATAAGGCTTTATTTTGGATAAAAAAAAAGTGCACGACCTGAGCCGTGCACGAAAAATGCAGGACTCAATGCGCTAACAAAATCTTCAATAATGCTGAAACAGTCACTAAAAAAGCGAGCCTGCATTTTTACCAAGAGTAAAAATGCTGACAGCCTCAGCAAATATTAAATAATTTTGTTAGCTTACTCAATATATCACATTTTTGAAAAAATGTCAATATGAAAGATGTAAAAATTTGTAAATTTTTACAGATAGTCCTGAACGTGCTGTCTGAGTCTTTCTTCGAGGTTTATAATTCTTTTTGCCAAGTCCTGTGCTTCTTCCGATGCTGATTCATACTGGTTGAGGTATCGGCTCAGGGACTTTATTCCCATATCACAGCCATCGGTTATAACGCTTGCAATTTTTTTGTCCGAGTCTTCCATGGCAATAACCATATTTATTTTCATCCAGGACATACCTTTTGCCACGATGTTTGGCTCTTTCCCCTCTTCACCACACTTATCAAGATATTTGTGGGTTTCACTGCCAAGTGCCTGATGCTCTTCCTTTGATTCAATGAGGATTTGCTTGAATTTTTCGTCCGAAACCTTGTCTAAGACCTCATCTATTGAGCATACGCCCATTTTGAGTCCAGCGTTACATTGCTTCAAAAGTTCTATTGTGTCGTGATTTATCATATTTTTCTTCCTTTCTGTGTTTTTGTTAATGGTATTTTACCCAAAATCTAAAAAAATATATATTTTTTTGTCTTTTTGGACATACTGTGAAAAACAACTTTTTTCAGGAGGAAATTTTTTATGAAAGACTACATTTCTATTGAGGGAATTTGTGCCAGAGAAATACTTGATTCAAGAGGAAACCCAACGCTTGAGGCTGAGGTTTACACCGAGGGCGGATTTGTGGGACGTGCCGCTGTTCCATCGGGTGCATCCACGGGAGCTTTTGAAGCGTATGAGCTTCGTGACGGCGACAGTGAAAGGTATATGGGTCAGGGAGTCCTTAAAGCTGTCAAAAATGTGAACGAGGAAATCTCGGATGCACTTCTCGGATACAATGTTCTTGACCAGATTCATATTGACAAAACATTGATTGCTCTTGACGGAACAAAAAACAAATCTCGGCTTGGTGCAAATGCCTGCCTTGCGGTGTCCCTTGCCTGTGCAAAAGCGGCGGCATCGGCTCTTGGACAAAGTCTTTATAACTATATAGGCGGTGTGAATGCAAGGGTACTTCCTGTTCCTATGATGAATATAATAAACGGCGGCAAGCACGCAGACAATTCCGTCAGCTGTCAGGAATTTATGATTATGCCAGTCGGGGCAAAGTCATTCCGTGAGGCACTCAGGTGGTGCGCAGAGGTCTTTCATACCTTAAAAAAAATTCTGAAAGAAAAAGGTTATTCCACAGCGGTGGGTGACGAGGGCGGTTTTGCACCAAACCTTGAAAATGACGAAGAAGCAGTGAAGATAATTGTAGAGGCTGTTGAACGTGCGGGTTTTAAGACCTATGATGATTTTATGATTGCTCTTGACCCTGCATCCACCGAGATGTATGAGGAGGCAAAAAAGAGGAATGAAGACGGAAAGTATTATTTGTGGAAGACAGACCGACTTCTCACTCGTGAAGAAATGGTGGAGATGTGGGCTGACTGGTCGGTGAAATATCCCATAATTTCAATCGAAGACGGTATGGCAGAGGAAGACTGGGAGGGCTGGGATATGCTCACCCGCAGACTTAGCGAAAAGGTACAGCTTGTGGGTGATGACCTTTTTGTTACCAACAGCGAGCGTCTCAAAAAAGGTATCAGCCTTTCTGTTGCGAACTCAATTCTCATAAAGGTGAACCAGATAGGCACGCTCACAGAAACAATCGAGGCAATCGAGCTTGCAAATCGGGCGGGGTATACGGCGGTTACCTCACACAGAAGCGGCGAAACCGAGGACACCACCATTGCAGACATTGCTGTTGCAATGAATTCGGGACAGATAAAAACGGGCGCCCCCTCACGTACCGACAGAACAGCAAAATATAACAGACTCCTCCGGATAGAAGAAGAGCTTGGCGAAAGTGCAATCTATCTCGGAAAGGATGCATATTTCAACCTGAAATAAAAAGTTAGCTCCCCAAGGCAAATGCTTTGGGGTTTTTCTTTGCCTTAAAACAAATTTACAAAAATTTCCATTTCTATGGCGTTTCGACAATTATCTCAGGGTGGGCTTTGTATAATGAGGGAAAACAGAGGCACAAGGGAGTTACAAAGGAGGAAGAAAAATGGCGGAATTGGAAATTTCAAGGTATAATGTACCGAAAAATGAGAAAATAACAAGACCGAAAAATAAAAGAATTTTTTCGAAAACGGATTGGCTTTTGAGAGTTTTGGGATTTTTTCTTGCTATGGCGGTGCCATATGGTGAGATGTCGCCTTTCGGGATTTCGTTTCTTGCTCAGGAACGAAAGCTGTCACTTAAAACGGTGGTGTCTTTAATCGCGGTGAGCCTTGGAAGTGCAGCGGTATGTGACCGATTAAGCTTCGTCAAATATGTGGGCGCGGGGATTATTTATATGGCGGTTTTGTTTGTGCTTGAAAATGGTGTGGCACTGAAATCGTTAACCGCCGCAATAGCAGGTGGTTGTGCAATAATCCTTTCGGGACTTGTGACAATCTTTTGGGAAGGCTTCAGCTTTTCGGGATTTTTTGGACTTCTCTTCGAAGCGCTAATTGCTGTCCTTGGGGCGTTGGCTTTTGAAAAGAGCTTGGGCCTTGTGAGAAGCAGGGGGTTTTCTTTGGACAAAATCGGCACAGAAGAAAAACTGAGCATTGGCATTGTGATTGGGATAGCGGTAATGAGCCTCAAGGAGATTTATATCGGCACAAATTTTTCGGTTATGAATTCTGTTGCGGCAGGGATTTTGTTGGTTATTTCCGCAAGCTGTGGAATGGGGTATTCAACAGGTGCAGGGGTTGTACTTGGAATTATTTGCGGAATAGGCAGTGATTATTTTTTGCCCATACTTGGTGCATTTTGCTTTTGCGGATTTTTGGCGGGGCTATTTTCAAGGTTTGGAAAGGGCGGAACTATTGCGGGGGTTATTCTTGCCAATGCTGTTTTGGTGGTCTATACGGACGGAGCCATGGAGTCTATTCTCACCCTTTATGAAATTATGGCGGCGGCTGTTTCTTTTTCATTTGTGAAACCAAAAACACTTGCTCGCATTGAAGAGATGGTCTGTCTTGATGCAGAAGAAAGGGCAGGAATAAGAAAGATAAAAGAAACCTTAAGGGCAAGGCTTCACTCTGTGGCTACGTCTTTTGAGACAATGGCAAAGACTCTGGAAAGGCTTTCGGACAAATCAAATGAAGAAAATACCGAGGATGTTGCAACTTTTTTTGACACTGCGGCAGACAAGGTTTGCAAGAAATGCAGAAAAAGCGGAATTTGCTGGGGCAAGGATTTTGACTTTACCTATCGGTCACTTTTTCGGCTCATGGAGACAATGGACGAAAAAGGTGTCCTCAATCCGTCGGATGCAGAGCCGCTTTTCAAAACCCGATGCATAGACCTGCCTCGGCTTGTGGAGGAGCTTAATCATCAGCTGAATATTCATCAGGTGAAGCGGGTATGGCAAAACAAACTGAAAGAAAGCAGAAAAATCGTGGGTGAACAGCTTTTTGGTGTGTCCGATATAATCGGCAGCCTTTCTTACGAAATTGAAAGTGATATACGATTTGATGATATTTCGGAGCGAGAGATAAAGCAAAAGCTCACTGAAAACGGGATAAAGGTGAAGAAAATAGAAGCTTTCAGAGAGCAAAAGTGCAGATACAAAGTGGAACTTACCATAAAGCGTGACCGCTTGCAAGGTGACGAGCTTGATGAAACAAAAAGGGTAATGAAAAATATTTTTCGGGGTGATGTATTGGTGGAAGAAAAGTTTTCTGAGGACGAAAGATATATAAAACTTTCAGTGTGTGAAGCTGAAAGATACAAAGTGGAAACGGACTTTGCCCTCAAAGCCGCATCCGAGGAAAATGGTGATAATTACAGATTTTCACACATAAGCGGCGGAAAGTATGTTATTGCATTAAGTGACGGGATGGGAACAGGCAGCCGTGCAGCCCGTGAAAGTCAGGCTATGCTTGAACTTCTGGACAGTTTTCTGAGGGCGGGCTTTGACACGCAGACAGCGGTCAAGTTCATAAATTCTGTTATGCTGCTTAAATCTGACGAAGAAGCCTTTGTAACCATTGACATCTGTATAATTGACCTTTATACAGGGGAAGCAGAATTCATAAAGACAGGGGCAGAGCCCAGCTTTATACTGCAAAAGGGGGGCGTGAATACAGTGAAGGCGGCGTCACTTCCTGTTGGTGTCATTGCGGAAATGGAAGCGGAGAGGACTTTTAAAACCATAGCTGACGGCGATGTGATTGTTATGGTGACAGACGGAATAGAGACAAGGAACGAGGGCAGTATGTGGGTAAGTGAGTTTCTGGAGGAAGCGAGGAGGAACGGCGAAGAAAAAAATCTTGCCGATAAAATTTTGTCAAAGGCAATAGAAAATCAAAACGGAAAGATAACGGATGATATGACGGTACTTTCGGTAAGGCTTCGGGAAGTAAGCTAAAAAGAAAAAAGAATTTTA
Source organism: Clostridia bacterium (assembly GCA_017503225.1). Taxonomy (GTDB): domain Bacteria; phylum Bacillota; class Clostridia; order Monoglobales; family Monoglobaceae; genus SIG440. The sequence continues at coordinate 15,816 of JAFVTM010000012.1, forward strand.
TATCGTCATTTTGGAACAATAATAATAACAAAAGTACCCTTGAAAAATTTTCAAAAGTGTGCTACCATATATTTTAAATAAATGGGAGGGTAAAGAGATGTCTGTTCCAAAATGGGCGAATGCGAAACAATATAAAGAACACATAAAAGAAAACAAAGGACCATTTGTGGTTTATGTACTTTTGCGTGGGTTTGTGATTTTGTCTATGGTCATATCCTGCCTGAGAGGGAATTATGAAAACCTCTTCTTTTGTGCCCTTGCCCTTGTTTTGTTTTTGCTTCCGGCTTTTTTTGAGAAAAATTTCGGAATTGATCTTCCAAATATTCTTGAAATTGTGATTTTGCTGTTTATTTTTGCCTCTGTAATTTTGGGTGAAATGGGCAGCTATTATACAAAAGTGCCCTTTTGGGACACTCTTCTTCATACGGTGAACGGATTTTTGTGTGCGGCAATCGGTTTTGGACTCAGTGACATACTGAACAGAAACGATAAAATAAAATTCAAGATGTCTCCTGTTTTTTTGGCTGTGATTGCATTTTGTTTTTCAATGACAATAGGCGTCCTTTGGGAGTTTTTTGAATTTTTCTGTGATGTGATTGCGAAAACCGATATGCAAAAGGACGCGGTCGTGAGTACTATAGTTTCTACGGTACTTGGTGAAAGCACAAAGTCGCCAAAGGTGATAGAAAATATAAAAGCTGTATCGGTAAATGGCATGGATTTTGGAATAGACGGTTATCTTGATATTGGCCTTTTTGACACAATGAAAGATTTACTTGTGAACTTTATAGGTGCTGCGGTTTTCAGTATCATAGGTTTTGTCTATGTGAAAAGTCGTGGAAAGGGGAAAATTGCAAGGCATTTTATTCCAACTGTTATCACACCCATCGATGCGAAAGAAAAAAACAATGAAGATGAAAATAAGGGAAATTAATCAAGTGGCAATATCTGCCGCTATTATAACTGTGTGTTCGTGGATTTGCTTGCCGGGAACTGTTCCATATACTTTACAGACATTTGGCGTGTTTCTTGCGGCGACACTTTTTGGCGCAAAAAAAAGCACTCTTGCGGTGCTCATATACATTTTGTTGGGGGCTGTTGGACTACCGGTCTTTGCCGCAGGCAGAGGTGGCCTTGGAGTATTAATGGGGGAAAGTGGCGGTTACATAATGGCTTTTCTGCCCGCATCATATTTGTGCGGACGAATTTGTGAGAATAGTCCTGAAAATAAGAAAAAACAGCTTTGGGGGATGGCTTTGGGACTTGGTATATGCTATGCATTTGGCACGCTTTGGGCGTACGTGATATATCTTCGAAGCGGCGGCGCTTCTGCTTTTGGGATTGCGCTGGGAAAGTTTGTATTACCATTTGTCCTACCTGATATAGCCAAAATAGTTCTTGCCCAACTCGTTGCGCAAAAGCTTAAAAACGCAATAAAAACCGTATGAGATTTTCTCATACGGTTTTTTGTTAAATTGTGATGCCAAAAAATTTGACAGCGTTTTCTCTTGTTTTGCGGACAACCTCGTCTGTTTGGAGTCCTTTGATTTCCGCAATTTTTTCGGCTACCCGGAACACCAAACTGCTGTCGTTTCTTGTGCCCCGGAAAGGCTCGGGCGCCATATAAGGACAGTCGGTTTCAATAAAGATGCGGTCAAGAGGAATTTCTCTCACAGCTTCAACTGCACGGCGGGCGTTTTTGAAAGTAACAACACCGGTAAATGAAATGCAAAAGCCCATTTTGATGAGTTCTTTTGCGGTTTCGGCACTCCCTGAAAAACAGTGGAACACACATTTTTTTATATTCTTTTCACGCAGGATTTCTATGCATTCGCCCTTTGACTCACGGTCGTGAATAATCACGGGCATATCAAGCTCCTTTGCCAAATCAAGCTGAGCCCGAAACCACTCTTTCTGCACAGTGGGATGTGTGTCATCGTAGTGATAATCAAGACCAATTTCGCCGATGGCAATCACCTTTGGATGACGGGAAAGTTCTCTTAAAGTCTCTATATCAGAATTTTGCATAGAATGAGTGCAGCTTGGATGAACGCCGACGGAAGCATATATAAAATCATATTTTTCTGCAAGGGCAATGGAGACTTTTGAAGACGCTATGTCCGATGCTATATTGTTGAGAAGCCCTACATTTGAGTTCTTGATTTTTTGGATTACTTCGCTGCGGTCACTGTCAAACATACTGTCATCAAGGTGTGCGTGAGTGTCATATAAAAAATTCATACTTTTGCCTTTCTTCTTATTGAAAAACCGGGCGGGAAACCCCACCCGGCTCTTTTTATTTTAGTTTTTTGATAAAGGTTTCGATGCGGTTTAATGCTTCGTTTATGCTGTTTAAAGAGTATGCATAGGAGCATCTTATATGTCCTTCTCCGCATTCGCCGAAAGCGGTGCCTGGGATGACTGCAACTTTCATATCATAAAGGAGCTTTTCACAGAAGTCATTTGACGAAAGCCCCGTACTTTTTATTGACGGGAAAGCATAAAAGGCGCCTTGTGGCTCAAAACAGTCAAGACCCATATCGTTGAAGCCTTTAACAATAATTTTCCTGCGGTTGTCATATTCATCTCGCATAACCTCGATGTCATCATCGCCGTTTTTGAGAGCTTCTATAGCTGCATACTGTGCTGTGGTGGGCGCTGACATAATAGCATACTGATGGACCTTGGTCATCTGTGTGATAATGGCTGGGTGCCCGCAGGCATAACCAAGTCGCCACCCGGTCATAGCATATGCTTTTGAAAATCCGCTTACCACAACGGTGCGTTCGTACATACCGTCAAGCTCTGCTATTGAAACGTGTTTCATTCCGTAAGTGAGTTCCGAGTAGATTTCGTCACTTAAAACCAGAATGTTTGTATCGCGCAGAACCTCTGCGATTTTTTCGAGGTCGCTTTTGGTCATTATTGCACCGGTAGGGTTGTTAGGGTAAGGCAACACCAGAACCTTTGTTTTTGGCGTTATAGCAGCCTTAAGTACATCTGGTGTAAGCTTGAAATTGTCTTCCGCTTTTGTAAGAAGAGGAACGGCCACGCCCCCTGAAAGCTGTGTGATTGGCTTGTAACACACAAAGCTTGGCTCAGGAATAAGAACTTCGTCGCCTGGGTTTAATACTGTGCGCAGGAATATATCAATTGCTTCACTGCCGCCTACGGTCACTATTGTCTGAGTGGCTGCATCATAGTTTAATCTGAAGCGTCTTTTCATGTATTTTGATATTTCTTCGCGGAGTTCCATAAGTCCTCGGTTTGAGGTATAGTGAGTATGCCCCTTTTCAAGAGAATATACACCCTCGTGGCGAATATGCCAGGGGGTTACAAAGTCAGGCTCGCCCACACCAAGAGAAATGACATTGTCCATTTCTGCTGCAATGTCAAAGAATTTTCTTATTCCTGATGGTGGAATGTTTGTGACGGATTGGCTGAGAAAGAGTTCAGGATTAAAGGTCATATGGAAATAACCTCCCTGGTATCTTCATCGTCTCCTACAAAGACAGAACCGCCTTCTTTGTATATCTTAAGGACAAAGTGGGTTGCTGTACTGAGCACGCCCTCCATAGAGGCGAGCTGTTCGGTTACAAAAAGAGAAATGTCGCTTATGCTCTCACCTTCAACGGTGACCCCAAAGTCATAGCTTCCGCTCATAAGATTTAAGCATTTAACCTGCGGATATTGATAAATACGTTCAGCCAAACGGTTGAAACCATTGTGACGCTGTGGTGTTACTTTGAGTTCTATGTATGCTGAAACAACATTTCGTTCAGGGACTTTATTCCAATTCACAATGGCACCATAGCCAAGGATAACGCCATCTTTTTCAAGCTGATCAATGGCAGCTCCGGCCTCTTTGACCGTCATATCCATCATTGTGGCTATCTGTTCCAAAGAAAGTCTGCAGTTGTTGTGAAGAATGTCAACTAATTTTTTTGCGTTTTTGATTTTGCTCATAATTCTTACCTCCCGAAGTATGCATAAATTTTATGCATATTTTTATAGCTCGTCCACATTATACCATTTACTCTGAAAATAGTCAACGAACATCGAGGAAATAAAATGAAGAAGATGTCCTAAAACAACAAAAATCCCTTGATTTTTACAAGGAAATAGTGTAAAATATAATAGATTGTAACAAAAATTTAACAATATATTTAAAATAGGTTAATTTTTTATTTATATAATTATAATCAATGTCGTAGGAAACGGCAGAAAGCCGTTTCAAGCGGAATGAATTCCGCAACTTTCAAAACAAGGGTTTGAAAGCTACGCTTGATTGCAATAAAGTCGGCTTGTGAAAACTGTGTTTTCACAATAGTTTGCTAAAATTAGCAAACGGAAACATTAAAATGTTTCACCGACAATTATTATAAAAAACGGTGCTAAAGAGGTGATTTTTTGAATTTAAAAAACGAAACGGAAGCGCAAATAGTTTTTATTTCTGAAAAAGTGAAATCGTTACATTCAAAGTTTTTTGATTTTTGTGAAAATATAGGTGAAAAAGTTTTAAATCCTTTCGAAAGAAAAAACGGACACAGACTCCCGTCGGAAGAAATGCTTGAATACAAAAAAAGTGTCAAAACTTTGTGGAGAGAGTCCGGACGCAAAATTTTAAGTACGGCGGCGACTGCCCTTGCTATTATTGCGATGTGCACCGTGGTAAACCTTTTGGGCTGGAGCCTTGGATATGAGGTTATTGTGGACGGCGAAAATATTGGTATGGTTACTGACAAAGCCGTTGTCGATGACGCGATATGCGAAACCCGTGATGAGATCAAGATTTATCTTGGCGATGCATCATACAGCAAAGAGCCGGTTTTCGTCCGCAGGATTGTTGACGAAAAAACCCTCAGCACAAAAGACGACCTAAAGCGTGCACTACTTTCCAATGTGGATATGATGGTTGAAGCATATGGGGTATATATTGACGGAAAGCTCGCTCTTGGCGTTTCAAGTGCTGATGCTGCTGAATGGGTTTTTGCAAACTATAAAAAGAAATTCGCAGGCGAAGAAATAGCGGAGGATATGTCTGTTGATTTTTGCGAGAAAATTGACGTCAAGAAGGAATTTCTTCATATCGCCTTGCTCAATACCCCTGAGGAAGCCCTTGAAAGCCTTTCGGGGAATACAAAAGAGCTTACGTCATATACCGTCGAGGACAATGACAGCTTGTGGAGTATAGCAAAAAAATACGATACAACTGTTGAACATATTCTTGCTATGAATGATGAGATAACCGAGAACATAAAGGCAGGAATGGTAATAAAGGTTGAGGAAGCAGTTCCCCTCCTTTCTGTACGCACTGTGCAGACCGTGTCTCTTGTGGAGCCGGTTCCCTATACTGTGGAAAAAATAAAGGATGACAGCCTTTATGAAGGCAGAACAGAAGTGAAACAAAGCGGTGTTGACGGCAGTGCCAAGATTCTTGCCCGTGTTACTAAAATTAACGGCAAAGAAGTTCAAAAAGACGTGCTTGAGAGTGAAACCTTATCCTCACCTGTTACTCAGATTGAAAAAATAGGAACAAAAAAACGTCCTGCTACCACCGGGTCAGGGACATTTATTTCTCCCACTTTTGGAACACTCTCGTCACGTTATGGTGGAAGATGGGGAAGACAGCATACAGGGATTGATATTGCAGGAAGCTATAATTCGGCAATTAAGGCGGCAGATGGCGGGAAAGTTATTTTTGCCGGCTGGATGTCGGGATATGGAAATTACGTGGTTATTGACCACGAAAACGGCTATCAGACAGGTTATGGTCATTGCGCTTCCCTTACAGTCAGCGAGGGTGACAGAGTGGCAAAAGGCGACATAATCGCGAAAATGGGAAATACCGGACGAAGCACCGGAACGCATCTTCATTTTGAAGTGAAAAAGAACGGGGAGTTTGTAAACCCCTTGAAATACGTAGGATATTGATTTTTTACCCAAGGAGGGCGAAAAAATGAGTAAAAAAATACTTATAGTTGACGACGAAAAACCAATTGTTGAAATACTTAAAATAAATCTTCAGAAAGAGGGCTATGAAACACTTGAAGCCTTTGATGGTGAGGCGGCGGTGAATATTGCTATGCAGGAAGAACCTGACCTTATACTGCTTGATGTTATGCTTCCAAAGCTTGATGGTTTTTCGGTTCTCAAGAAAATTCGCGAGAAATCTTCTGTGCCGATTCTGATGCTTACTGCACGCGAAGAAGAATTTGACAAGGTTCTGGGACTTGAGCTTGGTGCTGACGATTATATAACAAAGCCTTTCAGCATCCGAGAGCTTATGGCAAGGGTAAAGGCGCATATGAGAAGAACAGAAACGGCTTTCCAGGACAAACAGGAAAAGTCAGCGGATAAGCTTGAAATCGGTTCTTTTGTGTTTGATTACAACAGATATGAGCTTTACAAAAACGGAGAGCATATCGAAATCACTATCAGGGAATTTGAACTGATAAAGTTCCTGGCAAGCCAGCCAAATAAGGTTTTTTCACGGCAGAGCCTTTTGGAGAGTGTCTGGGGATATGAATATTACGGCGACGACAGAACTGTCGATGTTACAGTAAGGCGTCTTCGTGAGAAAGTTGAGGATGACCCGTCAGAACCACGTTACATAATGACAAAGCGTGGCGTGGGTTATTATTTCCAACCCTGATGCTCAGCGTTACAATTCTTGCTGTGGGGAAAATGAAAGAAAAGTTTCTTACCGATGCGGTTAACGAATATGCAAAAAGACTTTCGGCTTATTGTAAGTTTGATGTGGTGGAGGTAAGGGACGAAAAAACTCCTGAAAACCCAACTGAGACCGAAAAGAATATGATACTCGACCGCGAGGCAGAACAAATTTTGCAGAAAATCCCAAAAGGTGCCAAGGTTGTCTCTTTGTGCGTTGAGGGAAAACAGATGTCGTCACACAAGTTTGCTGATATGATTTCTGATTTTACGGTGAAAGGCTGCAGCAAAATTGTTTTTGTAATAGGCGGCTCAATGGGGCTTTCGGAAAAGGTAAAAAAGATTTCAGATATAAGGCTCAGTTTTTCAGAAATGACATTTCCGCATATGCTGATGAGGGTTATTCTTGCAGAACAGCTTTATCGCGGGTTTACCATTTTAAATGGAAAGACCTATCATAAATAAAAAATCGCCACAGACTTGTGGCGTTTTTTATAAAATCACAAAAAAAAGACCACCAAGGTTCTTGGTGGTCAAAATAAGTTTTTTTAGTTCAGAATATAAACTTTCATTGGACGTCTGCCAAAGCTTATGGCTTCGCCTCGTGTGTTGTAACAAAGGTCTATGCGGTTGCCTTTTATGGCACCGCCAGTATCTGCGGCGATTGCTGTGCCATAAACGTAAGAGCCGTCAAGACTCTCGATATAAAGCTTTGTTCCAAGTGGAATAATGCTTGGGTCAACTGCCACAATTCCGTAACCTGCACGTCTGCCTGTTGCTGTAATGCCATAGGCGGGATGTGAAGGAGCTTTTCCGCAGCTTGATGCGTCATAAGCGGTTGCATTCACTGTGAGAACTCTGCTGTATGAAAGGCTGCCGCTACGTGAAGTGGTGACTGTACCTGCTGATGCGATTGTGTAACTGTAGATGGTCTTTCTTGGACCAACTTCAGTAATCTGTGCAACAGCATCGCGGATAACTTCTTCTTTGACAACTTCGCGTTTTACTTCTTTGCCGTCTTCATAGAAGATTTTGTAAGAAACCTTTTTTTCACCGGGAGCACCCTTTGATACAACTTTGCGGGCACCTGTTGCCAAAGCTTTGTTTTCACGCTGTGTACTTTCGTAAGGAATTTCTTCGATAGCCTCGATGGTTTCTTCTTTTGTACGGATAAGTGTAATCTCGTCAAACTCTGAAACCTTTGCGGTATACTGAGGAGTGGTTTTGTCGGTTTCTTTGGCGTTGTAACCAAGCTCGTTCAAAATTTCACCGACAGTACGGCGTGTTGCCACGTGGAGAGTGGTTTTTCCCTTTTCAGTAACACTGACGTTAAACGCTCTGTATATTTCAATTTTCATGCTGTCTTTGAGCTTATCAGTTGGCTGCACGTTCATTTTATCACGAGTGCCAAGTTTGATGTTTTCAGCTTTCAAGACATCTTCAACATATCGATTAAATGTAATAACTTGTTTTGCGGAATTTCCCCCGTCAATGATTGTTATTTGTTTGCACATTACAGACACAGTGCATATAACAGCGACTGCAACAACTGCAAAAACTGATGACAAAAGGATGTTCCGTTTGGCTGATGAGGACATGTTAAGCATTCTATCCTTCAGACCATTCAGCATCAAATCACCTCTGCTTTTCTTGAATTTTGCCTCCCCGGTGGGGTGAGACGGTTACCATTATACACAAATTTTTGGCATAAAGTCAAATTTGATTATCTTGAAATAACCCAAATTAACCTTTTTAATTTTGGAAAAGAGGACTTCAAAAAGTGAAACATTTCAAAATACTCTTGTTTTCTCTTGTTTTCTCTCGTTTTCTCCGATTCAAAAGGCTGATTTTCCAAAAATTTACAAAATGCGACGCCATAAAATTTGTGATTTTCTTTAAATACATTGTAGTCACTCATGGACAAATTTATTCCAGAAAAAGGAAAAGAAATATGAAAAACGTAAAAATAAACAGCTTTGAAAGGCTGGATGACCTCCAGACAAAAAACAATTTAAGGCTCATACAAAACCCAGATTGGTTTTGTTTTGGAGTTGATGCGGTGTTGCTTTCGCATTTTGCATCAAAAACGGTAAAAAAGGGTGCAAATGTCCTTGATTTATGCACCGGAAATGGAATAGTACCAATCTTAATGTCTGAAAAAACAGATGCCGAAAAGATAGTAGGACTTGAAATTCAGGAAGCGGTTGCCGAGATGGCAGAGAGGAGTGTTTCTCTCAATAACCTTGAGGAAAAAGTTTCTATACAGTGTGGTGACCTTAAAAATGCCGAAGAAATTTTTGGCAGAGAGATGTTTGATAACATAACCTGCAATCCCCCATACAAAGAGGCTACGGGCGGACTCAAAAATTCCAGTGATACTGTGACAATCGCACGGCACGAGGTTATGTGCAATCTCCGTGATATAATTGAAGTTTCGGCAAAGTGCTTAAAACCTTATGGGAAGTTGTGTATGGTGCACAGACCTGAAAGGCTTGCGGATATTATTTGTCTGATGCGTGAAAACCGGATTGAACCAAAGAGGCTTTGGTTTATACACCCAAAGAAATCAAAAACAGCAAATATCATACTTATAGAGGGCGCAAAGTATGGAAAACCAAAACTTTTTTTGGAGCCGCCCCTTTATGTATATGAAGAAAATGGCGAGTGTTCAAAGGAAATAGATGAAATTTATGGCAGAATAAAACTTAGCTGCAAGGAGGGAAAAAACAAATGACAGGAACTCTTTATCTTTGTCCAACACCTATTGGAAATCTTGGGGATATTACAATCCGCACCCTTGAAGTACTGAAAAGTGTGGACCTTATTGCAGCAGAGGATACAAGAAATACATTGAAACTTCTCAACCATTTCGAAATTGATGTTCCGCTCACAAGTTATTATGAGCATAACAAAGCCAAAAAGGGCGGTGTGCTTATTGAAAAGCTGAGGGATGGACAAAATATCGCGGTGGTTTCTGATGCGGGGATGCCTGGAATTTCGGATCCGGGTGAAGATTTGGTTAAAAAATGCATTGAAGAGGGGATAACAGTTGTGCCTCTTCCCGGTGCATCTGCATTCACTTGCGCTTTGGTTGGTTCAGGGCTGCCTGCGGGGCGGTTTTCCTTTGAGGGGTTTCTCACTATGAATAAGCGTAACAGAAAAATTCACCTTGATGAAGTTAAGAACGATACACGTACTCTTATATTTTATGAAGCACCGCACAAGCTTGTGTCCACTCTTTCTGATATGCTGGAGGTTTTTGGTGATCGCGAAATTGTTCTTGCAAGGGAGCTGACGAAAAAGTTTGAGGAGTTTTTCCGTACCACAATCAAAGGGGCACTCGAACATTATGAAGAAAATCCGCCAAAGGGTGAGTTTGTACTTATTATAAATGGAAAGAATAAGGATGAACTTAGTGAAGAACTTAAAAAAGAACTGCCAAGCCCCGAAGAACTCCTTAAAAAATATATGAGCGAGGGTGTTCGTGGAAAAGATGCGGTGAACCGCGTTGCCGAGGAGCTTGGGCTTCCGAAACGTGAGGTTTATGATTTGCATCTTCAATTGAAAAAAGAAACAAAAAAGGAGGAATCCTTATGAAAAACCGAGTTCTGATTGTAGATGACGAAAAAAACATATGTGAGCTTATTCGCCTTTATGTAGAAAAAGAGGGATTTGAAACTTTGACTGCCTATGACGGCGGGGAGGCGGTTAAAAAGTTCCGCGAGGGTTCACCTGACATAGTTCTTCTTGATATTATGCTACCCCAAAAAGATGGCTGGCAGGTTTGTCGTGAAATCCGCAGTGAGTCGGATGTTCCCATAATTATGCTCACCGCCAAAGGTGAGGTTTTTGACAAGGTTCTGGGCCTTGAACTTGGGGCTGATGATTATATGGTAAAGCCCTTTGAACCCCAAGAGCTTGTGGCAAGAATAAAGGCGGTTCTCAGACGAAGCGGGAAAAGTGATGAAAAGGATAATGGCCAGGAAATAACTTTTACCGGGCTTACTATCAACCGTGATACCTATGAAACCCAATTGAACGGAAAAATTGTTGAAATGCCACCCAAGGAATTTGAGCTTTTATATTTTCTGGCAGAGCACAAAAACAAGGTTTTCACCCGTGACCAGCTCCTCAATGAAATTTGGGGTTATGAATTTTTTGGGGATTCAAGGACAATTGATGTTCATATAAAAAGAATACGCGAAAAGATTGAAACAGAAGAAACAGAGGGTCTTCCATGGCAGCTGAAGACAATCTGGGGTGTAGGTTATAAATTTGAGGTTAAGTAATAGCAATCCAGGGTGAAATTTATGAAAAAAACAGTATTTTTTAAACTCTTTTTTAATAATGTAATAATTATAATAATAAGCACTATGATAATTGCTATGGCAGGTTACATTCTGATTTCCCGTACTGTTTATCGTGAGAGGGTTGAAACTCTTAAGGGGAACGCAACCGCTATTTCAGGCTTTATAAACAGCGGTGTAACTCCTGAGCGTCTTGAAAGCTTTATATACGGCTTTTCACACAGTACAGGGAATGATATAATTATTATAGACAACAAAGGAAAGGTGCTTATGGTATCAACTGTCGGGGATTTTTATAATTCCAATACCGACAGCATTGATATGGAATTTTGTAAAGAGGTACTGAGCGGCGGAGACAATATAGAAAGAGGAACATTGGGCGGAGTTTATAAAAGCGAGATGTTTACTCTGCAGATACCCGTCATGTCGCCTATGCCCCGTCGTGTTGTAGGGGCAATCTTTATCAGTGCGCCATCTCCCACTATGATAAAAATGCAGCTTTATCTTTACAGAGCTTTGGGAATGGCTATTATATGCGCTCTGCTTTTGTCACTTATTATATCTTATGCTCTGTCCAGAAAGATTTCAAAACCAATAAAGGATATGGGAAAGGTAGTTAAAAAATTTGCCAAAGGCGATTTTTCAAGCCGAGTAGAAAATGGCAAAAAGGGATATAATATAACAGAAATAGAAGAGCTTGCAGACTCATTTAACGATATGGCGTTCAGTCTTGAAAAAGCCGAGGATATCCGAAATAATTTTATTTCGGATGTTTCTCACGAACTGAGGACCCCTATGACCACAATAGGCGGATTTGTGGACGGAATACTTGACGGAACAATTCCACCTGAACGGCAAAACGACTATCTTGTGATAGTAAAAGACGAAGTTTCAAGACTTTCGTCGCTGGTAAATTCGTTTTTGGACGTTACCAGGAGAGACTCGGGGAGACATCCCCTTGAATTCAGTAATTTTGACATAAACGAAATAATCCGTCGGATGATGATAAATTTCGAAAACAAAATCTCAGAAAAAGAAATTTTTGTGGATATTGATTTTGAGGAAGAGCAGTGCTTTGTCAGGGCGGACTTGGGCGAAATAAAAAGGGTGCTTACAAACCTCATAGAAAATGCAATAAAGTTTACAAACAGACAGGGAACAATCAAGATTTCCGTAAAGAGCAAACAGCAGGGGGCGGAGATTTCTGTGTACAACACCGGCTGTGGTATTGCAGAAAATGACAGAAAGCTGATTTTTGAACGATTTTACAAGGTGGATAAGTCCCGTTCTTTAAATCGTGAGGGCACGGGCATTGGACTTTATATAGTTAAGGAAATAATCAACCGCCACGGAAAAAATATTGAAGTCAAAAGCCGCGAAAACGAATATGCGGAATTTATCTTCACTCTGGATAAGGCTAAGAACTAAATTTGATTATTTTTAAAATATTATTCATAAAATTTTAATAATTGGATGATATATTGAAAATATAAATAGCAAGGAGGAATTTTTCTATGAATGAATTCGAAGAAAAGAATTATAATGAAGAATTTGATTATAACAAAGTTCATGAAGGGGAATTGCTTCAGAATTCAGAGCATTCTGGGCAGAAAAATGTCTGGTATGCGGATGATTTTCAGCCTATTGCAGAAAACAATGCTTTGGCGGTGAGTGAAAAGCCAAAAGCACGCGCTGAAAAAACAAAAGGCATCAGGAAGTATGTTGCGATTATTGTTGCGGCGGCTGTTGTGAATGTCGCAGCTCTTGGCGGTTTTTTTGCGGCGGGCTATGGGTTTGGCTCAGGAAAGCTTGATTTTTCAGGAAAGTCAAATGTCCTTGCTCAGCTTGGACAGTCACCTGCAGAAAGCAATACTCCAAATGCAAAGCCAGCGGTGAATTTGGGTGAAGAACTTTCTACCGTTGAAATTTCCAAAAAGGTAGGACCTGCTGTGGTAGGTATTACAAGCACCATTCAGAGCATGATGAGCATTTTCAATACGGCTACTGTTTCAGAGGGTACAGGCTCGGGCATCATAATCAGCAGTGACGGATATATTGTTACCAACAATCACGTTATTGATGGGGCGTCTTCGGTAAAGGTTACGCTGAATACAGGCGGCGAATATGAAGCAAAAATCATCGGCACAGACAGCAAGACAGACCTTGCTGTGCTGAAAATAAATCCTGATGAAAAGCTTACGGTTGCAGAGCTTGGTGATTCTTCGGCTATTGAGGTTGGAGAGCGTGCGGTTGCGATTGGAAACCCTCTTGGTATGGAGTTTTTTGGAAGCACAACTCAGGGTATAATCAGTGCAATAAACAGAAAGATAACGGTTGATAACCGTACGCTTAGCGTTATACAGACAGACGCCGCAATAAACGAAGGAAATTCGGGCGGTGCCTTGGTGAATGCATACGGTCAGGTAATCGGCATAAATGCGGTTAAAATTTCATCTTCAACTGTTGAGGGTATGGGTTTTGCCATTCCGATTTCAGAGGCAAAACCGGTGCTTGAGGACTTGATAAAGTACGGTTATGTTAAGGGAAGACCTGTTATAGGCATTTCAAGCCGTGACGTCACCGAATATATGGCAAACCGTCAGGGCTGGCCCGTTGGTGTTCAGGTAATGGCAGCGCAGGTTGGCAGCGGTGCTGAAATTGCAGGACTTGACCAGGGTGATATCATCACAAAAGCCGACGGCAAAGCGGTTAGGACCACAGATGAACTCAACAAAATAAAGGATTCACACAAACCGGGTGAGGTGCTTAAACTCGAGGTGTGGAAATATGAAACGGGACTTACCAAATCGGTATCAGTAAAGCTTACCGAGGAAAGACCAAATTAAATTATATACAAAATACTTTAGCGGAGAAACAATTTCTCCGCTAAATTTTTGGGAAATTGTGGATTTTGACATCTGGATGTGATATAATGAACGAGATTCAGTTTGATTTTAGAATAGGAGGATATAAATGAGTGAGATTATAAAAGTGCTTGAAATAATCGGAACTATTGCCTTTGCTGTATCCGGAGCATTGATTGCTATCAATGCCGGGCTTGACATATTCGGGGTGGCGTTTGTAGGTTGCATAACAGCCTTTGGCGGCGGTATAATGAGAGATATTCTTCTTGGAATAACTCCCCCAGCTATTTTTTCGAACTTGTGGATGTTATATATTGCGATTTTTACGGCAATTATAATTTTTGTATTTTCCTACATAAAGAGAAACAAATTCGTGATATTGAAGAAGAAAACGGAACAGATTAACAATCTTTTTGATGCAATCGGACTTGCGGCATTTACGGTAATCGGTGCTGAAATAGCTTGCATAAACGGTTTTGATGACAATTGCTTTGTTGTGACAATAATTGCTATGTTTACCGGTGTCGGCGGAGGTATTTTCAGGGACATTCTGATTGATACAAAGCCTTACGTTTTTATAAAACACATATATGCCCTGGCGTCAATAGCAGGAAGCGTGGCATATTTTTTGATAAGGAAATACGTGGGCGACATCACAATTGGCTCCATAGTTTCAATGTTTTTGGTGGTGGCTATAAGAATTCTGGCAACAAGATATTGCTGGAACTTGCCAAAAGTAGAAATAAGTGAAAATGCAGAAAAATGATTTTTTTGAGCCTGACTTGATACGAGGTTATAAAGATTGTCGAAAATTGGCGAAAAGGGTGATTTGATGAAAAAGAAATATTTAATTATCATAGCAGTGGTTTTACTTATACTTTTTCTTATAGTAGTATCAATAAATTGCTTGTTGACAAAACTTTTTGAAAATCCAGTTATAGCAAGTTTGCCTAGATATGAAAATTCGGATTGCTATTATAGTGATGGCTTCCAAGACTATACAAATTACTGTAAATATTATTTTTCTAATAATGATACTATTATAGAAATCTTAAAGGAAAATAAATATTTTAAACCATTAACTCAAGAAGATGTAGAAGAAGTAAAAAGTTATTTTGAAAACTTTAAGGGTTGGGTTGAATACGAAGAATATGAAGATAAATATGATTTTAGATATGACAGTGTTGACACATCAGACTATTTTTATATAGAAAATAAAGATAATTGCGAGAAATATAAAATTTATCCTGATAAGTATGCGGCGTATAATGTTTATTTCTTTGATGTTCAAACCAAAATGTTATATTTCATACATAGCAACATATGATTTTTAGTCATAACTTAATATAAGCGACTGCTTAAAAACATTGTCATCCAGATTATACAGTCTTTATATAAAGATTGTCGAATAGTGTCGAAATGAAATTCCAAAGGAGAGATTTTGTGAAAAATATTACCGCTTGGTTTAAAAAGTTTTTTCTGAAGCACAAACAAGGCATAGTGCTATTTCTTTATGTGCTTTTGAATGCTGCGCTGATTTATTATTGCATAGAACTTGGAAACAAAAATCCGTTTTTTAATGGTATATTTTATACGGTAATAAACATTCTTTCGGTGTTTGTTATTATGTCGGCGGTATATATTTTCGTTGGCAGATGGTGGATTTCGTCTCTTGCGGTATCCATACCTGCTTTGGTTTTGAGCATTGCCAATTATTATACTTTGGTTTTCAGAAATTCTCCTATATCAACTCAGGATTTACATAATGCAAAGACCGCCATTTCAGTGATGGGGAGTTATAAATTCCCTTTGAACGTGTATGTTATTGCAATAATTGTGTTTTTTGCTTTGTCAGTTTTGGTTACCCGTGAAATATTAATGCGCGAGAAAAGGCAGGCGCGGTCAATCAAGAAAAGATTGTTACACAGCTGTTTGCTCTTTGCTTTTGGTGCGGTATTTGTGCATCAGGTATATCTTGCGGAAAATCCAATAAAACCCCGAAACACATTTGTCTGGTCCTGGGAGGATTCATATTATAAATATGGCTTTGTGGCAAGCTCGGTTGAAGTATTTCAAAATTCCATAAATATGGTAACAAAGCCCGATGGATATGATGAAGAAAAACTTAAAAAATTAGCATTGGAAAAGGGAGCCGAAGAAACGGCAAAGAGAACACCTGATATAATTTTCATACTGAATGAGACTTTTTATGATATGAGAGATTTGGTAGATATATCAAAAACTCCATCGGCTATGCCTTTTATTGACAGTTTGCCGGATGCCCAAAAGGGAAAGGCGGTGGTTGCAGGTACAGGAGGCGGCACTAACAAGAGCGAGTATGAATTTTTGACAAGCAATTCTGTTCAGCTTATGTCGGGAATAACCCCTTTTAACTATCTTTCCTTCGATGATGCCAACAGCATAGTCAGCCACCTTGAATCCCTGGGTTATTCAAGTTGGGCAGGACATTGTGCTGAAGAACTCAATTATTCAAGAGGAATTGTATATCCAAAGCTTGGTTTTGACAATGTTTTATTCAGACCTCAGTTTGGTGAGGTGGGAAAATATGGAGTCAGACCTTATGCAACCGATGAATTCTGCTATGAAAAAATGCTTTCTGACTACGAAAACATGGGCGACGGACCGAGGTTTATGTATCTTCTTAGCATACAAAATCACGGCGGTTGGGACATAAACCCCGAGGAAGAGGATATAATAAAGGTAGCCGAAGATTTTGGAAATAATACGGATATAATTTCTGAATTTTTGTCCTGCGTATATCTCAGCGACAAAGCGTTTGAAAATCTGACCAAATATTTTGAAAACTCCGACCGTGAGGTAATAATCTGTATGGTAGGTGACCACGCTCCGTCTTTTGCTACCGAACTGGTGGAAAACATTGATTTGGAGGCGACGTTCAATTTGAGAACTACACCTTATGTTGTATGGGCAAATTTTGAACTCCGAAAGGAACTGCCAAAGAATACATCCATTCCGTATATGGCACCTATGGTGCTTGATGTGGCGGATTGTCCCACAACGCCTTTTTATGATTATATGGCGGATATGCAAAAAACTGTTCCGGTGATTACAGCATTCTCGTTGTATAAGACAGAAAATGGCGAAATACTGAATTACAAAGATGAAAACGAATATAAAGATACCATAGACACTTATTTCGGTATGGTTTATAACAATGCAAGCCCTGATGCGAACAGGGTGCAAAAACTGTTCAGGATGCATTAAGAAAAGAGGAAGACTTATGATTGATTTGCGTTATGATGATAAAATAAAAGAATGGATAGAAGAAAACAAAGATGAAATTCTCAGGAAGTGGATTGAAATCTGCAAAATTCCTGCCATAAAGGGCGAAGCAAAGAAAGGCGCTCCTTTTGGCGAGGAATGTGCAAAAGCACTCAAAGTATGCGCTTCTCTTTTCGAAAATGAAGGCTTTGAAACCAAAATTTTTGAGGAATCGGGGTATGCTTTGGCGGACTTTGGCGATGGAGAAAAGACAATAGCCCTTTTTGGACATAGCGACGTTGTTCCCGTGGGGGATGGTTGGCTTTATACCGAGCCGTTTGAACCCAAAATAATCGACGGAACACTTATCGGCAGAGGCGTTGAGGACAACAAATCGGGGATAATTGCATCTCTTTGTGCCATGAAGTTTTTGAAAGATAATAATGTTCCCATAAAGAGCAAAATAAGAGCCTTTGTAGGTTCCGAAGAAGAAACAGGAATGTCCGACATAAAGGCGTTTTCCAAGGAACAGGATATGCCCCAGGTGTCATTGGTGCTTGACGCAGACTTTCCTTGCAGCGTAGGAGAAAAAGGGATTTGTCATCTTGTTGCAACAAGCGGTGAGAAATGTCAGGATATTATTGATATCAGCGGCGGCGAGGCATTCAATGTGGTGCTTGACAAAGTGAAGATAACAATTAAATATTCTGCTGACCTTGAAAGTGAGCTTTCTTCAAAAATAGCCGCGGACGATACTTTTGAAATAGAGAAAAATGGAAATCACATAATTCTTTTGGCAAAAGGTATGGCAAAACATGCGGCAGAGCCCGAGGGCTCTGTGAATGCAATGCATAAGGCGGCACAGCTTCTTTGCGAGTGCTGCTCGCTTTGTGAAAATGACAGGAAAATTATGACAGAGGTCGCAAAAGCTTTGGGGTGTCCGTTTGGTACCACTATGAGCCTTGCGCATAATGATATAAGATTTGGGAAACTCACTTTTGTAAATGGAATAGCATCTTTAAAAGACGGATATGTTGAACTTTCTTTTGACACCAGATATGGCTCAACATTGAGTCCTGATACACTCGAAAAAAATGTTGAAGAAAGCTTTGGGAAAATGGGCTGGAAAGCAACTATTAAAAACAATATGCCCGGATTTTCTATTGATGATGACAGCCCCATCCCCGAGATACTTGCGGATATATATAATGCTGTTACGGGATTTGATGAAAAACCTATCAGGCTTGGCGGCGGAACTTATGCAAGGCATATAAAAAATGCATTTTCAGTGGGGACAGTTACTAAGCGTGCCGACAGAAATACGCCTTTTATGGAAATGCCCAAGGGACACGGTGGTGTTCATCAAAAGGACGAAAAAATAGACATCGAAGGATTTTTCGATGCCCTGAGAATTATTATACATTATATAATCAATATTGATGGCTGCATAAAATAAAATGAAAAGGATGGAACGAAAGTTTCATCCTTTTTTAAATATTTTTTTCCTCACAAAGTAATAAACAATCATAGCGACAATACTTGATGAACCCCAAGTCAAAGGATAGGAATAATAAACCATCTGGAGTGTTGGGCGCAGTGGAAAGACGCATAAAACCCAAGCCACTCTGAGCAGACAGATGCAAACTACATTTATGCACATTGAGATGATTGCTCTGCCGATGCCCTTGAGAACTCCGCCAAGTACCTGATTTGGTACATGAATAATGTAGCTGTAAATAACGATAGACATTTTCAGCATTGCGGCACTTACCACTACCTCACGGGATGCATCATCAGCAAAGAGCCCCAAAAGTGGTCTTCCAAATAAAATCATAAGAAAGGCAAAAGCCCCTGCGCCTACAAAGGCACAGCACATAGCGACTTTTGTCACTGAATCAATCCGTTTGAATTTTCCGGCCCCCATATTCTGACCAACAAAGGTTACAACGCCCTGTTCCACCGAGGATAAAAGCAAAAAACCAAATATCTCAAGGTTGCTGGCAACAACATTTCCGGCTATTGCAATTTTTCCAAAGGAATTTATGGCTGTCTGGATAATAACATTTGAAAGGCTGAACATACAGCCGTTAAGTCCTGATGGAATACCGGTTGCAGCAATTTTAAGGAGTTGACTTTTGTGAATGCGGATATGGGATGCTTTAAGACAAAACTCGTTTTTTGACTTTAGGAGAATTGTGATTACTGCTATTGCTGAAATTACCTGTGATGCAATAGTTCCAATTGCAACGCCGATAACGCCTAGGTTCAGCACAATCACGCAGAAGAGATTAAGTGCAACATTTGCAATTCCTGAAAAAGCAAGGATGTAAAGAGGTCTTTTGGTGTCACCTGCGGCACGGAGAATTGCAGCACCGAAGTTGTAAAGCAGTGAAGCGGGAGCTCCTAA
>JAFVTM010000013.1 GCA_017503225.1 Clostridia bacterium
AGCAAGACCCTTGAGGTATGCTGCACGATTTGTAAGTTCAGCCATTTTAATTTCCTCCGTAAATATTTATTTTGCCATATGGCAATTTTAAAAAGAAGGCTCAAACCCTATTTTGAGTTTGAGCCGCAGAATCTGAAATTATACTCTTGAAAGATATTCAGATGTTCTTGTGTCGATTTTAATCATATCGCCCTCGTTAATAAACGCAGGAACAGTAACGATTGCACCAGTCTCAACAGTTGCAGGCTTTGTAACGTTTGTAGCTGTGTTACCCTTTACGCCGGGCTCTGTCGCTGTAACCACAAGTTCAACAAAGGTCGGGGGTTCAACAGCGAACACGTTGCCTTTGTGTGAAAGAATGGTAACTGTCATATTTTCTTTAACAAACTTGAGAGCGTCACCAAGCTGGTCAGCACTTAAAGGAATCTGTTCATAATCCTGGTCCATAAAGTAGTAAAGACCACCATCCTCATAGAGGTATTCCATTTCCTTTCTTTCAATGTGTGCCTTTGCAACCTTTTCTGTTGGGTTGAAAGATCTTTCAACAACGCCGCCTGTAATAACATTTTTCATTTTTGTTCTTACGAAAGCTGCACCCTTACCAGGTTTTACATGCTGAAATTCAACAACCTGATAAACGTTGCCTTAAAATTCAAAAGTAATGCCGTTTCTGAATTCACCAGCAGATATCATTGGTATTTCCTCCTAACAATTTTATTCTACATTATATTGTATACTACTATCCAAAAAAAATCAAGACAAATTTTTCAATATTGCTTAATTTCTCTATATTTTTCTAAAGTTCAATCAGTTCTTTTGTCGCACAGGTCAGATTTTCGCAGCGATTTTTTTTGACAATGACCAAATCTTCTATTCTAACTCCGCCAAAGTCAGGGATATAAATTCCCGGTTCACAGCTGACCACCATATTTTCTTCGAGCACAATCTCGGATTTGGGCGAAAGGTTTGGAAGTTCATGCACCAAAAGCCCTACGCCGTGTCCAAGGGAATGCCTGAAATACCGTCCAAAGCCACATTTTTCTATATATTCACGTGCCGCTTTGTCTGCATCACAACCACGTATTCCCTGACGGATGGTATCAAGACCGATTTGTTGTGCTGTTTTTACCGCATTATATATCTTTTTCTGTTCATCGCTGGGTTTTCCCACAACAACAGTTCTTGTCATATCCGAGCAGTATCCGTCAAAAGTGCATCCAAAATCCATGGTGACAAAATCGCCTTTTTGGATTTTTTTATCACTTGGCGTTCCGTGAGGAAGACTTGTACGCTTCCCCGAAATGGCTATTGTTTCAAAAGAAATGCCATCAGCACCATTTTTCTTCATAAAATATTCAATCTCAAGAGCAATATCCTTTTCGCACACATCAGGTTTTATAAAGTCAAGAATGTGTTCAAACGCTTTTGAGCCAATTTCTTCAGCTTCTCTGATTTTTTCAATTTCTTCATCCGTCTTTACCATTCGCAGTGTGTTTATCTTTTCAGAGCCAAAAACGATTTCAGAATTTCCCAAAGCCTTTGATATTCTGTTATAATCCCTTGCACTGATTTCATTATCTTCAATCAAGACCTTTTGGCAACAGTTCTCGCTTAAAATTTTGCAGGCAGAACCGAGATAATCGTTCGTTTCCGTCAACAAAAAATCCGTTGTCTCGTTCTCCGCCTGTTCGATATACCGCGAATCTGTAAAAACAAACCTTTTATCAAAAGCGAAAAGAACTGCACCCTCGCCCCCTGAAAAGCCACTGAAATATCGCATATTGTGAGGTGAGGTAATAAGCACTGCCGCAGTATCTTTTAAAATCTCATTGAGCTTTTTATTCATCAAGCATCCCCCTGTAAATTTCCTGCATTTTCACGGAATCTCGGGTTTGCGTGCCACGGGATTCGCATATTATTACAGGTGAAAGTCCTCGTTTTGCAACAATTTTTGCTATGGGGTCAAACTCAGGCTCGAATTCTGTTTCATCGAAGGTATGATGTTTCTTCTCCCCGCTGTTCGTATATTCAATACGGCTGTAGTGGGAATGGAAATTCTTGAGCCTATACTCACCCAATTTTTTGTGGATTGTATCAAACACATATTCATAATCTTCCATGGTTTTGAGTCCGCCAAGAGTCTGGGCGTTTACGTGTCCAAAATCAATGGTTGGGATGAGCCTTTCATCGATGCTGCAAAGTTCACACACCTCCCAGACAGTGCCAAGTTGTTTCACCTTACCCATGGTTTCAGGGCAGATATGAATGTTGCCAAAACCCGCTTCATCCGCAGCCCTTACCGCCCCCAGAAGTGTGTCTTTCGCAAGCTCGAGCGCTTCTTTTCTTGTTATATCACCACAAGAGCCTGAATGAACCACAATCCTTTTTGCACCCATTTCCTTTGCAACGCTAAGCGTTCTCAAAATATAATCTATGCTCTTGTCACGTTTTTCGGCTTCGATTGACGACAAACTTATATAATATGGTGCATGCACCGATAATACAATACCGCACTCCGCAGCATTTTCGCCAAGCTTTTTTGCCGCCTCATCGGAAATTTTAACGCCCTTGCCGCACTGATATTCATAGGCACCAAGTCCGTTCTCTTTTACCCATAGTGGTGCATCTAAAGACGACCGCTTCCCTGATGCATAAAAATCTTCGCAGTTCCCTGCGGGACCAAACAGTGCTTTCATAACCAAAACCTCAAATCTTTATCTGTAATTTTTAAGTATCATTTTTTCAAATCGGCGTTTGAACCTTACAAAACTGTCCTCCACCTCGGAAATGGGATTTACCAGAATTGTATACATCCGAAGCCAGTTTCCACCCCAGATATCCGTGAAAAGCTGATCGCCAACAAGAGCTGTTTCCCCGGGAGATACACCCATAAGTTTGCAAGCTTTTTTCAGGTACTTCCCAAGAGGCTTGAGAGCCTTTGCCTTGTATGGAACGTCCACACTTTCAGCAAAAGTTTTTACTCTTTCCTCATCATTATTGGACGCAAAAAATACGCCAAACCCTTTATCCTTTAGCATCTTTATCCACTCTGCCGTTTTCTCGTCAGGAAGAGGCATGGCATAGGTCGCCAATGTGTTATCTATATCAAAAATAAACGCCTTTACCCCGTTTTGCGAGAGGTCCTGAAGGTCAATATCAAAAACCGTATCCACAAAAACCTCGGGCAAAAATATGTTCTTCATATATCTTTCCCTCTGGCTTTATGAAAGTTTTTCTTTTGCTATTTCGTTTATCATTTTGCCGTCGGCTCTGCCTTTGACTTTGGGCATAACAATCGCCATAATCTTTCCTATGTCGCGCATTGATGCAGCACCTGTTTCAGATATGGCCGCTACCACGATTTCTTCGAGTTCTTCACGTGTCAGCTGCGCGGGAAGATAACCAAGAAGAATTTCAATTTCGCGCTTTATGTCAGCAATCAAATCGTCTCTGCCGCTTTTTTCATATTCAGGCAAAACATCACGGCGTTTTTTGAGTTCCTTTGCAATAACCTCAAGAACCCCTTCTTCATCAAGCTCGGTAAGGTTATCCTTTTCAAACTGCAAAATCGCAGAGCGTATCATTTGCACAGTATTTTTTCTTATGGTATCCTTGTCTTTCATTGCATCTTTCAGGTCTTGCATTAAAGTTTCTTTTAAAGCCATTTTTCATACCTCCATATTTTCAAATAAAAGGTCGCCATCAGAAATTTGACGGCGACCTAAATAAACTGTAAAAAATTATCTGAATTTGCGCTTTCTTGCAGCTTCTGATTTTTTCTTACGTTTTACGCTGGGTTTTTCATAATGTTCCCTTTTTCTAACTTCTGATAAAACACCCGCTTTTGCACAAGAACGTTTAAAACGGCGAAGTGCACTGTCCAATGATTCGTTATCTTTAACTCTGATTTCAGCCATTACTGATTTCCCTCCCTCCAATATTGAGAATTGGAAATGTGGTTTTCTTGTGTCAAATAAGTTTTAAAAAATTCTACCTTAACAATTATAGCTGTTTTTCACTGGTCTGTCAAGCATATTTTTTAAAGATTTTTATGTCTTATTTTCTAAGCCGCCCAAACCCTTGGCATAGCGTGGTTTTTGTTCTTTATTTTTCTTTCATTTTATACAAAATATCAATAGCTTCGCTCATTCCTCCAACGCCGTCTATAAGCCCACAGCTTACTGCTTCCTCACCGAAAAGTATTGTTCCCACATCGTTCGCGATTTTTCCCGTTTCAAGCATTATTTTTCTGAATGCCTCGCCCTTTATTTTTGAATTTCTCTCCACAAAGTCTATTATTCTGTCCTGAACTTTTGTGAGATAATCGAACATCTGGTGTACACCGATTACTATCCCCCCTGTCCTTATGGGATGAACAGTCATAGTAGCCGACGGCACAATCAGGGAATGTCTTGCTGCAACAGCCAACGGAACTCCTATACTGTGACCGCCACCCAACACAATGGAAACAGTGGGCTTTTTCATGCTGGCAATCATCTCAGCAATAGCAAGCCCTGCCTCTACATCTCCGCCCACCGTGTTGAGCATAATCAGAAGCCCGTCCACCTTATCATCTTGCTCTATTTCCACAAGCTTTGGAATAACGTGCTCATACTTGGTGGTTTTTGTATCAGAAGGAAGAATCGTGTGTCCCTCTATCTGTCCAACAATACTGAGGCAGTAAATATTCATTTTTTTATTTTTAGTGTACACACCTCCCATATCCTTTATCTGGTCTTTTTGATTTTCGTTCTTGTTTTCGTCCGACATTTTATCCTTTATCTCCTTTAAAATTTTTGTTGATATATTCTCTCAAGTATGTTATACTTACTTTGATTATTATTTAAATTTTAACCGCAAGGAGATGATATTATGCCTATTAAAGTTCCTGACTCACTTCCTGCTATTGAAACTTTGAACAATGAAAACATTTTTGTGATAACCGAGACCCGCGCGCTCACTCAGGATATAAGACCCCTTGAAATTGCAATTCTCAATCTTATGCCCACAAAAATTGCCACCGAAACACAGCTTCTTCGTGTCCTCGGAAATACTCCTCTTCAGATAAATGTTCAGTTTATAAACACAAAAACTCACGTTTCAAAAAACACATCCACAAGTCATATCGAGACTTTTTATAAAACCTTTGATGACATAAAAGACAGTAAATTTGACGGTCTGATAATCACAGGTGCTCCCGTTGAAACCATGGAATTTGAGGATGTTGATTATTGGAAAGAACTTTGCGAAATTATGGAATGGTCAAAGACAAAT
The DNA here is from genome assembly GCA_017503225.1 of Clostridia bacterium. Classification (GTDB taxonomy): domain Bacteria; phylum Bacillota; class Clostridia; order Monoglobales; family Monoglobaceae; genus SIG440. The sequence continues at coordinate 5,275 of JAFVTM010000013.1, forward strand.
GTCACATCCACCTTTCACATTTGTTGGGGTGCACAAGCGGCTCTTTATTATCACTATGGAGTTCCAAAATACCCAATGGACAAAAAGGTTTTCGGCATTTTTGAGCACACTGTTTCCCAAGGAAAGAAACACAAAATTTTGCTCCGCGGTTTTGACGACACCTTTTTTGTTCCTCATTCCCGCCACACCGAAGTGCGAAAAGAGGATATAGACAAAGTTCCTGCTCTTGAAATTCTTGCAGAGTCGACTGACGCCGGGGTATACATCATAACCGACAAAAACGAACGCAGATTTTTCATAACAGGTCACTCTGAATACGATGCCGACACCCTGAAAACAGAATATTTGCGTGACGCAAACAAGGGTCTTGACATTGATGTTCCAAAAAATTATTTCCCCGACGACGACCCCACAAAAGAACCAATGGTAAAATGGCGTTCCCACGCAAACCTACTTTATTCAAACTGGCTGAACTATTTTGTTTACCAGACCACGCCTTATGACATCAAAACTATAAAATAAGAGGTGATTCTTGTGGCAAAAGATAAATCAATATCCGTGTGCTGTCCCGCCTGTCTTGAAGAGGGTACTTTCAGAATTTGCGACTTTTGGGATTCTTTGGAAAGCCCCGACATAAAAGAACAGATTTTCAGCCGTGACATTTTCCGTTATTCCTGCCCCGAATGTGGCGAAGAAATTTTAGTTGCATATGACTGCACCTATCTGGATAAAGAACACAATTTTATGGTAATGCTCCTGACAGAAAAAAATGATGATACTACCATTGAAACTACCGAGTATAATTTGCGTGTTGTCCGCACGATAAATGATTTTGTTGAAAAAATTGCACTTATTGAAGATAATATTGATGACCGCATTGTTGAGCTTTACAAAATTATGCTCGAAGACCAGTTCGAAGATGAAAGGCCAAATGCTAAAATTTTGGGCATTTATTACGGCGGAAAATCAGAA
>JAFVTM010000001.1 GCA_017503225.1 Clostridia bacterium
ATAGCTTTTGTATATATCCCGTGCTGTGAACTGATAAAGTCCCATCACGTCTATTCCCTTGTTGACATCATTGAACTTTTGATAAATAACTCTCGGCTTGCTCCATGAATCCCAATCCTGGTCAGACTCCCCAAAAAGCTGTGGCTGCATAAAGATATGCACAAGAGTAAGTCCCACAATCGGGACAATCACAAAAACTTTTTTCCATTTGCGCTTGAATGTCGGGGGCTTCCACCGCACCAAAGCCAGCACAAGGCAAAAAAGAGAAACTGCGCTGCAAATGCCCACTCTCGCATCAAGATAAGAAATGGCATATGAAAAATATTCACCGCCCTCACCCGCAAGAGCTATGCTGCTTATTCTGAAAAACTGATTGAAAATCTGAAAATAGATATATTGAGCAAAAGCAAACAGGATAAAAAATCCACTTAACACTCCAAAAACCGCACGACCCCAGTTTTTCGGCAAGAAAAAGAGGGTCCCGAGCATCAGGATGAAAATCCAGCAAAAATCAAACGCCAACGGAACAACCGTGGCAAAAAATTCACCATACACCTTGGGCCAAACCAGATATTTCAGCATTATATCCGGAATAAGCAGGGAAACAACCGCAAGGACATAAAAATAATTTTCGTTTAAAAATCCGGCAAAGCTTTTCATTTTGCTTTTCATCAATATCACACCTAAATAAATTTTTAAAAACAGTACATACTAATTATATATTTTACCAATCATTAATAAGATATTTTATCACAAAAAGAAAATTTTTTCAACTTTTTTAAAAAAAATGCAAATTTCGTCTTGTATTTTTGAGTTTTTTATTGACATATCTTGTGGCGAATGATATTATATATAGTAGTTATAGATAGGGGGAATAACAAAATGTTGGTATCAGTTACCGAAATGCTTAAAAAAGCAAAAGAAGGAAAATATGCTGTAGGACAGTTCAATATAAACAATCTCGAATGGACAAAGGCAATCCTTTTAACAGCACAGGAATGCAACTCTCCTGTTATCCTTGGCGTTTCCGAGGGTGCAGGTAAATATATGACAGGTTTTAAAACCGTTGTCAATATGGTGAAAGGAATGCTTGAGGGTCTTAACATCACTGTTCCCGTGGCAATTCACCTTGACCACGGAACTTACGAGGGTGCACTCAGCGCCATTGAAGCAGGTTTTTCATCAATAATGTTTGACGGCTCACACTATCCGATTGAAGAAAATATTGCAAAGACAAAAGAGCTCGTTGCCCTTGCAAATCCAAAGGGCATCTCTGTTGAAGCTGAAGTTGGTTCAATCGGCGGTGAAGAAGACGGCGTTGTAGGCGCAGGTGAAGTTGCTGACCCGGCAGAATGCAAGATGATTGCTGACCTTGGTGTTGACATTCTTGCTGCCGGCATAGGAAACATTCACGGCAAATATCCTGCAAACTGGCAGGGCCTGAACTTTGAAGCCCTTGAAAAAATCAGCGAGGCTACACATCCAATGCCTCTTGTTCTTCACGGAGGCACAGGAATTCCCGGGGATATGATAAAACGCGCCATCTCTCTTGGTGTTTCAAAAATAAACGTAAATACCGAATGTCAGCTTTCATTTGCTGCTGCTGTGAGAAAATACGTAGAAGCCGGTAAAGACCTTGAAGGAAAAGGCTTTGACCCAAGAAAGCTCCTCGCTCCCGGTGTTGAAGCAATAAAAGAAACCGTAAAAGAAAAAATGGAACTTTTCGGTTCTGTTGGCAAGGCATAACTTTTGTTTTTAATCAGATATTCCAGTTTGTACTAATTGCATAAAGGGGAACAGCAGGTGTGACCGAAAGGTCACATTTGTTGTTTTTTTATGTTTAAAAACAAAAAAACTTTTTTTGCACAGTCTATTGACTTTATTTTACAAATATGGTAATATAAATAAAAAAGCGGACAAAACGGACCACTTTTCGAGGCTAAAAATTGGAAAATTTTATTTAAAGGAGAGATTTAGAGATGAAATCTACCGGAGTTGTTAGACCTGTTGATGCTCTTGACAGAATCGTTATTCCCAAAGAGCTGTGTAATACCCTTTGCATCGAGCCCAAAGAGGCTTTGGAAATTTTTGTTGACGGTGACTTTATTGTTCTTCAAAAACACCCTGAAAATACGATAAGAACCGCAAAAGGAAATTTGGGAATAGTGAGAAAGGTTGACCCTGTGGGCAGAGTCGTTCTTCCCAAGGAAATATGCAAAAAACTCAGCATTGAACCCAAAACCGCTCTTGAAATTTTTGTAGAGGATACAAAAATTATGCTCAGAAAATATGAGTCTTCCTGTGCCTGCATCTTTTGCGGAGAAATACACGACACCATTATCTTTGAAAATAAAATTGTTTGCAGAAAGTGCATAGACGCACTTTCAAAACTTGTTTAATCCGGTTTGCTGCCCTTATATTGACAAAATTTGGTGCCTTTGTTATACTTATTACGTACAATTTTAACTTTTTGGGGGTATAAAAATGGATTTTAAAAAATATTTAACCGACGATATTCTTTCCTTCTGGCTGAAAAACGCCTTTGATGATGAATTTGGCGGAATTTTCACACAAATAGACCGTGAAGGAAAAGTGTATGGCACTGAAAAAAGTGGTTGGTTCCAGGGTCGTGCGCTCTGGACATTTTCCAAGGCTTACAACTGCGTAGAAAAGCGTGAGGAATATTTGAAAGCTGCAGAAAAGCTTTACAACTTCTTGCCAAAGGTTGAAGATACTGATGGCAGAATGTTTTTCACCGTTACCCGCGAGGGAAATCCCATCCAGAAGCGTCGCTATTATTTCAGCGAGACTTTCGCTTGTATCGGTTGTGCCGAATATTACAAAGCAACAAAGGATCCAAAAGTCTGGGCAAACGCTGAAAAATACTTTGACATGGCGTGGAAATGTTACAACCATCCGGAACTCAATCCGCCCAAGTTCTACACTTCAAGCATTTCACATTCTCCCATAATGATTATGATGTCTGTGGCAAGAACAATGGCAAGCTGTGGGCAAAACAGCGAAAAATATTCCGAGATTGCCCGTGAACTTGCTCACAAGCTTGTTACTTGTGGTCTTCTTTGTGAAGATGTTCATGCACTCCTTGAAAACGTTTCTGCTGACGGAAAATTTATGGATACACCCTCTGGCCGTCTTGTGAACCCCGGTCATGGTCTTGAAACCGCCTGGTTCCTGATTGGCGAGGGCCTTATGGACAAAAATGACGAAGCCCTCAATGCCGCAAAGAAAATTATTGACTGGACAATGCCCCTTGGCATTGACAAAAAACACGGCGGAATTATTTCCTTTACGGATGTATTGGGCAATCCTCCAACAGCACTTGAATGGGATATGAAGCTCTGGTGGCCCCAGAACGAAGCTATCATTGCGAACCGTATGGCATATGAAGTCTTTGGTGACAAAAAGTATCTCGAAAGCTATGAACAGCTTCTGGACTACGCCTTCTCCAACTTTGCAGACAAGGAATATGGAGAATGGTATGGTTATCTCCACTATGACAACACCCCTGCCAACTATCTCAAGGGTAATATTTTCAAAGGTCCATTCCATCTTCCCAGAATGCTCATCATTCTTCACCTTATTGAAGACAAGAAGGACATCTGTGGTTTCTGGAAATAAGTTATATACGAATAGCGAAAAACCCCTGCCAGTGAGACAGGGGTTTCATCGTATGAAAAAGACCATCGCTTTGCGATGGCCTTTTTGTTATATTATTCTTCAGGAAGAATTATTTCTTTTCCGCCCATATAGGGTCTGAGAACCTCAGGAACAGTAACCGAACCGTCAGCATTCTGATAGTTTTCAAGGATTGCCGCAACAGTTCTGCCGATAGCAACGCCTGAACCGTTGAGGGTATGAACGAGCTGAGCCTTGTCCTTTACCGAATTCTTGAACTTGATGTTTGCACGTCTTGCCTGGAAATCCTCAAAGTTTGAGCATGATGAAATCTCAACAAATCTGTTGTAGCTTGGCATCCAAACCTCAATGTCATATTTCATTGCAGCAGTAAAACCAAGGTCGCCAATACAGATTTTAACCACTCTGTAAGGAAGCTTGAGGAGCTTAAGCACTGATTCTGCATCATTTACAAGGCTTTCAAGCTCTTCATAAGAATTTTCAGGATTCGCAAATTTAACAAGCTCAACCTTGTTGAACTGGTGCTGACGAATGAGACCTCTTGTGTCTCTGCCTGCACTTCCCGCCTCTGCTCTGAAACAAGCAGTGTACGCGCAATACTTGATAGGAAGCTTGCTGCCGTCAAGAATTTCATCGCGATGCATATTTGTTACTGGAACTTCTGCTGTAGGAACCATGAAGTAATCTGTGTTTGCCACTTTGAAAGCATCTTCCTCAAACTTGGGAAGCTGTCCTGTTCCCACCATGCTGTTTCTGTGTACCATAAATGGCGGGAAAATTTCCTTGTAGCCGTTTTCCTGAGTGTGCGTATCAAGATAGAAGTTTATTACGGCTCTTTCAAGCTGTGCACCCACACCCTTATAAACAGTAAATCTTGTACCTGTTATCTTTGCAGCTGTTGCCGCATCCAAAATTCCCAAGTCTTCGCCCAAATCCCAGTGTGCTTTTGGCTCAAAATCAAAGCTTGTGGGCTCCATAAAGCGGCGGACTTCTACATTATCCTCATCCGTGTCACCGTCAGGAACTGTAGGATTTGCAATGTTTGGGATTGTGTACATAATTTTTTCAATTTTTTCATCAATAGCTCTTACTTCCTCGTCAAGCTTTTTGATGCTGTCCGAAAGCTCTTTCATTTCAGCAAAAATAGCTGTTGTGTCCTCCCCCGCTTTCTTCATTGCAGGAATCTTTTTTGAAACCTCGTTCTGGCGGCTCTTCATCTGCTCAACATTGAAAAGCACTTCGCGGCGGCTCTTGTCAAGAGCAAGAAGTCCGTCAACATCTATGCGGTCTTCCTTTCTTCTTTTCAGGGCTTCAATAAGTTTTTCAGGTTCGTTTCTTAAAATTTTAATATCAATCATTTTCGTTTTCTCCTTCAGCTGCTTATTTGCGGCAAATTTTTTCTTTTTATTTGTTAACCTTTAGTTTTCCAAAAGGTCTTTTAAAATTTCATAATACAAAAGTGCGTTGTCGTCAAATCCAATAGGCTCAATCTTTTTGAACTCAGCTTTCGCTTTAACTTCTTCGCCTTCTTTAAATTTTTCATAAATTTCTTTCATATCGTTTAACGCCTGAGAGACGGTTGTCATATCAGACTCAAAAAGCTTTTCTTCGGAAAGCTTTTTTTCAAGCTCGGAAATTTTCTTTTTAAGCCCAGCATTTTCTTCTTCAAGAATTCTTATGCTGTTCTGATTTGCTTCTATAAGATTTTGATAATCAATTTTCTCGTTATGCGGATTGTGCTGGGATAAAATTCCCACGGCAACAATAGCAATCACACAAACAAGAAATATAATTCCGTAGCTGTAAATTTTCTTGTAATTCTTTTTCACGTCATAGCCCCTCCTCTCAAAAGGCAAATTTTCACCCCTTAAACTCACTTCGTTTGATTTTAATACAGCATCATTGCCGCAATCGTTTTTGTGGATTTTAAGAGCGTTTTTGAGCGTCGGTTTTTCAGGGTTTTTTCCAAAATTTTCTATTTTTTAATCTTTTCCAGAATTCCCTCAAGTTCAGCATTGCCAACATACTCAATTTCTATTTTTCCTTTATTCTTACCATTTTTTATGGTAACTTTTGCACCAAGTCTGGAAGAAAGTTCTCTCGCCAAATCTTTAAAATATTTTTCAACATTTTTGTCGGTTTTTGTCAGCTCAACCTTTTTTTGTTCCTGGCTAAGCAAAGCCACAAGTTTTTCGGTTTGACGAACGCTCAGACCTTCTTTAACAATTTTTTCAGCTGCCAAAAGTCTCTGAGATTCTTTTTCAAGAGACAAAAGCGCCCTGGCATGTCCGCCCGAAAGGTCGCCTGCTATCACCATAGCTTTAAGCTTTTCGGATAGACCATTGATTCGAAGAGAGTTTGCCACAGCACTGCGGCTTTTCCCCACACGATTTGCAACCTCTTCCTGAGTG
>JAFVTM010000014.1 GCA_017503225.1 Clostridia bacterium
ATTGCAGTAAATACGGACAAGCAGGATTTGAGTCTTTCAAAGGCTACACAGAAAATTCAGATTGGTTCAAAAATTACAAAGGGCCTTGGCGCAGGTGCTGTTCCTGAGGTTGGTGCAAAAGCTGCTGAAGAAAGCCGTGACGAAATTGCCCTTGCACTTCAGGATGCTGATATGGTGTTTGTTACTGCCGGTATGGGAGGCGGAACAGGTACTGGTGCAGCTCCCATTGTTGCTGAAATCGCAAAAGAGCTTGGCATCTTGACCGTTGGTATCGTTACAAAGCCATTCTGCTTTGAGGGTGCTGTTCGCGCAAGAAATGCAGCAGAGGGTATTGAAAATCTCAAAAATTCAGTTGATACATTGGTGGTTATTCCAAACGACAAGCTTCTTGAAATCGCTGAAAACAGAACACCTCTTACAGAGTCTTTCAAGATGGCTGACGATGTACTCCGTCAGGGCGTTCAGGGCATATCTGACCTTATTTCAAGACCTGGTCTTATCAGTCTTGACTTTGCAGACATCAAGACAATTATGAAAAACACTGGATATGCTCATATGGGTATCGGCAAGGCAACAGGTGAAAACCGTGCCGCTGATGCTGCAGCGAAGGCTATCAACAGCCCGCTTCTTGAAACATCTATTGCAGGGGCAAAGGGTGTTATCCTCAATGTTACCGGTGGCAGCGACCTTGGTATTCTTGAAATCCAGACAGCTTCACAGATAATTACGGAAGCCGCTGATGCAGATGCAAACATCATCCTCGGTGCAATTATTGACGAGACTTTGGGTGATGAAATCCAGGTTACTGTTATTGCTACAGGCTTTGATGGTCGCGGAACATCTATTCCTCTTGGAAGAGCAAGTTCACCATTTTCAAAGAATGAAGGAAAGAGCATTTTCGCGGCAATGAAAGAAGAACTTCAGGAAAAGAAAGTTGAAGCAGCTGTTGAGACTGCTCCTCAGGAAGTTGTGAAACCTATTGAAAAAGCAACACCTTTTTACAAAGTAAGTGAGGATGACGGCATTGACGTTCCCGTGTTCCTCCGCAAAAATCAGGATTAGTTTTAAAGCATAAGCAATATTAAGGAGGAAATTTAAAATGCAAACAGCTTTGATTATTATTCACGTTATTATTTCTGTTATACTTGTCGTAACAGTTTTGATGCAGTCAGGAAAACAGCAGGGTCTTTCAGGTGCTATCGCAGGTGGCGCTGAAACTTTCTTTGGAAAGAACAAGGGCAGAACCATTGACGGAGTTCTCAAAAAGGTTACCGCTGTTGTTGCACTCTTGTTCGTAATCAGCTCTATCGTTTTGGCAACATATGCTATCAACAAGAGCAATGCAGAAAGTGCTGCAAACGATGAAACTGCACAGACAGAAGATGATCAGCAGGTAGAAGCAGGTCTTGACGAAAACGGGAATCTCGTTGATGCAGACGGTAACATTCTTATGACTGCTGAAGATTTGGCGGCATCACAGGCTGAAAGTGCTACAGAAGGCGCTGCTGAATAATTAAATTCAAACAAAAACAAGAAACCGTCCCAAAAGGGGCGGTTTTTCTTAAATAAAGGAAAGCATATTTGGTTTTCAGGTGGGGAAAATAACAAAAAAGGAGGATTCTTTATGACACTTATTGATATACTCGCAAATTTTCATATAATGCCACAGTTTCCTCCGGGAGCGATGCGGCAGGCAGAAAAAATGCCCGAAACCGTGAGCGAAAAGGATAAATCGGGTCGCCGTGACCTTTCGGACAAGCTTATCATTACTATTGACGGTGATGATGCCAAGGATTTTGACGATGCGATTTCTATTGAAAAGTTGGAAAATAAGAACTTTTTGCTTGGTGTTCATATAGCGGATGTTACCCATTATGTAACCGAAAATTCCCCCATAGATCGTGCAGCGTTTGCCCGTGGGACAAGTGTTTATCTTATTGATACGGTTGTGCCAATGTTGCCTTTTGAACTTTCAAATGAGCTTTGCAGTTTGAAGCCCAATGCTCAGCGGCTTGCTGTTTCGGTATTTATGGAGATAACACCATCGGGCAAAATGGAAAGCTATGAAATATGCGAAAGCGTAATTGTCTCAAAAGCGCGTATGACCTATTCCAATGTGACAAAAATCCTGGAGGGCGATGAAAAGCTCTGTGAAAAATATTTGAAATTGGTTCCTATGCTGAAAATGATGAACAGCCTCGCAGATGTTTTGAAAAAAAGAAGAGTGGCAGAGGGCTCGGTGGAGTTTGAAACTCATGAGTCAAAAATTACTCTTGATAAGGATGGCAAGCCCATCTCGGTAGAACGTTATCCCATAACAATCTCAAATGGTATAATCGAAGAGTTTATGCTTATGTGCAATGTTACCGTAGCGAAACATCTCACAAAGCTTGGAATCCCCTGTGTTTATCGTGTTCACGAAAAGCCTGACCTTTTGAAAGTTCAAAGACTTGGGGAAATTTTACCTCTTTTGGGCGTTGATTTTACGTTTAGCTACGATGTTCGGTCAAAGGATTTTCAGGATGTTTTGAAAACTGTCGAAGAAGATGAAAAGGCAGAGGTAATAAATTATCTGCTGCTTCGAAGTATGGCAAAGGCAAAATACAGCGAAGCAAATCTTGGACATTTTGGACTTGGGTTTGATTGTTACTGTCACTTTACGTCACCCATACGTCGTTATCCCGATGTGGTGGTTCACCGTATTTTGAAAGAAAGTCTCAAGGGTGAATTATCTGAAAAAAGAAAAGAGCATTTCAAAGAGATTTCCATGAGTGCTTCGGTGACATCTTCCACAACAGAAATCAATGCAGCAGAGGCTGAACTTCGCTGGAAAGCGGTGAAAAAAGCGGAGTTTATGGCTGACAAGGTGGGGGAAAAGTATGATGCGATTATTACTCATGTGACCAATTCGGGATTTTTTGCGGAGCTTCCAAATACTGTTGAAGGTTTTGTGGCGG
>JAFVTM010000015.1 GCA_017503225.1 Clostridia bacterium
GTCATTTTGCATTGCAGGTATGGTATTTTACAAAAACATTTTCAGTCTGTGTTCTGTCGCGGGTACAATTCTTCAAAACAGTGCATTCTGGATAACAAAGGAAAAAATATTAAGGCGCGTCTCTTTTGCAGCGTCACCGTTTTGGCTCATATACAATCTTACAAGCGGTGCATATGGCTCTGCAATAGGTAGTGCTCTCAGCATAGTATCAATAGGTCTTGCAATCTTAAGATATGATATCGTGGGTCAAAAAGACCCCAAAAATATAAACGAAGCAGCATAATTTTGCTTGAAAGTGCAGGTGTTTTATATGAGCAAATCGGCTTGTGAAAAGAAAAAAACTCTCAAAACCTCAATCGGCGGGCAGGCAGTAATTGAGGGCGTTATGATGCGTGGTCCCCACGAAATCGCAACGGCGGTAAGAAAACCCGACGGCGAAATCATTATTGACGAAAAACCTATCGGCGAGGGAAGAAAAAACAAACTTTTTAAGCTTCCCATTATTCGTGGATGTATCAACTTCTTTGATTCTATGATTGTAGGAATCAAGGCTCTTATGTTTTCCGCCAAATTCTTTGATATTGACGAAGACGGAAATCAACTTGAAGAGAATCCCGGCAAATTTGAAAAATGGCTGAACGAAAAGCTTGGCTCAGAAAAGGCAACCGAAGCGGTTATTTATATCTCCGTGTGCCTTTCTCTTTTCCTGAGTGTAGGTCTTTTCATCCTCCTCCCTGCCGTAATCGCAGGATTTCTCAAAGGTCTCATTGAAAATCACATTCTTCTGACTCTTGCAGAGGGAGTTGTAAGAATAAGCATTTTTGTCATATATATAGCTTTGGTTTCAAAAATGGAAGACATAAAACGTGTTTTTATGTATCACGGAGCCGAGCACAAATCCATCCACTGCTTTGAAAGCGGCGAAGAACTTACCGTTGAAAATGTCCGCAAGCATTCACGTCTCCACCCCAGATGCGGAACAAGCTTTTTGCTGATTGTTATGGTAATAAGCATCATCGTTTTCTCATTTATCTCATGGAACAATCCGTTCATACGTCTGGTCTTAAGACTTGCTCTTCTCCCTGTTGTAGCAGGTATTTCCTATGAAATTATCAAATTTGCGGGAAGACACGACAATCGCCTTACCAGGATTATCAGTGCTCCTGGAAAATGGTTTCAGTATATAACAACCAACGAGCCCGATGACAGCCAGATTGAAGTGGCGATTCTATCTCTTAAAGCTGTTATCCCCGAAAACACAGAAGATGCAAAATGGTAAAAATAAAAGAACTCAGAAAAACCGCCCTGAAAGTACTTGAACAAACGAAAAACGACAGTCCTTTGGCAGATATAGACTATCTGTTTCTTCACATGCTCCATTTTTCACGCGAAGACTTGATTCTGGGCGATAAAATTCTTGACAACCAACAATTACAGCTTTTTGACAACGCTCTCACAGAGCTTCAAAGAGGTGTTCCTGTTCAGTACGTAGCAGGGGGCTGTGAATTTATGTCTCTTTGGTTCGCCACAAGCAAAAGCACACTTGTCCCAAGAGCAGATACCGAAATTCTGGTTGAGTTACTAATAGAAAAATTTAAAAACAAAAGTCCGCTTAATATCCTTGACATCGGCACAGGTACCGGTTGCATCGCCATAAGTCTTGCATATTTTCTGCCGGATGCAAAGGTTTTTGGAATTGATATTTCACCTGAGGCCGTGAAAACCGCAAAAGATAACGCCAAAGTCTTAGGCGTTTCTGATCGGTGCAGTTTTCTTGAATGGAATATTCTTAAAGGATTTCCCACACTTCCCGCCGAAATGGATATTGTTGTTTCAAACCCACCCTATATCCCGGATGCAGATGTTTTAACCCTCGATGAGAAAGTAAAAGATTTTGAACCCGTTTCGGCCTTAGCAGGCGGAACTGACGGCCTTGATTTTTACCGGAAGATAACCGAAGATGTAAAGCTCGCCAAAAACGGATGTCTTGCCTTTGAAGTAGGAATAAACCAAGCAGAAACCGTCATGTCCATAATGAAAAACCGCTTTTCCGAAATAAAAACCGAGAAAGATTTAAGCGGAGTTGACCGTGTAGTCTGGGGAACTTTAAAAGGCTGACCACAAAAACGCTCCTTAAAATACAAAATAAGACTTGAAATTCCTTAGTTTTTGTGTTAGAATGTTATTTAAGTGTGATACTCTTTTCGGTTAGGAGCGGATATTTGCTTATGCGAAGATTTTTCACAGAGCCAGAATTCATAAAGGACGGCATCGCCGAAATTTTTGAAGATTCAAAGCATATTGAAAAAGTTTTGAGAATGAACATCGGAGACTCCATTTTGGTCTTTGACGGCACAGGCACGGAATACGTGGCAAAACTTACTTCAATCGAAAAAAATCTTTGCCGTGCCGAAATAATTGAAAGCCAAAAATCTTCTTCCGAACCCCGAATTAGCGTTTCGCTTTTTCAGGGTCTTCCCAAATCCGGAAAGATGGAAACCATAATCCAAAAAGCCGTTGAGCTTGGAGTGTATGAAATTTTCCCCGTTATTATGGACCGATGCGTTGTTCAAATAAAGAATAGGGCAGCAGGCGAAGAAAAAGCCAGTCGGTGGAACAAGGTTTCACTCGAAGCGTCAAAACAGTGTGGTCGTGGCATTGTTCCCGTGGTTCATCCTCCCAGCACCTTTGACGAAGCGATAAAGCGGCTTGCTGGTCTTGAAGTTTCTCTTATGCCCTATGAAGAGCTTGGACACCAAGGTCTTTATGGCTTAAAAGAAATTTTAACAAATGACCACTCCGCCAAAACTTTTGGCTTGCTTGTTGGTCCCGAAGGTGGCTTTTCCGACAGCGAAGCAAAAAAGGCTCTTGATGCCAAAATAAACACCTTTGGACTAGGGAAGAGGATTCTTCGCACCGAAACTGTGGCAAGCGCCGTTATTCCGGTGATTATGTACCAAAACGACGAGTTTTAGTTTTTAAATAATATAGATAGAAAGGTCTTGATGACTGATGTCAGCAGCAAAAAATCAAAATTTAAAAAGACAAAAAAGAATAGAAAAACGTGCAAAAATCGATAAGGCTACAAACCGCTTTATGATAAACCTTTCCTGGGGTCTTCTTGGCATTTTGTGCCTGAGATTTGTTGAAAATGGTTTTCTCGGAAGTGCTGCCGCATCAATGCCCACAGTTATGAAAGCACTTGCTGGTGTTTTTGCAGCTGTTGCAATTGCTCTGGCAGTATGCGGAAAATGCCGTGTTTTCAAAAACACAGCTCGCACCTTTGACTATTCAATCTTTGCAGCGGTTGTGTGTCTTGTTTCACTTTTCATCGGATTCTATGCACCAATCCGGCTCTTCCTTGGCAACATCTTCGAAGGTCTTTTAAGTGTTGATTCCCGCTGGTGGATTTCAAGAGGACCTATCACATTGATTGTTGCTTATTTGGTTATTGATTTTCTGTGGATTGCTTTCAAAATTGCAAGAGTTGAACAACACAAATAAATTTTAAATTTTGAAAATTTTGACCCCCGCAAATAACAATTTTGCGGGGGTTTTGGTATGTTTTTTTGCTTTTTCCCAAGACTTCTTTTTTCTCTTTTAAAGCTCTTCTTTGCCATAGTTTTTAGAGGATAACACCTCTTCACACTGCACAAACTAAGTCTTAGAAAGGAGCTTTCCCAAAATGATTTCACATTTTCAAAAAATCGTTTTTGCGGCACTTGCCGCGCTGCTTATTTCAAAAAATTTTTATACTCCGGTTCTTGTAAATCTCTCTCCCACAGAAATTTTTCAAACGGAACAAAATTTTGAAGCAGCATAAAAAATTGGCAAACTAAAACCTCTTTCGGTGATAGTTTGCCGCATTTTTTTGTTTTTATTCAAATTTCAGAAATTAACCAAGAAATTTGTCATGGATTGCCTGAACAGCTCTTTCAGCATTATTCACGTTGATAAGAACAGAAATCTTTGTTTCTGATGTCGAAATCATATGAATATTGATGTTTGCATCATAAAGAGCTTCGAACATTTTTGCAGCAACACCAGGATTGTTTGTCATACCTGCGCCAACGATTGAAACCTTGCTGATGTCATCACGGTGTGTGATTGCTTCGTATGAAAGACTTGCCTTTTCGCTTTCAAGAATTTCAATTGCTTCATTAAGGTTACCCTTTGAAACAGTGAACGAGATATCCTTTTTATTATCGCGTCCAATAGACTGGAGAATAACATCCACATTTATATTCTTTTTAGCAAGGAGTGAGAACACCTTGAACGCAATGCCCGGCTTATCTTCAAGACCAATAACCGCAATACGTGCAACATCGTTATCCCTTGCAACACCTCTGATTAACATTTTTTCCACAGCAATCGCCTCCTTAACAACTGTACCATCAATTTTTTCAAAACTGGATTTTACCTCAAGCTTGACGCCATATTTCTTTGCCATTTCAACCGAGCGGTTGTGGAGAACATTTGCTCCAAGGCTGGCAAGGTCAAGCATTTCGTCATATGTGATTTCGTCAAGCTTCTTTGCGGTCTTCACAATTCTTGGGTCAGCAGTATAAACGCCATCAACGTCTGTATAAATTTCGCACTTGTCAGCGTGAATTGCTGCAGCTATTGCAACAGCAGATGTATCGCTTCCGCCTCTTCCAAGGGTTGTTATGTTTTCATATTTGTCAAGACCCTGAAAGCCTGCAACAATAACAATTTTCCTTTGGTCAAGCTCTGATTTTATTCTTTCGGTATCAATTTTATTGATTCTCGCATTTCCAGCATTTGAATTTGTCTGGAAACCTGCCTGCCATCCGGTAAGGGAAACAACCGGAACGCCAATTTTTTCAATAGCCATAGCAAGAGCGCTATTGAAATCTGTTCTCCTGATGAAAGCAACATATCCATCTCGCGTTTTGATGGGTTTTCGTTGATTTCATGGGCTTTTTCAATAAGATCATCGGTGGTATCGCCTTGCGCCGAAACAACCACAACAACCGAGTTCCCCGCGCGATAAGTATCAACCACACGGTTTGCAACGTTGTTTACCTTTGCAGCATCCGCAACAGAGCTTCCGCCGAATTTTTGAACAATAATTGCCAATTTAAAAACCTCCTGTTTTTTATTCACCAATAAGTCTGAGTTTTCCAAGGGCTTCGCAGCCTTCAAATTCAACAGCTTTAACAAATTCGTCAAGCTCTTTTTCTGTCATTGCCTCGGAAATCACAGCAAATTCGTTTTTGTTTGCATCTTCATCAAATGTCACCAGTCTGCATCCCGAAATATTTGGGACGGTCGCACCTTTAAACCTTACATAATAAGGATATTTTTGCATAGCACCCTCAGACTGATTTTCTTCTTTGTATTCATTCCATTTTATGATGATGTTTACCTTCTTGTGCTTTATTGCATCAACCACATCGGCAACAACCGCATTGGCAGTGGGAAGCTTTCCGGCGCCTCTGCCATAGAACATAACCTCGCCCAAGTCATCGCCTTTTACGATAATTCCGTTAAACACATCATTGATGCCTGCCAAAGGATTGGTTTTGGGAACAAATGCCGGGAAAACTGCGGCATAAATTCCGCCGTCCACGGCTCTGGTTGCGTGGCCGATAAGCTTGATTGAATAGCCTAATCTTTCAGCATAAAAAACATCTTCTGCAGTTATTTTTGAAATTCCCTCTGTCTTGATGCGGTCGGTAACGACTGCATCTCCAAAAGCAAGAGCTGAAAGAATAGCAATCTTGCGACAGGTATCATGCCCCTCAACATCGGCCGTTGGGTCAGCCTCGGCATAACCCTTTTGCTGTGCTGCGCGAAGTGCATTTTCAAAAGTTTCACCCTTTTGAAACATCTGTGTCAGAATATAATTTGTTGTACCATTAAGAATTCCAAAAACATCCGTCGCTTCACCTGCGGTAAGGCAGGAGAAAAGCGGTCTTATAATAGGAATTCCGCCGCCAACACTGGCTTCAAAGAGATAATTTATGTTTCTCTCTCTTGCGATTTCCAGAAGCTCTGTTCCGTGTGCAGCAACAAGCTCTTTGTTTGATGTCACCACGTGCTTGCCCGCAAGCAAAAGTGATTTTGAAAACTGATAAGCAGGATTTATGCCCCCCATTGTTTCAACAACAACCCCAACCTCAGGATCATTCAAAATATCATTGAAATCCTTGGTGAAGCACTTGAACTCACTGTCAGGAAAATCCCTCAAGTCAAGAATATGAGCAATTTCAATAGGCTCGCCGCATTTTTTGATGAGCATTTCCTGATTTTTGGTAACAACCTCACCAACGCCAGAGCCCACAACGCCAAAGCCCATAATGGCAATTTTCATATAAATTCATCCTTTCTTTAAAAGATAAGGTTTTAAACTCTTTTAAAATTTGTGTACAGATAAATCAATAATACAACAAAATCCCCCACAAGTCAAGGAATTTTTGACTTTAGGAGGAATTTTCTGCTGCAAAATTTTCGTATGTTTTTGTGCCGTCTTTTGTGAAATTTATCCAACTATAGTTCTAATAATATCAACAACCCCAAGCATATCTTCTTTTGTCTCTGCCCTATTTATAATTTCACGGAGTCTTGCTCCGCCTTTCATCCCCTTTATATACCACGCCATATGCTTGCGAGCCTCCTGAATTCCGCGATATTCGCCCTTATATAAAATCAAAAGTTCAAGATGCTCCGCCATTTTTTCAGCACGCTCCAAAAGAGTTGGCGGCGAAAGCCTCTCACCTGTTTCAAGAAAGTGAATTACCTCACGAAAAACCCAAGGGTTCCCCTGGGCGCCACGTCCAATCATAATCCCGTCACAGCCTGTATAATCAAGCATCCTTTTAGCGCTCTCCCCGTCTGTTATGTCACCATTTCCGATTACAGGAATTGAGACCGCACCTTTTACTGCCTTGATTATATCAAGGTCAGCTTTTCCGCTGTAAAACTGCTCACGGGTTCTTCCGTGGATGGTGATCGCCGCCGCTCCGTTTCTTTCTGCAACTTTTGCCATTTCAACCGCATTGACCAAAGTCTCATCCCAGCCTTTTCGGATTTTTACGGTGACCGGAACTTTCCCACCAACAGCATCAACCACAGCCCAAATAATCTCCCCTGCCAATGCAGGATTCTTTGAAAGTGCCGAGCCGTCTCCGTTGTTCACGATTTTAGGGGCAGGACAACCCATATTGATATCAAGAAGCTCAGCACCATATTCCAGTGATTTTTCAGCAATTTCCGCAAGAACCCTCGGCTCGTGGCCGAAAAGCTGCACTGCTATGGGCTTTTCAAAGTCTTCGGCATCAAGGAGGTCGGCAGTTTTTTTATTTTTATAAAAAAGTCCTTTTCCCGACACCATTTCGGTGTACATAAGCGCAGGTCCAAAAGGCTTGACAATTTGCCTGAACGCCTTGTCGGTAACCCCCGCCATGGGGGCTAAAAATACATTGTTTTTAAGCTCAAGATTTTTTATTCTAAGCATTCCTTTTGCTTTCCTTTTCACAAATTCTGTTTTCTTTTTCAATTATATTCATTTTTTGCTCCTTTGTCAATGGATAGGCCCCCTCACAGGCTTGACACCTTAAGGTTTTGGGGGTATAATTATTTCAAAATGGGGGAATTTTTTCTTCTGCCATTTACAGCAAAAATACTGAAAACTGGAGCAATTATTATGAATTACTCAAAATTTAAAAATCTAAAACGTGTGGTTATCAAAGTGGGGACGTCTTCTCTCACCTATGAAACCGGAAAGCTGAATATCAAAAAAATCGAAAGTATCGTGCGTGTAATTTCAGACCTTAAAAACCGCGGAATTCAGGTGGTTTTGGTTTCAAGCGGAGCCGTTGGCGCGGGCGTAGGAAAACTCAATCTCACCGAAAAGCCCTCTGATACACGAAAGAAGCAGGCACTTGCCGCAATCGGGCAAGCCACTTTGGTTTCAATGTATGACCGATTTTTTTCAGAATATGGTCACTCCTCCGCTCAGGTTCTACTCACAAAATTCATCCTTGACGACCCCGAGCGCTATCAGAACACAAAAAATACTTTTGAAACAATGTTTGAATACGGTGTTATCCCCGTTGTAAACGAAAATGACGTTATCTCTACATACGAGCTGGAATTTGGCGACAACGATACCCTTTCAGCATACATCGCAGAACTTGTGGAGGCGGATTTGCTCATTCTTCTTTCTGACATTGACGGGCTGTTTGACAAGAATCCCACCACCTGCTCTGATGCAAAAATCATCCCAATTGTGAACAAAATAGATGAAACTATTTATTCGGTTGCCGGTGGCGCTGGCAGCCGCAGAGGAACAGGCGGAATGCTTACCAAGCTGAAAGCTGCAGAAATTGCAACGTCAAAAGGAATTGATATGATAATCTCAAACGGCGCATATCCCGAAAGAATTTATGATATTTTTGACGGAAAACAAGTAGGAACCCTCTTCATGGGACATACTAAATGTTGATTTATGCCAACATTTATTCCTTGACTTTCCATAAATTAGTTAAATTTTTGTCAAAAACATATTGAAAATTTGCAAAACTTATGATAATATGTTATATAAGGGAGAAGTTGGAAAATTTGTCCTTTCATCTTTTTTCTTTTAACTTGTTAAATATTTTTCATATTAAATAAGGGGGTCAAAACTATGACTAACAACAAAAAAGTTCTCACCTGGCTTGAAGAAATGAAAGCTTTGTGCAAGCCCGACAACGTTGTCTGGATTGACGGAAGCGAGGCTCAGCTCGAGGCTCTCCGTGAAGAAGCGGTTGAGACAGGCGAGATGATTAAACTCAATCAAGAAAAGCTTCCTGGCTGTTACTATCACAGAACAGCTGAAAATGACGTTGCTCGTGTTGAAGACAGAACATTTATTTGTACAGAAACAAAGGAAGAAGCAGGTCCCATCAACAACTGGATGGCACCCGCTGAAATGTATGCAAAGCTCAACGCACTTTATGACGGTTCAATGAAAGGCCGCACAATGTACGTTATTCCTTATTCAATGGGTCCTGTTGGCTCACCCTTCTCAAAGATTGGCATTGAACTCACAGACAGCATCTATGTTGTTCTCAACATGGACATTATGACAAGAGTTGGAAATGACGTTCTTGAAGCACTTGGCGAAGATGGCGATTTTGTTAAATGTCTCCACGCAAAGCGTGACGTAAATCCTGACGAAAGATACATCGTTCACTTCCCACAGGATAACACAATTATGTCAGTTAACTCAGCATACGGTGGAAACGTTCTCCTTGGCAAAAAGTGTTTTGCTCTTCGTATCGCATCATACCAGGGCATGAAAGAAGGCTGGCTGGCTGAACATATGCTCATCCTCGGCCTTGAAAATCCCAAAGGCGAAGTTAAGTACATCTGTGCTGCTTTCCCATCAGCTTGCGGAAAGACAAACCTGGCTATGCTCATTCCTCCCAAGTTCCTTAAAGATCAGGGCTACAAGGTTTGGACAGTAGGCGATGATATCGCTTGGCTCAGAGTGGGCGAAGACGGCAGACTTTATGCTATCAACCCCGAAGCAGGTTTCTTCGGTGTTGCTCCCGGTACTTCTGAAAAATCAAACTTCAACGCGCTTGAAGCTACAAAGAAAAACACAATCTTCACAAACGTTGCTATCAACGAAGAAGATATGACTGTTTGGTGGGAAGGTCTTGACAAGAATCCTCCCGAAAATGCAATCGAATGGAAAGGCGCAAAGGTTAACGGCAAGGAATACACAGCAGAAGGCAATAAACTTGCTCATCCAAACTCAAGATTTACTGCTCCTGCAAAGAACTGCCCTTGCATTTCTTCTGAATTTGAGAACCCCCAGGGCGTTCCGATTTCAGCTATCGTATTCGGCGGCCGCCGTGCAAAAACTGCTCCGCTGGTATACCAGGCTCGCGACAGGGATCATGGCGTGTTTGTTGGTGCTACAATGGCATCAGAAACAACAGCAGCAGCTGCCGGTGCAGTTGGCGTTGTAAGACGTGACCCAATGGCAATGAGACCTTTCGTTGGTTACAATATGGCTGACTATTTCCAGCATTGGTACGATATGGGCAAAAAGATTCAGAACCCGCCCAAAATCTTCAATGTAAACTGGTTCAGACTTGACAAAGACGGAAACTTCATGTGGCCCGGCTTTGGCGACAATATGAGAGTTCTCAACTGGATTCTTGACCGTTGCGAAGACAACGTTGACGCGGTTGAAACAGAAATCGGTTTTGTTCCAAATAAGGCAGACCTCCAGCTCGACGGCCTTGACCTCTCGGACGAAGTTGTTGACGAACTCCTTTCAATCGACATCGACGCATGGAAAGACGATGTTAAAAACCAGAGAGAATTCTTCGCTCAGTTCGGCGACAAGCTTCCCAAGGAAATCAAAGACAGCATGGACGAACTCGAAGCAAAACTCAACAAATAATCTATGCATTTTAAAAGGGCACCCCGTGGGGTGTCCTTTTTTGTTATTCTTTTTCGTATAGTCTGCAAAGAGACCTTTTCACTTTTATTTTTTCATGCTGATGAGCTTTTCTGCCATAATGTATCCCGCTTCTTTGTCGAGTCTGCTTGAGCCCGGACGGGATTCATAAATGGTATCAAAGAACATATCCCTTGTGGGCACATATCCGAAAGCATCATTGCAAAGGGTTGCCACGAGATTGATGCCTGTTCCGTCACCCTTTTTCACCATCTTTCCAAACTCAGTGAAAATTTCGGAATTAAAGCCATAAATGGTGAATTCACCAATCTGGAGACACTGAATCGGTACACTGAACACCTCAGGGGTAGACTCAATAAAGTTTATAAGTCTCTTCGCCATAGCAAGACTATATTGTTCGGGGTCTGTTCCATCAGCCGAAATCTTTATACCCTTTATTTCCTTTATTGTGTCAATGCAATGTCTTGCATTTTCAATTTTTTGGGGATCTATTTCCACTCTTGGTATTTCAAGATATTCAAGGCTCGCTTTGATTCCAGTCTCCTTGAGTTCTTCCGCAAAAGCCGCCGTTTTCACTGTCTCGCCGGCAAGTTTTTTACCCATTTTCACATAATGATCACTGTCGTCCGAAGCCTTTGTAACGTCAAAGTGATTCACGTCACCGCTGCAGCCCAAAAGGAATACTGTAACAAAATCCTCGCCATAAACTTTTTTCAGTTCCTTATTCAGAATTGAAACATAGTCCCCTGAATACTTTTCACCGCTTACACAGTCATTGTGACAGGCAAAACCCACGATCGCGCCAAAAGGTTTCCCCTCTTCATCCTTTATCAAAAGGACTGGGAGTTCCTTGTCCGACTCGGTCACAGAACCGATTATATCAGGGCTTGTTCTTGTTGGATTAGTCTGGGGCGTTCCATTTTTCATGAAATAATCACGGCAGAACGAAATCCCCTGCACCTCACCTTTGCCAAAATACGCAGTTGCCTTTTTAAGTCTTAAATCAGCCAAGGTTACACAGTCAGCAACCAGCCTTTCAAAAACATCAATATACCCTTTTATAGAATCCTGAACAATCTCATCTTCAATGAAAGGAATACCCTCAAAACGAATAGGAATAGCTGTATGGCTGTGAGTGAATGCAATCATCAGATTTTTTCTGGGAATACCGGTATAGCTTTCAACCCTCTTTGCAATGTTTGCACAGATTTCAGTATGTGGATGAAGTCCGTCAACAGAAATTATGGCAATCTTTTCATCGCCATCTTTCACCACCATAGCTCTGGCATAAAGTCTGTCCTGGACATCCTGCCCTCTTCTGATATTAAAATATCCCGGAATACCACAACCAAGAGGTGGTGTAATCTCTTTTTCATAAAATCCAAATTCAAACATACTTTTCTCTCCTTTTTGTCTTCCTATGCAGTAAAGCTGAACCTTGTGCCACCGTCTTCGTTGTAATATTCAAGTTCAAATGAAAGTCCACACTCAGCCGCTATTGTCGCATAAAGTGTCCTTGTTTCTTCAATGTAATATTCACTTGGCTCCTGACCGAGAGAGTGCATATATTCAATAACAGGAGACTTGTCTATTGTGACAGTAAGTTTATTTCCCAGAAGCTCGGTGTGCAAAAGTTCGCTCGCCTCTTCTGTTTCATAAACCTTTTCAATCCACGCAGAAAGCGCCCGGAGTCCGCCCGCCTTTACTTCCTTTATCCGTGGAGCATAATAGTTTTTTACATAATCAACCAAAAATTCTTTGGCAGCATCAGTTCCATATTTGTCACCACAATATTTGATAGCATTGTCACCAAGAAGATGAAAATCACGGTGGAGATACTTGTTGTCCTCAGTTTTGAGGTCCACAAGCTCGCATCCATCACACTTTGACATCTCCCTTGCCTCATCGTCGGTTATGTTCTTCCAGTCAAAGTCAGGCATATGTCCCGTCTCACAAATTATGGAGCGACATTCCGCATTGTCAATTTTTGAATGGTCGCGGATAAATTCGATGCCATAATTTTTTAGAATCCTGCTGTAAATAACATTACAATGCTCGCAATAATTGTGATAAGGTTCAACGTGTTCAAGGTCATTGAGCATACCCTTTGACGGGCAGTGACGCATATGGCTGTATATGAATCTGTTTTTGTGGTCATAAACCTTCAAAAAGTCACAAGCTTCCTCAGTAAGTGTGTGTCCCCAATAAGCAATGGCGCCTCCAAATCCTCCATAAAGCTCACATTTTGATGCAAGGCTGTTTGGATTTGTTTTGTCGCCAATACTGGTATCAGAAATATGTATCCAATATTCCATAACAGCTTCTTCTCCGCCATGTTTTTCAAGATACTTGAAAAATTCGCTGTAAAGCGGTATAAATTCTGTACAAGAAATCATTTTTATCTCCTCCAACGCAATTTTTGTTTTTACCTTTCTAAAGACATTATATATACGCACTCGTTAAAACGTCAAGGAAACTTAACAGACATTTTATTTGCTTTATGTCCTTTTAGGACAAACAGCATTTGGAAACGCATATATTTTCCAGCCAATTGTTGTTTTTTTCTTGACAGATTAGTTATTTAATGTAAAATAAAATCAAAGAATACTATCATTTCCGCAAGGAAAACATTAAGGAGTGGAAATCTATGAGCCCCGACAAAAAATATTGCAGTTACGCTGACTATCACACAGTTTATGACCCGGAAGCTCACGCCCTTGACATATTTTGTGAAAATGTTCTCATAATAAAAATATATATTGACGGAATTTACAAAGACAGCAAAAAGGTTTATGAAATAACGGACTTCCCATTTATAAAATATCAAAATGACGTTCTGCTGCATGAAGATTTTTCAGCCTTGAAAATTTTCCTCAATCTCAAGGAAGACGCCGCTCCCCCCCTGCTCACGTTAAATATCTATGCAGGACTCAGCGATGTCCGCATTGGTATGGAAAGCAGCGAATATGACTATGTCGCAATCAGCGGGGTTATATATACAGATACAAAAGAAGCTGAAGACGTTTTTGCTGTCCGCCTTGACAAAAAACAGGCCGGTTTCTGTTGTGCTCTGGGAAATGCAATTTCACCTGATGCCCATGCTGTATACAACCGCACCAACGACAAAGCAATAGTTATCGGCAAGCCCCGTCAGGCAAAACTTGCCAAAGGCGAAAATATGGGCGAATACAAATTCACCTCTGCCATTTTCAAAAACGACTATGCTGATGCTATGCGGTTTTATGTAAAAAAGGATATTCTCGCCGAAGAATACCACATCAAATTTTCACCCAGAAACAGAAATTCTACGTTTCCAAACCCGCCTATCGGATGGATGACATGGTATGCTGTGAAATTTGATGCCTGTGAAGAAAATGTTCTTGCCAACGCAAAATGGCAGGCTGAAAACCTCAAGGACTTTGGTGCCGACACCATTTGGGTTGACTGGGAATGGTTTCATACTGGCTTCTCTCACCTGATACCCGAAAGGACTGACGGGGTCTGCTCCCTTAAGCCCGCACCCGAAAAATACCCCCACGGTATGAAGTATGTTGCTGAAGAAATCAAAAAGCTGGGCCTCACTCCTGCCCTTTGGGTAACCTTTTTCAACGAACCTGCCAAAAGCGAGTTTATCGAAAAATATCCCGATATAGTCTACCGGGAAGAAGTCGAATGGTGTGGCAAATATTGGCTTGACCTCACTCACCCCCGTTACCTGGATGAATATCTCCCCAAAGCGGTGCAGTGTGTTCACGACTGGGAATATGAGGCAATCAAAATAGACGTTATTCCCCTCGCGGTGATTAAGCTGGAAGAAGCCCACCACAATCTGTTTGACCCATCACTTTCAACAAAAGAAATATTAAGAAATGTTATAAAAAAAGTCCGTGAACTTGTGGGCGAAAATATGTATATGCTTTCTTGCTCAGGTTCAAGCAACTCCTCTATCCTCTGGGCATCAGACATCTTTGATTCTGCCCGCATCGGTGATGACGTTTTTTCATGGAAGAATTATCTTGACACCGTAAAGAAACTTCAATTCTTCTACGGAATTCACAATATCCAGCTCCACAATGACCCCGACAACGTGGTTCTCCGTGATGAATTCAGTAATTTTGAACAGGCAAAATCACGTCTGGTTCTTCACTCTCTCCTTGGTCTTCCTATGACCTTCGGCGATGAATTCCATGTATTGGGCGAAGAAAAAATTGATATGATAAAAAGGTCACTGCCAATCCTTGACATACACCCCACCGACCTTTTCAAGAAGAGTTTTGACACAGACTGTTTCCCCTTGAATTTGAAAATCGCAATGCCATATGAAGACTATCAAGTCACCGCAGTTTTCAATTCCACAGAAGAGAAACTCAGCCGCACATTCAATCTCCTCGAAGATTTTCAGCTTGAAAACGGCACATATCTGGTATACGACTTTTACAGAAACGAATTCTTGGGCAAGGCAAAAGGCACTCTTGACCTTGACCTTCTTCCATACGAAGCACGAGTTCTTTCATTCAGACCCTGCCTCGATATACCGCAAATCATCAGCACTTCGCGTCACATAACACAGGGTGCTGCAGAAATCCTTGATATGCACTTCTGTGACAATACCCTTTCATTCAAGTCTTCTCTTGTTGCAAAGGATTCCTATACCGTCACTTTGTATATTCCCGATGGCTATAACTTTGTTTCTCAAACAGGTTTTACTGAAATTGAAAATGCCGGAAACATATTAAAACTTTCACTTATTCCGGACGAAACAACAGAATTTGATTTTTCTGTGACCTTTGAAAAAATGTAGGAGGAAATTTTTATGCTAACAATATCTCCAATCAGCGAAAGCGTACGCTACACAGGCCGCTGGTTTGTAACCGAAAACAGTGCAACCTCCACCACCCCTGGCGCATATTTTGACGTTGCATTCAAGGGTACTTGGTGCGACCTCCGTTTTGATGTAACCGGAAATGCTGAAGCCTATCCCCATCTTTATATCCAACTTGATGGTGGTGCAAAAATAGATGCAAGACTCGATCGCTGTATAAGGATTGAAGCACCGGATGATAATAACCACGTTGCAACAGTATGTTTTAAATCAGCAGTGCAGGATCAACAGCGGTGGTATGAGCCTCTTGTGGCAAAGGTTACCTTTATTGGCACCGAAACCGATGCTTGTGGAACCTTACCCGTGGACAACCGCAAAATCATAGAGTTTCTTGGCGACTCCATCACCGAAGGAATCTGGGTTGACGAATACAGACGTCCTTGTTGGGGTTCCACCTCAAACCGTGAAAATATGGTGTTCCAAAACGACTCAACCGCCACATATGCATATCTGACAGCCAAGGCTCTTGGTATGCGTCCATATATAATGGGCTATGGTTCACTGGGTCTTGCAGTAAAAGCCGCCGGCGGCGTACCAAAGGCAAAGGAGGCATACCCCTTTTGTTTCAATGACGCTCCGAAGAAACCCATTGACGCAGAAATAATTGTTATCAACTATGGTGTAAACGATCTTTTCCATGCAGACTTTTGTGACCATCTCCGTGAATATGAAGAATTTCTTCTTTTGGTAAGAAAGCTTAACCCCAAGTCAAAAATTGTGGCTTTGAGTGCTTTTTACGGAGCCTATCCTGAAGAAAAAGCAGCCTCTTTAAGTGCTTTCGAATCCTATCCTAAAGAAGTGGAAAAACTGGTAAACCGCTACAACAAAGAACATTCAGATGATGTGTTATTTATTGACTCCACCGGCTGGATTCCCCAGTCACCTATGCACCCCACCCGGGAAGGACATAAAATTGTTGCTGAAAAGCTTGTTAAATGTCTTAAAGATTCTCTTGGAATTTAATACAACAAAAAGCCGTCCAAATGGCGTCCTCACATAGGGAAAAATCAATTTTGACAAGAAATTAGAGCAAAAGTCCTTGAGATAAATATCTCAAGGACTTCTTTGTTTGTCAAAACGATGGAATCGCTTGAAACAAGGGATTTTGGATGGTGAACAAGTAAAAACCGCAGGTAATCCTGTATGGCTTACCGAGGCTTTTTGCGAAGTTTGACGCCAAAATACAAAGTTTCAAGTTGGTTTATCCCTATGCGAGGATGCCTAATGGACGGCTTTTTTTATTTTACATCAAACAACCTTGATGCATTGTTATAGAATATATCTTCAAGCTGGTTTTTCCCAAAATCGGCCAAGATACTCAATTCCCGCATGGCCATAAAGCCTTCGGTGATAACGTGCCTCAACGGAAAACCACCTGAGAAATTGCCCGCGTTAAGCCACGTAAAAGTATTACCCAAAGAAATGGGTTTGCCCAAATATGCTGCCACCGGATAATCCGTTCCCCACATACAACGGCTTACGCCAACCTTTTTGATTATATAAAGCATAGCCGGTGTCTCACAAATGGCAGAAAAATCAAACCACACGTTTTCAAGGTCTACCAACTTATCCACTGTACCAAAAACAGTCCATGCAGCAAAAGCTCTTGCAGCGTGTGCAAGGATGAGCACCGCATCAGGATATTTTTTTGCCATTTTAATTATGTAGTTAAGATTATCAGGATGCGCCAGACATTCATTTTTAACCATATGCAAGGTGATCACCATTTTTCTTTGGTTCGCAACCTCCCACGCACTTTCAGGAAGATATTCACCGATGGTTGCATCATACTTATTCTCACACTCAGCATAAAAGCAATAGCACTTAAGCCCTTTTATGTTGGGATGAAGCAGCCTTGCCTCTATATCATCAATGGTATCACTGGGGAAAACAAGAACCTCCCCCACATTCTGAGGATGCTTATTCAGCTCTTCCACCAAAAAGTCATGGGCTTTCGCAAATTCTGTCGGGTCTTTGAGTTCATCATCCGGATGAACTATTCCATTGCAGCGCACCTCTCTGTCTTTTGCAAACAGCTTTATGTTATCATAATAATCATCAAAAGAAGTGCCTACTTCATACAGAGGGCCACGATGCGTGATATGCATATGGGCATCAAAAAGTTTATCCGGCAAAAAATCATTAATTATCTTTGCCGCCTCTATATCATGCTTATTATAAATTGATTCTTTCATTTCATAATCCCCTTTTAACAGCTAAATTCAAAGGGTTATTGTCACTGGGACAAAACATAACCCTTATCCATTATAATATACCATATATATGCTGTTTTCAATACATAAAAATATGTTGTCCTGATTTACCAATCAAAGAGCAAACTGAAATACGCAAAACGCTGCATATATAAGGAGCAGAAGAATACCCTGAGTCCTCGAAAGCTTGCCTCGTATCAGCGCAGGGAACACCATAATTGACATCACCAGAAACATAACAGGAATATCCACAGCAAGTGACGTATTAACGCCAAACACCTGCGAACTGTTGGGGACAGGGAATGGTGAAAGCACGGTTGAAACTCCGCTTACAAGCACAAGATTAAAAAGGTTTGCACCGATGATATTTCCAAGGGACAATGAGCTGTGTCCCTTTATAAGCGACGTGATTGCCGTAACAAACTCAGGAAGAGACGTTCCAAGAGCCACAAATGTCAAGGCAATTACCGACTCAGGAACACCAAGCATCTGAGCAATAATAGTTCCATTATCCACAAGCAAATCAGCGCCAACAGCAATAACAGCCGCACCAATCACCAACAAAAGAAGTTCTTTCCACAAAGAGCCGCTCGTTTCTGTTTCTTCCTCGCCTTTCTTTTCAGCAAGGCTTTTCTTTGCCTGAATAACCGAGATCACCATATAAACCACAAAAATTGAAACCAAAACAACGCCTACTGTTCTGGAAAAGTTACCTGTAAAATAAGCAACCGCCGAATAAAACACCGCAGCCACAAAGAAGAAAACCACCGGCAAAACAAGAGGTTTGCGATTGACAGCAGACGGACGAATAGCAATTGTAATCGCTGCAATCAGCGAAGTGTTGCATATAATCGAACCAATAGCATTTCCATATGCGATTTCACCGTGACCGCTAAGTGCCGCCCCTGCAGACACCATAACCTCAGGCAAAGTAGTTCCAATCGAAACAACCGTCGCACCTATCAGGATTTCAGGAATATGAAATCTGTGCGCGATACCCGTAGCACCGTCAACAAACCAGTCGCCACCTTTAATCAACAAAACGATGCCCACCAAAAATAATAAAATTGGAATTAACATAAAAACTCTCCTTTTTTCTTTTAAAATTTTGTGTTTCAAACGCATCTTTTATACAAAAAAAGACCTTTATTGCGCCAAAAACACAATAAAAGTCTCATTACACCTAAAAATTTTAAATGCTGTGCGGCGATTTCAAAAGAAATGTATTGACGCGAGCACAGACGGAAACTCCGCAAATTACTCCCTTTTATTTGTATGTATAATAACACATTTTGGGGAATTTGTCAATGTTTTTGAGGTTAAATATGCCTGGTTGCTTTTTTAATGTAATAAATCAGGTCACGAATATCCGCCAGTACATCGACACCCAAGAACCCTAAACCAACCTGACCCAAAACACCACCCAGATTGACATCTTCCGCATAATTCCCCCAAAAAATCTGCTTTAATGAAGTCCGCAAATACCCTAAAGGATTTGTGTGCTTTTCGTTTATAGATTTTCTTTTATCCTATCATATATCCTTTCATCTGCCCCGCAACGGCCTTGGTTTTTATAGAACTCCAACAGCTAGCACCGTTTTAGTTTCCCCATTAATCTCCAATCTCCCCATTCAAAAACTCAGCGGTTTTTGTCAGGATGTCTTTTGGAACATCGCACTTTTTGCCGGCGTTTCGGTAGTCAAAGCTGTCGGCAAATTTTTTGATGTGTTCATGATATTCTGCTATTTTATTCTCCTCCAGCTCTATAATCGGCTTAAAATACTTCTCAATTTCTCTGTCCGAAAGCTCGCGGAATGCAAATTCGGTAAGTTTTGCAAAATGTTCAAAGCAAAAACCGTTCTTTGAAAGAACTTTGTCAAGGAAACCCTTTTCGCTTTTAAGCATAAAAATGAATGTATAAAAATATCTGTCAAGGGTGTGATTAATCTTCGAGCATACCGCACATTCCCCTGCAACATGAGCAACCGCTGACACAAAAGGATTGTCAGCTTTTTTCTTTTTAAAAAATGATTTCTCGTTGTTTTCAAGTTCAAAAAGCGACTTTATCTCCGCAAGATGCGTGTCCATAATGAGAGCAAGGGACAAAGCATTTCGTTTTTCAATCAATCTTTTTATATGAGTCTTGCAAAATCCCTTTTCATTTGTAATCATCCGAAAATCCGGCTCCATCATCGCCGCCCCAAGTGTATAGTCAATCGCCTCACACTCAAGCTTTCTCTCCAAAAAGCAAAACGGACAACTGCAATCCGCATCCAGCGATTCATTTATCGGAATTGTATATATTTTTTCTTTCATTTTTATTCCTTTCTGTTGCGCGCAGCAAATTTTTAATACACTACACCCGCCCTGTCTTTTCTCCGTTTAAAAAATCTAACCGAAATTTCTATTTAAAATCAGCGAACCATTTATATCAAACACACTTGGTCGACACATTTTCCAGATTAATAATTTCATCTACTATGTCTTCATAAAATTCAGGTTCGTGACTTACAAGAAGAACTGTTCCTTTGAATTCTGAGACCGCCTTTTTAAGTTCTTCCTTTGCCAAAACATCAAGATGATTCGTAGGCTCATCAAGCACCAGAAGGTTAATTTCTTTAAGCATCAAACGACAAAGGCGCACCTTTGCATTTTCACCGCCCGAAAGCACCTTCATCTGGGAGGTAATATGTTCGGTAGTAAGACCGCATCTTGCAAGTGCCGCCCTCACCTCCGCATTCGTCATTGAGGGATACTCGTCCCATATTTCAGAAAGTGCAGTTTTATCACTTGCGGTTTCTTCCTGCTCAAAATATCCCTCCAGCAAGAACTGGTCACGGCTTACACTTCCCGCAAAAGGTGGAATAATTCCCAAAAGCGTTTTCATAAGTGTGGATTTTCCTATACCATTAGTCCCCTTGATGGCTATTTTCTTATTTCTTTCAACAAGAAGATTGAGCGGACTGGTAAGCGGCTCGTTATAACCCAAAACCAAATCTTTTGCCTCAATAACCACTCTACCTGGGGTTCTTGCCGTTTTAAAAGAAAAACTTGGTTTTACCTTTTCGGGGGCAAGGGTAATAATATCCATTTTGTCGAGTTGACGCTGTCTGGACCTTGCAAGTGTAGCAGTTGCCGCCCTCGCTTTGTTCCTTGCAACAAACTCTTCCAGATTAGCAATCTCTTTCTGCTGTTTGCTGTATGCCTGTTCAATCTGTCTCTTTTTGAGCTCATACATGCGTTCAAAATCGCTGTAATCCCCTGTATATCGGGTAAGCACGCAATTTTCTATGTGATAAATTACGTTCACAACCTCGTTAAGAAAAGGAATATCATGGGACACCAGAATAAACGCATTTTCATATTCCTTAAGAAAGTTTTTAAGCCATACGATGTGATTTTCATCAAGAAAGTTGGTCGGCTCGTCCAAAATAAGAATCATTGGGTTTTCAAGCAGAAGCTTTGCAAGAAGCACCTTTGCCCTCTGTCCACCGGAAAGCTCTGTAACATCTCTGTCAAGACCAATTTCATTAAGTCCAAGGCCGTTTGCACATTCACTTATTTTGGAATCTATTATATAATAGCCCGAGGAATCAAGAATATCCTGAATTTCCCCTACTTCCTCCATCATTTCATTCATTTCGTTTTCAGACACATCTGCCATTTTTTCATAAATTGCAAGCATTTCTGCCTCAAGGTCCGTAAGATGGCGGAACGCATCACGAAGCACATCACGGATGGACTTTCCTTTTTCCAAAGTGGAATACTGGTCAAGATACCCCGTTGTTATATGCTTGCACCACTCAACCTTTCCCGAATCAGGCGTAAGTTTCCCCGTAATAATATTCAAAAAAGTAGACTTTCCCTCACCATTTGCCCCAACAAGCCCGATATGCTCGCCCTTGAGCAGGCGAAAAGATGCATTATCCAAAATTTCACGACCCCCAAAGCCGTGAGTTACATTTTCAACATTTAAAATACTCATTTAACTATCCTTTTCTCGAATTTATTTTTTTGCTGGTAGTATCAACAAATTATTATAACATAGTTAAGAAAAAAAGACAATATTATACATAAGATGCCATAAAAATTTACGAAACAAAAACGGACATCCGTTTGGCAAAAAACAAGTCTCCAAAAAAATCGGCTGTGGCAAAATCGCCACAGCCGGGTTGGTTTGTTTTTTAAATTTAAGCATTCATATTTTCCACATTTTATAGGTATGATAATGTTCAATTTTAGGCACGTCCCTATTTGCATCCCCATTTGCACCCACCATCGTCAAACTCATCAAATTATTGCAAATCTACAGGACAATAGAAACGCCCCCTTGTCTTCCCTTGCCTTGTCAATAAATAAAATGTGTCAAAAAATGTACGTCCCTAAATGGCTTTATTGTTTTATGATTTCATCAGCATCTATATGAATGGACAGTGCACCATCATACATACCTACTTTCATTTCTCCACAAACTTTAACCTTGTCACCCCTATTTAATTTTAATATTTCTTTTTTACTTGTTTCAACAAAAATAGAACCCACTCTAGAACCATATATGAAGTCCATATGAAAGCGATTGCTATTTATGCTGTCCACTGTACCAATTATAACTACATCTGTGTTTTTCCATTTTTCTCTTGCTGATATCGTGTTTTTATAAATGTCATTATGAATTGTAATTGCCATATCTTCATTTAATCTTACGTATTCTTTAGAGACACTTCTCTGATAAATCGTCACACCCACAATTAATGCAATGATTAACGCTAATACACATATTGATATCAATAAAACCTTTTTCATAATTTCACCTTATTACCTTTTTTATTTTTTCCTTTCTTTCGTCATTATTTCTAAAGCTGTTTTAAACAACATATCCTTGCGAATTTTTCTGCCATCAATATGCCTGAACATATTTTCACTTATCCCCAACAACTTAGCAATATCCTTAATTGTCAGTTTTTCTAAATTACCCAGTTCCTTAATATCCACCTTATAATTCCCTCCTTTTACAATGTTATACAGTACTAAAATTCGTCATAATCGTCGTCATAAAAGCAATCTGTGTAATGATCTATTTCCTCACAGTCCCTAATTTCTCCATCTACAACCGCATCGGTAGCAATAGCAAGTCCAATCACAGTCAACACTGAACCAACTACCCACTTTACAAATCTTTTCATTTTTATCTTCCTCCTTATGTAACATTTTGTAACATATTTATTGTAACAAATTGTTACAATAAAGTCAAGAGGTGTTTTTATGAAAGGATTGAAATCCATTAGAAAAGAGAAAAACTTAAACCAGCTTAAAGTTGCCATGGACTTAAATATTTCACGCGAAGCGTTATCACACTATGAAAATGGAAAGCGAGAACCAAGTTTGGATATGCTCAACAAGCTCTCAAAATACTTTAATGTTTCAATAGACTATTTAATAAACGGCGAGGAATTTAAAAAGCAATAAACAGACGTCGCACAGAATTTACAAAATACAAAGATATCCATTTGGATATAAAAATAGGGCTCCCGAAAAATCCGAAGATTTTTTGGGAAGAGGAGCAACAACGGAGAAAAGAAAAAAGACATCCAATCTTGGATGTCTTTTTCAAGTCGCAGTTTGTTGCGACGAGTTCCGGCGTCACACCGTAAAAAAGGTGCCGGTGGCACGTTTTTAGGCGGGATGAGATGCGACAGCATCGGTGATAAAAGAAATTCCTTTGGAATTTCAACAAAAGCGTCGCAGGAACATACAAAAAAAACAGACACTCAAATGAGTGTCTGTCGTGCGTTCCGGCGACGTCTTACTTTCCCGGGCAGTTGCCCACCAAGTATCATCAGCGCTAAGAAGCTTAACTACTGTGTTCGGAATGGGAACAGGTGTGACCTTCTTGCTATTGCCACCGAATGTATGTCAAGCACCAGTGGTGCGTTGACTCGCATTTGTCTTGAAAAACTGAACGAAGAAGAGTTTTGGCTTACTCCATAATCTATTTAGGTCAAGCCCTCGACCTATTAGTATCGGTCAGCTAAATACGTTACCGCACTTACACCTCCGACCTATCAACCACATAGTCTACGTGGGGTCTTACTAGCTTACGCTATGGGAAATCTTATCTTAGGGTGGACTTCAC
>JAFVTM010000016.1 GCA_017503225.1 Clostridia bacterium
AAGTTGATATATAAAATCTAAATAAGCTATTGACAAATGAAAAAGATTAAAGTATAATCAAAATGTTAGATAGAGGTGCGTTGTGTCATCATTAGGCAGATTTTCATCGCTTTGCCAAAGCGGATTTGCCGAAAGGGGCAGGCGCCGAAGACGGTTCGTGGCAAAGGATCGGTCTGGCAGTTGGGAATAATATCCCAAATGTTGTCGCACAAGTGCGGAGAGCTATCATATCATATTTGTTAATGATTATATATCCTTGCATATATCTTATGATAGTTGAAAAATCAGCTATCATTTTTTTATGAGAGCAAAACGATAATTACATAAAGGAGTTTTGAAAATGAAGAAAACTGTTTTTAAGGGTGTTGCAACGGCCATTGTTACACCTATGACCGAAAAGGGAGTAGACTATGAAAGTTTTGAAAGACTTATTGAATGGCAGATTGAAGAGGGTATAAATGCCATAGTTGTTGCCGGAACAACCGGTGAGGGCTCTACCCTTTCTGACCAGGAACACAAGGACGTTCTCAAATTTGCGGTTGACAAGGTTGGGGGAAGAATTCC
The DNA here is from genome assembly GCA_017503225.1 of Clostridia bacterium. Lineage (GTDB taxonomy): Bacteria > Bacillota > Clostridia > Monoglobales > Monoglobaceae > SIG440. The sequence continues at coordinate 565 of JAFVTM010000016.1, forward strand.
CGTTATTGCAGGTACCGGCTCAAATGACATAAGCTATGCAATAAGCCTCACAAAATATGCGTGTGAGGTTGGTGCTGATGCTATGCTGGTTGTTACACCTTATTATAACAAAGCAACACAAAACGGACTTATCCAGTCTTTCACTGCTATTGCTGATGCAAGCACAAAGCCTATTATTCTTTACAATGTTCCATCACGTACAGGCTGCAACATTCTGCCTGAGACCTGCGCTGTCCTTGCAAAGCACCCAAATATCGTGGGCATAAAGGAAGCAAGTGGAAACATTTCGCAGATTGCAAAGGTTGCATCCCTTGTTGATGACGATTTTGCAATTTATTCAGGAAACGATGACCAGATTGTTCCAATAATGTCCCTTGGCGGCGTTGGTGTTATTTCTGTTCTTTCAAACGTTGCACCAAAAGACACGGTGAAAATCTGTGACAGCTTTTTCTCCGGGGACGTGAAAGAAAGCAAAAGACTTCAGCTTCAGTATCTTGACCTGATTGATGCACTCTTCTGTGAAGTGAACCCAATTCCTGTAAAAGCTGCGGTTTCTGCTATGGGATTTGGTGAGAATTGTCTCAGACTCCCACTTACTCCAATGGAAGAAGCTCATGCTGAAAATATGTACAGACTCATGAGAGAAAACGGAATCGAAATTTAATTTTCCTGAAAGGACAACAATAAATGATTTGTGAAAATCTTGGAATAAACCATATGGGAAACCTGACCCTTGCCGGCAGGGATACGGTGGAACTTGCAAAGAAGTATCAGACACCACTTTTCCTTATGGATGAAGAACGTATACGGAAAAACTACAGAACATACATTGGTGCAATGAAAAAATATTTTGGCGATGATGCATTGCCTCTTTATGCCAGCAAGGCGGCTTCTTTTAGGGCTATTTATAAAATAGCAATGGAAGAGGGAATGGGCATTGACGTGGTTTCCTGTGGCGAGATTTATACTGCAAAAAGTGCCAATTTTCCTATGGAAGAGGTATACTTCCACGGCAACAACAAGACTGATTTTGACATAAAGTATGCAATGGAAAATGGAATTGGCTATTTTGTGGCGGACAGCCGTGAAGAAATTGATGCTATTGACGGTATTTCCGGGGAAATGAATTTGTGTCAAAATATAATCATCCGCATAACGCCCGGGATTGACCCCCATACCTATGATGCTGTGGCAACGGGCAAGGTTGATTCAAAGTTCGGCTTTGCAATCGCGACGGGTGCCGCAGAAGATATTGTGAAATATGCTCTTTCAAAAAAGAACATAAAGCTTTGCGGTTTCCATTGTCACGTGGGTTCTCAGGTTTTTGATTCGGATGTGTATTTCAAAACAGCTGATATTATGCTCGAGTTTATTGCTGATATGAAATCAAAGTTTGGTTATGAGACGGAAATCCTGAACCTTGGCGGCGGCTATGGTGTTAGATATATTGAATCTGACCCCGTTATTGATATTGAGGCGAACATTGCTCAGGTTGCAAAAATGGTGAAGGAAAAATGCAGTGAGCTCAGGATAGATGTTCCCGCGATCCGTATGGAGCCAGGTCGTTCAATCGTTGCGGACAGCGGCCTCACTCTTTATACTGTGGGAAGTGTAAAGGTCATCCCTGAATATAAAAACTATGTTTCAATAGATGGCGGAATGGCTGACAACCCGAGATTTGCCCTCTACGGTTCGGAATATACCGTGGCAGTGGCAAACAAGATGAACGAGGAATGTGACTTTCTTTGCTCGGTTGTGGGCAGATGCTGTGAATGTGGTGACATAATTCAGGAAAATGTGCAAATGCCGTCAAGTGTGAAACGTGGCGATACTATCGCAGTTATGACAACGGGTGCCTATAACTATTCAATGGCGTCAAATTATAACAGACTTCAAAGACCGCCGATTGTGATGCTGACAAAAACGGGTGAATATACTGCGGTGGAACGTGAAAGCTTTGAAGATATAATAAAAAATGATTTATAAAATGAGAACCCTCAGCGATGAGGGTTTTTTATTTGCATAATTTGCATAGATGTAGCTCTGTCCTGTTGTCAGACGAAAAGAAAACCTCACCCATTTGGGTGAGGTTTTCGCTTTAAATGATTACTTATTTGCTTTTTCCATATCCTTGTTGCGGATTTCAACACGGCGGACTTTTCCGCTGATGGTTTTGGGGAGGTCATCCACAAACTCCACAATTCTTGGATATTTATATGGTGCTGTGTGTGTTTTTACGTATTCCTGAATTTCTTTCTTCAGTTCGTCAGTACCCACAGTGTTCTTGGTGGGAACGATTGTTGCTTTTACGATTTGACCGCGAACTTCATCAGGAACAGCGGTGATTGCACATTCAAGAACATAAGGAAGCTCCATAATAACACTTTCGATTTCAAAAGGTCCGATGCGGTAACCGGAAGATTTGATAACGTCATCAATACGTCCAACGTACCAAAGATAACCGTCTTCGTCCATTGTCGCCTGGTCACCTGTGTGATAGAAACCGTCATACCATACGTCACGGGTTTTTTCGTCGTCAAGGTAGTAACCGATGAAGAGACCGCAAGGAACATTTTCTGTTGTTCTGATACAGATTTCACCAGTGTCCCCAATCTTACATTCCTTGCCCTCGCCGTCAAGAAGAACAACGTCATAAAGTGGTGAGGGTTTGCCCATTGAACCAATTTTTGGCTTTGAGCCAACAAAGTTTGCGATTGAAAGGGTGGTTTCTGTCTGACCAAAGCCTTCCATAATGCTCAGTCCAGTTGCCTTTTTGAACTGATTATAAACCTCAGGATTCAGTGCCTCGCCTGCTGTGGTTGCATATTCGATAGAAGAAAGGTCATACTTTGACAAATCTTCCTTGATGAAAAACCTGTACATAGTAGGCGGTGCGCAGAATGTGGTGATGTTGTATTTCTTGAAAAGAGGAAGAATATCATCCGGATGGAAACGGTCAAAGTCATAAGTGAACACACCTGCCTCGCAAAGCCATTGTCCATAAAGCTTGCCCCAGAGCGCCTTGCCCCAACCGGTGTCAGAAATGGTGAAATGAAGTCCATCAGGGTTCACATTGTGCCAGAACTTTGCTGTGGGATAGTGGCCGAGAGCATACTTATATGAATGTGTAGCAATTCTTGGATAGCCGGTTGTGCCTGATGTGAAGAGCATAAGCATTGGGTCGTCGCCGCAGGGCGAATCTTCCTTGCGGTCAAAGTGTGTACTGAAACGCTCCATTTCTTCATTGAAATTGTACCAGCCGTCTTTTTTGCCGCCAACAAGGATTTTGAGCATATTGGGGAAGTCCTTAGCTGCTTTTTCGGCTTCTGTGGAAACATCGCCGTCATTGGTGCAGACAATAGCCTTTATGCCTGCTGCCTTATAGCGGTATTCAAAGTCGTGTTCAACCAGCTGGTTTGTTGCAGGGATTGCTATTGCGCCGATTTTGTGAAGAGCAAGTATACAGAACCAGAACTCAAAATGACGTTTTAAGACAAGCATAACTGTGTCGCCGCGTTTGATGCCCAAAGACTCAAAATAATTCGCGGTCTTTGCGGAATATTTTTTCATATCATTAAAAGTAAATCTGCGTTCTGATTTATCATTTCCAACCCACATCATAGCAGTCTTGTCGGGGGTTTTCTTTGCGATTTTATCCACACAGTCGAATGCAAAGTTGAATTTGTCAGCATTCTTAAATGAAATACCGCTGAATACGCCTTTTTCATCAAGGGTTGTGTCAATGAAATCGTCAGCAACAGTCTTTGATGAAGACTTTGCAGATTTTTCAACCTTTTCAGCAATGTAAGGAGCCTCGGGGTATTCCTCGCTGAAATGACCGTCCTGAGGATTGAGAACAACGGCGTGGAATTCGCAGCCGCCCTCAGACACAGCTATCATACCGTGAGGGATGATGCTGTTGTAGAATATGGAATCACCCTCGTTTAAAATGTCAACGTGATTTCCAACCTGAACCTTGAGAGAGCCTTTCACAATAACATCAAATTCCTGACCATTGTGTGAACTCAGCTTTATGGGAGCATTTTGTTCTTCCTCAAGATAAGGGAATTTAACAAGGAATGGCTCTGCCAGTTTGCTCTTGAATTTGGGAGCAAGGTTGTTGTACACAAAACCTTGTTTCTTTATGATTTTGAGACCTTCACCCTTTCTGGTAATAGCGAAGGAGGTAAGAGTTGAACTTGTACCCTCCAAAATGTCAACCACTTCAACATTACATGCCTTTGCACATTTGTAGATAAATGTGAAGCTGAAATCTGTTTCACCTTCTTCAAGGATTTTGTAATCCTGAGTTGATACGCCGGTGAGCTTTGCAAGCTCTTCCTGAGAATAGCCCTTTGCTTCACGCAAATCTTTTATTCTGCCGGCAACCTCTTTCAAATTGTAATCCATTTTTATCTCTCCTTATAAAGAAATTTCAGGAATGTCACAAAAAAAACAAACCCGTCTCAAGACTTTGAGACGGGTTATAAAACTCGCGGTACCACTCAAATTACGGAAAATTCCGTCACTCACAGGCTCAAACAAGCCCTTTGCTTTAACGTAGCAATGCACGGGAGATGTCTACTGACCACAAGGCTTTCGGACCTCCAACTCGGAAGTGATGGGTCATTGGAAAACTCTGTCATTGGCTCGCAGCAACCGCCAACTCTCTCAAGACTTTGTAATCCGACCGTCTTCGTCATAGTTTTTCTGTGATATTCAAATTACTATGTATTATATACCTGAGTATTTAATTTGTCAATAGTTTTTTCAAAAATTTAGTCCATTTCGTAGCAAGCAACGACTTTTGAGTAATAAATCGTATGCAAATCACCATTTTTATACCATTTTTCAAGAACAGAAGAGTCAGTGAGTTCGGCTGTCATCTCAGTTTTTGCAATGATTTTGCACTCGAGGGCAAGACCCTTACAAGCAACTACGGGTGTATTGGTTTCTTTCGCATCAACCATCAAAAGCCCCATATCTGCAATCTTATCACAATCCCTGCCCGATTTTTGTCCGCAGTAGGAAAGGGCAGCTTTCATTGATTCGTCATAGGGGAAAGTAAGAGTGAACTCCATTGATCCATCAATAAGCTTTTTTGTAAAACGGCTTTCCCTCACCATAACCTCAGCGGTGGGAACTCCCCATTGAAAACCAAATGTACCCCAACCGATTGTCATAGTGTTTATTTTATCGTTATGCTTTGTGGTAAGAAAAGCGCCTTTTGGCAAAATTTCAGCAGCTTTTTTGATGTGCTCGCTGTACTTTGTCATATTAAGCTCCAAATTATTCAACTCCTTAAACTGTTTTTGTATCTATCTTATTCAAAAAGCACTGTTCAGTTTCATGTTTTTTTGTTCTTATCATAAGATTTTTGATTGCATCTCCAGGCTTTTTGCCGTGGAAAAGCACGTCATAAGCCTCTGAAACGATGGGCATTTCAACGCCTTGCTTGTCGGCAAGCTCTTTTGCTGCTTTGCAGCTGCGAACTCCCTCAACCACCATATTGACCTCTTTCTGTGCTTCCTCAACGGATTTTCCCTGACCGATTAAAATTCCTGCACGGCGGTTGCGTGAATGCATACTTGTACAGGTAACAATCAAATCACCAATGCCTGAAAGTCCTGAAAAGGTTTCAGCTTTTGCTCCCATAGAGGTGCCAAGGCGTGTCATTTCCACAAGCCCACGGGTCATAAGTGCGGCTTTCGTGTTGTCACCACAGCCAAGACCATCAAGAATTCCGCAACAAAGAGCTATAACGTTTTTGAGGGAGCCACCAAGCTCAACCCCCAAAATATCGTCATTTGTATAAATTCTGAATACGTCATTCATAAAAGTGTCCTGAATGAGCTGTGTAGTTTCGCTGCTGTCTGCTGCAACTACGTTTGTGGTGGGAATCCCCCGGGAAACCTCTTCGGCGTGGCTGGGACCTGACATAACTGCAATTTTGCAATTTGGAAGTTCTTCCTTTAACACCTGAGAAATGGTGAGATAGGTTTCTTCCTCAATTCCTTTTGAAATATTAAGAACAACCTGACCGTTAGGAACAACATCTTTAATACGCTTTGCTACACCACGAACACCGTGAGAGGGAGTAGCGATAACAATTATATCCTGATTTTTGCAGGCGTCTATATCTGCAGTGAGGGTGATTTCTTCGGGGATAACAATGCCCGGGAGACATCTTTTATTTTCACGCGCGGATGAAAGCTCACGGCATTCATCATCGGTAAAGGACCAAAGCGTCACCTTGTGCCCGTTGTTGTTTAAAAGAAGAGCAATAGCGGTACCCCAACTGCCGCTGCCCAAAACACATACATTTGACATATGGATTTCCTCCTAATTTTTTTTGCCGAACGAAAGCTTGTTTTCGGTGCCGGAAAGAAGCCGTTTTATATTGCCTCTATGCATATATATTGCAAGAACTGCAAGAATAAGCGCAAAAACAATGAAGTCAGGCGTCTGACCGTGAAATATAATGCTGAAAACTACAAACAGCACCGCACCGCTGATGCTTCCCAAAGAAACATAACGTGATGCTGCCATTATACCAATAGAAATAATAACAACAAAAAGACCGATGATTGAGTCTGCAAACAACATAGCAACGGTGGAAACGATAATTCCCTTTCCGCCTCTGAATTTGAAGTAGACAGGAAAATTGTGACCAAGAACAGCACCGATACCTGCAATGTAGGTCGCCTGATTGTTGTCGGGGGATATGAGCCGTGCAACAACGATTGCGATTACGGTCTTTAAAACATCACCCAAAACAACAAAAAGAGCACCTTTTTTGCCCACGGTACGCAATGTGTTTGTTGCCCCGGCATTACCGCTGCCGTGATTTCTGATGTCATCACCAATCATAATTTTTGACACAATGATTGAGGTGTTTATGCTTCCAAGAAGATATGCGACAATGAGAATCGCAAGATTATAAAAAATAAGTTCCATAAAAAACTCCTTTACTCAACCTTTTCGCCTTTTTCGCGGACGATGAATTTTAACGGCGTTCCACGGAAACCAAAGGCGGCACGGATTTTGTTTTCAAGATACCTTACATAAGAATAGTGTGCAAGCTCCGCATTGTTTACAAATAAAACAAAGGTAGGGGGCTTCACTGAAACCTGTGTTCCGTAATAAATCTTGAGACGTTTGCCTTTGTCAGAAGGTGGCTGCACCATAGCAATGGCGTCGTTTATAACGTCATTTAAAAGTCCTGTGGAAATACGCTTCTGGTTTTCCTCCACTGCAATGTTCACCGCTTCAAAGAGGTCATTTACACGCTGACCTGTTTTTGCAGAAATGAAGACAGAGTCGGCATACATCATAAAGTTGAAGCCCTCAAGCATTCTGTCCTTGAAATTTTTCATTGTGTTGGTTTCTTTTTCAATGAGGTCCCATTTGTTAACGGCAAAAACTGCCGCCTTTCCCTGTTCGTGAACATAGCCCGCAATTTTTGTATCCTGCTCGGTTACGCCCTCGGTAGCATCAATCATTATGATGCACACATCAGAACGGTCAATAGATCCAAGGGCACGAACAACGCTGTAATGCTCAACGTTTTCGTCAATCTTTCCGCGTTTTCTCATGCCTGCTGTGTCAATCAGCATATATTTCTGTTCATTATGCACCAAAAGTGAGTCAATGGCGTCACGGGTGGTGCCTGCAATATCGCTGACAATGACGCGTTCTTCACCAAGGAGACGATTTACAAGTGAAGATTTTCCTGCATTAGGTTTTCCGACACTTGCAATGTGGACAACATCTTCGTCTTGGGTGAGCTCGTCTGCAGGCGGAAAATATTCAAGAGCTGCGTCAAGCAAATCACCAATGCCAAGACCATGGATTGAGGAAACCATCATCGGGTCGCCAATGCCAAGGTTATAAAATTCATAAAATTCCATAGGTGGATTTCCAGGATTGTCCACCTTGTTACATACCAAAATGACGGGCTTTCCGCATTTTTGGAGCATTGCGGCAATATCCTTGTCTGCGGCTGTGACACCGTCACGGACATTGGTAACAAACAAGATAACGCTTGCTGTATCAATAGCAAGCTGTGCTTGTCTTCTCATTTGGGAAAGAATAATATCCTTGCTGGCAGGCTCTATACCGCCGGTGTCAACAAGAGTAAATTCACGTCCGGACCATTCGGCATCTGCGTAAATTCTGTCACGGGTGATGCCGGGAGTATCTTCAACGATTGCGATACGCTTGCCTGAAATTTTATTGAACAAAGTAGACTTACCTACATTTGGCCTGCCTACAACTGCTACTATCGGTTTCATAAAAGTTCTCCGTTTCTGTATATAGATAAACTCATTTTACCACATCCAAAACAAAATTACAACAGTTTTTGGAATTTAATGGAGAATACCCAAGGGAAAATAAAACTTGTAAAATCATTCAAGATATGTTAACATATAAAAAATTAACGAAAAAGGGGTTTTGTTTTATGAATCAAAGAGAAAAATTTTCGTCGCGGCTTGGGTTTATTCTTATTTCCGCAGGCTGTGCGATTGGTCTTGGGAATGTTTACAGATTTCCTATTATAACGGGTGCTTATGGTGGTGCTCTTTTCGTTTTTCTTTACATTGCGTTTTTGCTGCTTCTGGGTCTTCCTGTTATGACAATGGAGCTTGCGGTAGGAAGAGGGAGCCAAAGAAGCATAGCATCGTCTTTTGATGTTCTCGAAAAACCAGGGCAGAAGTGGCATCTTATGAAATATATGGGTATTGCAGGAAATTATATTCTTATGATGTTCTATACCGTTATTTCAGGTTGGATGCTTGTGTATTTCTTCAAATACTTAAGCGGTTCGATTCTTGCATACAGTACAGCTGAAGAATTAGGTGCGGCATTTGGCGGCATGGTCACAAATCAGGGCCTTATGATTGTTTCCACTATTGCAGTAATAGTTATCTGTTTTGGAGTTTGTTCACTGGGGCTTCAGAAAGGTGTTGAAAAAATAACCAAGGTTATGATGATAGCACTTTTTGTACTTATGATTGGTCTTGCTGTTTATTCCTGCACACTTTCAAATGCTGCTAAGGGACTTAAGTTTTATCTGGTGCCCACACTTGACGGTGTTAAAGACTCAGGAATATGGACGGTTGTTTCTGCTGCTATGGGGCAGGCGTTCTTTACGCTTAGTATAGGAATAGGCTCGGTTGCGATTTTTGGCAGCTATATAGGAAAGCAGAAGAGCCTTACTGGTGAAGCACTTACCATTATGTCTCTTGATACCCTTGTTGCTCTTATGTCGGGACTTATTATTTTTCCTGCGTGCTTTACCTATAATAATGGTGTAACAGCTGATGCATCAACGGTTGGTGCAAGCTTTCTTTTTACAACTCTTTCAAGCATTTTCAACGGAATGCCCGGCGGTCGTATAATTGGAACACTTTTCTTTGTGTTTATGATTTTTGCGTCGTTCTCCACGGTCATTGCAGTGTTTGAAAATATAATGTCATTCTGGCTTGAATTTACAAAAATGGGACGCAAGAAAATCGCACTTATAAATATTGTGCTGATGATTTTGCTTGCACTTCCCTGTATATTGGGATTTGGCATATGGTCAGATTTTCAGATTATGGGTAAGGGTATAATGGACCTTGAAGATTACACTGTTTCAAATGTTCTTTTGCCATTGGGAAGTCTTTTCTATGTAATTTTCTGTACCTCGCGCTATGGTTGGGGATGGAAGAGTTATTTTGAAGAAGTAAATGCAGGCAAGGGAATAAAACTTCCAAAGTGGCTCAAACCTTATTTGACATATGTTTTGCCTATCATAATAATAGCAGTGTTGATAATGTCAGCATTTTGATTAAACGAACCGGCGTTCATCTTATATTGGATGCTGGTTTTTTATTTGTCGAATAAAGTGTGTGAAAAAATAAAATTTGGTATTGACTTTTTGTGAAAAAAGGTTATAATATACTTCGTTAACCAAATATTCCTCCTTAGCTCAGTCGGTAGAGCATGCGGCTGTTAACCGCAGGGTCGTTGGTTCAAGTCCAACAGGGGGAGCCAGAGTAAAAGGACACGTTTTCGTGTCCTTTTTTTGTCTTGCTGTTTGTATTGAATTTAAGCCCAACGAACCTGCGGTTAATTCAGTTTGCGAAGCAAACCCGCAGGGGGACGTTTCCGAGCGCGCCCGGTGGGCGATGCAGCGAGGAAAAAGGAGTGGCAGTAACACGGCGATTGGCAAGCGCATAGTCGCGCCGACAGAGCCGATGTTACAACAGGACGTTGGTTCAAGTCCA
>JAFVTM010000017.1 GCA_017503225.1 Clostridia bacterium
ATTTGCAAGCGCCGCAGATGCCGCAAGCCATCCGGCATTTCTGCCCATAGCCTCTAAGATAACAACCGACGGCACCTGATAAACCTCGGTATCTTTTTTCAGCTGACGCATCGAATTGGATATAAACTTCGCTGTTGAGCCAAAGCCGGGGGTGTGGTCTGTAAGGTTCAAGTCATTGTCAATGGTTTTTGGCACACCAACAACCACCACGTCAGAACCCACTTCCTTTGCATAACGGCTCATCTTGTCCACAGTGTCCATAGAGTCATTTCCGCCTATACAAAAGAAATAACCTATATCATATTTTTTCAAAATTGCAAAGATATTTTCAAAAAACGTCTTGTCCTCCTGTGGGTCAGGAAGTTTTTTGCGGCATGAGCCAAGATATGAGGACGGTGTTTGTTTCAAGAGGTCTAAAAGCCCATCCTCTTTAAACTTTTCAAGGGAAACGATTTTTTTCCGTTCAACACCCTCAATGCCATAAAGCCCGCCAAACACTTTCCCTATTTTATCTGCGCGTTCAAATCCGCCTTTTATAACCCCCGCCAGTGACGAATTAATCACAGCAGTAGGCCCCCCGGACTGAACAACCAGCAAGTTTTTCATTCTTTGCACTCTCCTTTTTGTGGTTTCACTTCTATTATATTACATCTTCCATCTTTTTGCAAGATAATAATTTGACAGCTAGGCTTTTTGTATGTTATACTTTTTAAAGATTTAGCGAGGTGAATTTGATGAAAGCACTGATAACGGGTGCCAGCACAGGTATTGGTCGTGATATGGCAAGAGTTCTTCACAAAATGGGGACAGAGCTTATTCTGGTTGCCAGAAACACCGCCCTTTTGGAAGAACTCAAAGCCGAGCTTGGCGGAAATCCCCGAATTATAGCCATTGACCTTTCTTCTCCCGAAAACTGCTGCGCACTTTTTGATATGACAAAAGACGAGGACATTGACATCCTCATAAACAATGCAGGCTTTGGCACATACGGAGAGTCAAGCACTGTTCCTCTCGAGACCGAGCTGAATATGATTGACCTCAATATAAAAGCTGTGCACATTCTGACAAAGCTTTTTCTCGAAAAATTTGAAAAAAGAGATAGTGGCCACATCATGAACGTGGCATCCATAGCGGGTTTTCTTTCAGGACCGCTGATGTCCACCTACTATGCCACAAAAGGCTATGTTGTAAAATTCAGCACCGCCCTTTTTGAAGAACTTCGTCGAAAAGGCAGCCGCGTTCACATAAGCGTTTTGTGTCCTGGGCCTGTGGATACAGAATTCAATAACCGTGCAGGAGTCTCTTTCATCATAAACGGACACAAAAGCTCCTTTGTAGCAGAATACGCAATAAAAAAGATGTTTAAAAACAAGCTGATTATTGCACCAGGTTTTTTTATTAAATTGGGTATCGTTTTACAGCGGTTCGTTCCTACAAAGCTGCTTCTTAAAATTTCCTATATGCTTCAGCGTTGCAAAAAATAAAAAGTCCCACAAGCCTGTGGACTTTAAATAAAAAGTGAGTTCGAAACCATCCTCACTCAAATCAAAACTAAGGGGGCTTTTTATGAAAAGCAAAACAAAATTTATCATTCACTCTTCGGTAATTGCCGCACTGTATACGGCACTTACACTTTTATCAAGCGTCATGGGTCTTTCCAGCGGAGTTATTCAAGTGAGATTTTCAGAGGCTCTGACCATTCTTCCGATTTTCACACCTGCGGCAATCCCGGGACTTTTTGTTGGCTGCTTCCTCTCCAATCTCATCAGCGGCAACGTTGTCCTTGACGTAATTTTCGGAAGTCTGGCAACCCTTTTGGGTGCAATCTTTACACGCATTTTGCGAAAACACCGTGTGATAGCAACTCTCCCACCAGTTCTCGCAAACGCCACCATCGTTCCCTTTATTCTGGTTTATGGATATGGCATAACAGGCTCTTTTGGATATTTTGCTCTTACGGTAGCCTTGGGCGAAATAATTTCCTGCTGCATCCTTGGCGGACTTTTGATGACAGCGCTCGGGCGTTTCCAAAAAAATATTTTCAAATAATAACAAAGTTAAACGGGGCTTTCAAAAAGCCCCGTTTTTATTTTTAGAAATCCTTGGGAATCCCCATTTTTTCACAATGCATAGCAAAATAATCAACTTTTTCCTGACTGGTATTTATTCTTGTGAGAACACTTTTTATTTCCCTTTTTCTGTTGAATAATATGTCAAAAATTCTTATTATGGTATATAAGGGATACAAAACTGTACATTTTCTGACCGCCGGATAAAGCAGTTTCATCGTCTTGACAGCCGGGAAAATTCTTCTCAATATCCCTTTTAGCTTCGTCCACGTTGTAACCTTTTCCACCTTCTTTTTGGCAATTTCGGCAGCAATAAGATTTTCCGCATTGCCAAAGGAACCGCTTTCAAGTATAAACCTTGCCATCTCTAAGGTTTTGTTGTCATATTCAGCCTTTCTATCCATTGAAAACCACATATCTGCAACATTTTTAAGATTTTTATGAAAATCCCTGGTTTCAAGTTTTGAAAGCTCAGCGTTTATATAATCCTCGTCCATTTTTTCTTTGGACATAACAAAAATATCCGCCACATGCTTTATTCCGATTCCGCCATGCAGATAGTGCTTGGCAATGTGATTTACCGCAAATATATACGTATCCTCAGGGGACATTTTATACACAAAATTTTTGCCCGTGCAAAGCACCGCCCTGCTCCAACCATCTTTATAATATTCATAAAGTTTTCCTAGATTTGAAGGGATAAGCTCTTTGTGAAGCTCTACCACAAGCTGACTGTTTTTGAATATAACCTCATGTAGTGTATCGTGGTCATATTTCAGCCCCAAAGATTCCATTATAGGAATTATCTCCTGAATTTTGTCCGCATCTATCAATATATCCGTATCCGTCATCTGCCGAAGGGCAGGGATTGGATACTTTTTCTTTATATAAAAGCCTTTAAGCGGAAGACACCGAAGCCCTTTTTCTTCCATTTTGTCAAGAAACTTTGAGATGATGAGCTCCTGTGCTGTTTCCTTTGCAACGCTGATATTAAACTCATAACGGAACTTCGCCTGAAGCTCTTTTGGCATTCTTGCCATTATTTCAGGACAGCAAGCAACAAACCCCGAAAGCCCGTGGGCTTTTGAAAGCGTATGGAGAGCATTAAAATCGACCTCGTCCACCGAAAACGGAACTTTGTTTAACACAGCCCTTATTATATCCAACATCTGTTGCACATATGTTTTTTTCATTTCCCGGTCACCTTTTTTAAAATTCTTTTCGCAAAACTCATCGCCCGTCTCAATTTCCTTTGTGGAACACAAGCTTTCACAGCTTTGTCAAAGGGCTTGTTTTTTAACGCCAGCATAAATTCGTCTCTTTTTGGGGGTAATTTTGCCGATATACATATTGAAGAATTGTTTTTTATAGCCTTATCAAAGTCCACTTTCCTATAATCCATTCTTTCTTTAACTTCATCAAAAAGTGTCTGCCCTTTTGATGAGTTCACAAGCACCAAAGATGTTCCCTTGTTATCAAAAAGTTCCGGACATATGTTTTCTACCCCCCAGAAATCCGCAAGGGTTATGTCACTTTGCCTTTCAACTGATTTTGAATGGCAGACATAACACGAAGGTCTGAGACAAAGATTGTTAAGAAATGCCCTCATAAACAAGTCTTTATCAAAAGGCTTCATATATTTCCTCCCGCCAGCAAAGTCAAGTTTCACAAAATACCTTTTCCATCCATAACTTTTATCTCTGAATGATGCTTTTTCTGCTTTTCCTCCAGTCTGATTTCCCCTAAATTTCAGGTATTCACTCCAGACAAATGGAGATGGAACACCATGGCATATTATATCCTGCAAAACAAGATTTTCGTAATCTTTTCCCAAAAATGTTATCAGTCCGCTTATCTGACAAGGTGTTCCCGAAAACAAGACCGTTTTCCCAAGGTCAAGATGCATCTTGACCTTTTTATAGGTGTTGCCAATTCTGCTCTGCAAATATTTTGAACCGCGGAGCTTATGCAAATCATCGGTGCAATTTATCTCAATGTGACAAACACTTAAATCCTCATCAAACGCTGCGCCAAAAACAATGCCGCCCTGACTCAGTATATGCTCTGCAATTAAGCTGAAAACCCCACCTGATGAACTGTTTTCCCTTGTTTCATCATCTTTGTTTATGCCGGCATATGCCCTGCCCCTGGGGTTTCCCTTATATTCTGTGAGTGCCGGGCAAACTTTTTGACACATACCACAATCTATACACTTTTCGTTATCTATTTCAGGATACAAAAAGCCCTCTTCATCCGGTTTCATGGATATACAGTCCTGAGGGCAAACATTAAAACAGGCATGACAGCCTGAGCATTTTTCAAAATCAACTATTTTTTGCATAATTTATTCCCCACTTTTCCAAGAGGCTTAAGCACAAGATTTTTCTCGCTAACATTCATTCCAAACAACCATATTATCACCGCATACATAACACAATAAAGAAAAATAACCACCAGCAAGCTGACTAAACTTCCTTTTATCAACAAAAATCCTTTCGTGAGTTTGCCCAAAACAGCACAAAATATAGTCGGCACCAAAATTCCAGTGATACTTTTCCAAAAGGAAAGCATATCAAGATTCATCCTTTTGTGATAATACCAATTCATAAACAGAATGTTTCCCAGTGTAAGAGAAATTGCCGTACCTATGGCCGCACCGGTTGCACCCCACTTTTTTATGCACGGAATACTCACAAAAATATTTCCTATGGCAACAAGCAAATAAACTATCGCTCTTGCCTTATGCATATTTTTCGCCCTTTGTATTTCAATGCCAAGATTTTGAACAAGGGGGACTGTTGCCGGAATCATAAGAAACAAACCTATTAAATAAGCTTCGCTATACCCTTTTCCTGCCCACAAGGCAATAAATTCTCTGCCAAAAATTATATAACCGGTAACAATAAGCCCAAGAACCAAAAATTGTATTCTTCCCACCCTTATAAAAAGCTCCGTCAAAAGATTGTTATCATTATTCTTTGCAACAATAAAATTAACACGGGAAATAAACACCGCCGAAACCGCAGCCGAAAGAGTAATATACAAGGTATTAAGTTGAGCCGCAACACCATACACAGCAACTGCAGAAGTTCCTATCATTCTTCCAAGCAGAAATTTGTCCACGCTCCAGTTGAGCTGGTCGACAATCATTCCTAAGAAAATGAAGAAAGTAAACCCCCACATTTCCTTAAACAAAGAAAGGTCGAAGGAAGAAAACCGGAACCGCACTTTGAGTTTTTTAATGCAGAAAAATCCATCCGCAAAAAGACCCAAAACAGTAAGAATTGTTGTTATGGAAACCATAGCAACCGAGCCATACCCCATAAAAAGAAGAGGCAAAGTCAAAAACGGATTGAAAATTTCCCTGAGGAGTTTGACAAGCCTTTGAAAAAAGAACTTTTCATGAGCCGTCATAATGCTTGAAAACACACTGTTTATAAAGGTTACAGCCATATTAACAATCATTATCGCCAGCAAAATCCGCGCCTTATGAAGTTCTTCCGCCGACAAACCGCCACCAAAAATGCTGCCCGCATTTTTAATCATGACACCGCCACACAAGATGCATATTGCGGCTATCACCGAAAAAATGGTCATGAACATACCATTTAATTTCTCAATTTCTTCATTTTCACCTTTAACTTTGAACCTTGAAAAAAATCTGACATAACTTGAGCCAAAGCCAAGGCTCAAAAGGCTCAAATACGACACAACAGAATAAACCAGCTGATAAAGACCATATTCACTCTGTCCAAGCAATCTGAGCATAACGGGAGTATACAAAAGTCCCGTAAGGATATGTACCCCTTGCGTAGCATAAGACAAAACAGCTCCCGCTTTCAACTGGTTAATTTTCATTTTTTAGTCTCCTATTAAATTCTTCAAAATGTTAACAGAATCTTTTGCTTTTTCAATGTATTCGGGCAATTTTTCTGCGTAAAGCTTCTTTATATTGTCCTCATTGTCGAAGACATACTTGACAGCATCAATCACTTGCTGTGGATTTTCAATGGTCTGAACAGGAACCACGAAATTTTCTTCGGTTCCGAACAAATCTTTTGCAATTCCTCTTGCTTTAACAGAATACCCAAGCACCATAGTCGGAATACCGCTTGAATATGCCGCTATTGTGGAATGTGTTCTTGCCCCCACAAAAAAGCGACAACGAGCGATATATCCTTTAAGCTGTTTACAGTTTAGCGAAATATCATCAATCAAAACAACTCGCTTTGTATCTTTATATCTCTCAAAAACAGGCAAGAGCGCAGTCATATCGTCATTACCTTTTTTGCGAACATGGGGAATGAGTGCGATATTCATTTCGGTATTATACAAAATATAGTCTATAAGTCTGTATGCTGACTCCGAGACCGCCCCTTTATCATTAGAATACCTGAATGCCAGGGGGCTGATGTTTATTCCCACCATGTTCCCCTCTTTCCAATTTTCGGGCAAATCAAGGAACTCGGTCTCAAGCAAAAACGCCGGGTCCGAAACAAGATGCGCTTTGTCACCCAATCCGTTTTTCACAAGGGCATCATAGGTTATGCTTTCCCTTGCGGTTATAATGTCAAAGGTTTTTAGATGTCTGGAAAGCTCGCCCGGAAGTTCCTTTGGTTCAACAGAAGCTCCCCAAAGCATCATTTTGTTACCTTTCTTTTTAAGCATTCTGTCGGTTGCCCAAAGCATTTTCCCTTTGCTGTAGCAATAATTATCTCCACCAATGGCAATACAACAAACGCTTTCTTTTGCCGCATCAACGCAGGCTTTGTCTGCAAGAATTACATTTTGAAGCCACTTTATATTGAAAAGTCTTTTGTCTATGTGATAAAAAACATATTTGAGACTCTTTTTCTTTATTCCGTTAGACTTAAACACCTTAACATTTTCAATCTCTGCATCTTCTTGAGGAGAGTTTGATGAAATTGATATATCTGCCGCTTCAAAAACTCTGCTCACCTCTTGGGAAACGGTTCTTGCCAATGCCTCACAGCCATGGTTAAGGCTTCCTCCGTGCTGATAAATCAAAATTTTTTTCATATCTTTCTCCTTTATGTTCTTGCCCAGAACGGCAGTATCCAAATATACGGAATAATATCAGATTGTTCAAGTATATACGATGTAATTGTAAACCTCAATATTACATACAAAAGAACCAAAAGCCTTGCCGACCATTTTGAATGATGATCCTCATAACAGTTCGGCAGGTCTGCCAAGAGCCAGATGCTTGGTATTCTGAAATACGCTCCGATTCGTTTTGCATATGGGCTTATAAATCCACTAAATCCGATAGCTACACTCACATAGTAAAGGAATGCAAACAGTGAATTTTTTTTGTTAACTTTAACAAGTCTTGTATGGTGTATAGCAAAAATAAAACCCACAAAAATATTAAGGTAAAAGCTGTAGTTGTTAAACGCTTCATGACCTGAATACTCGCCGTATTTGGTATACTGCTCAAGTTTCTCGGTTTCAAACTCCATTCCTGAAAACATATCCAAAAATCCGGTAAGTCCTATGGAAACCGCCGCAAAGGCAACTATAATCGCAAACAGAATCGGCCACGGCAACAGCTTTTCCTCCTTTGTCCAGATGAAATATACAAAAATCATAATGAGTGAAGATAAATGGAATGTAGCTGCCAACAAAACAAAAAACAAAAACTTGGGGAAATTCTTTTCAAACACAAAGGTCAAAGCGTACGCTATAATAACCGTTGCAACACACTGTCTCAAGCCATTGAATGAGCTGAGAAAAAACTGAATAAAAAAGATAAAACTCGCCATCGCAATGGATTCCGGTGTGATTTTCTTGTTTGCCTTATGTATAAAAAGGACTATCAGTGCACTGTATGCACCAAAGTATACTCTTACATTATTAAAATACCCAAGCGCTTTTGTGAAAACCCTGTGTCCCAATTCAGAGAGGACGGTAAGTCCTTCAAAAAGTTCTTCTTTGGGTATGAGCCTTGTGCTAAAATAATTCTGCATATATCTGAAAGTATCAGTTCCGCATACATGATACGCACCAATCAAAATCGGTATCCCATACGCACACAACATCAAAACTTTCTTAAAAAAAGTGTTCCGGCGCTGAACCTCCGGTGTCACACCAATCAAATATGCAGAAAAACCAAATGACAGCAGATAAAAAAGCCAGCTGTTAAACTCATTAAACATACAGTTTCCCCTCTTCTAAGTATCATCTAAGCTTATGGTAAAGAAACATAAACCAATCCGGCAGCATCGCAGACACAACCGGCTTATACATCATATACCATTTCCAACGCGGAACTTTTAATAATTTATAATATTTCTTACTGGTCTTTACAAAGCCCAAGGCATCCTTTACAGTCCTTCTCTTAAAGTCCTCTTTTCTTTCTCTGATGCGATAAAGGACCTCCTGCATAGTATATCCTTCAAACTTTGCAACCCTTATTTTAAAGCACAAGTCCAAATCTTCGCCTCTTAATGTTCTTTGGCTCACTGTGTATCCGCCAATTGCATCAAAATCCTTTTTTCTTATCATTATGGTTGCGTGCACTACGGGCAGATTGGGAGAAACAGGAAGACGAAACGGATACTCAATACCCTTCATTCCTCTTATTGCCCGGTCACCATTTTCATCAAAGGTTATAGCTGCAGTGCTCACAAGGGAAATCTCCGGTCTTTCATCAAGGATTTTTGCTTGTTTTTCAAGCCTCTCCGGCATAGAAATATCATCCGAATCCATTATTGCAAGATATTCGCCCTTTGCCTCTTCGGCACAACGGTTTCGGGTATATGCCGCGTGATGATTCTCTTCATTTTTGAAAACTCTTATATTCTCATATCTTTCAGCATAACCCGAGATAACCCGATATGTATTATCGGTCGATGCATCATCACAGATAACAAGCTCCCAATCCTTATACGTTTGATTTATAATGGACTCTATGGCCTCAATTACAAGCTTTTCCTGATTATGAACTGCCATTATCACGCTAACCTTTGGCATACAAGTTATTCCTCCGAATAGATTTTTTTCATTTCTTCAATAACGTTATCAAGTTCAAACTTCTTAATAATTTCGGCATTACGATTTCTGAACTGCTCATGCAATTGAGGATTTTTCAAAAATTCCTGTATTTTTTCTGCAAATCCATCAACATCTGTGGGGCCACAAAGGAACCCGTTTTCGCCAGCTGTTATCAAATCTGTATTACCACGTATTTCCGATGCAACACAAGAAAGTCCTGCCGCCATTGATTCCATCAATGCAACCGGCAATCCTTCCTGAAATGAAGGAAAGCAAAATACGTCTGCTGTTTTGCATAACTCTGCAATATCCGAGCGAAAACCTAAAAATAAAACATTGTCTTTTACCCGTAGGTCTGTTGCCAGTTTCTCAAGTTCTTCCTTTTTGCTTCCTCTACCAGCCACTACATAATAAATTCTATCATTCTTTATTTTAGATAGTGCCTCAATTATCACTCGTTGATTTTTCCTTACACTAAGCTCACCAACTGACAACAAAACTATGCTGTCTTTTGGAATCCTGAGCTCTTCCCGTTTTTTATCACGGTCAACTACAGCGTTTTTAAACTTGTCAACATTTACACCAACACCTGGTACATAATGTGTCTTTTTTGCATGTAAGTATTTCTTTGCGAATTCAAAATCCTCGCGGTTTATGGTTATAAGGTCATCTGTCAAAAAGGAACAAAGCCATTCAACAGGAAAGTACATAAGCCAGTTTTTAATCGGTGCACCTTTGAAAAAATGAAAGCCGTGAGCGGTATAAATCACTCTTGTTCCTTTTTTTCGTACCTTTTGTGCTGCAAGCCTTGTCATCATAGCTGCAACAGGGGTATGGCAATGTATGATTTCATAGTTGCCGTTTTGTATAAGCTTTCTAAGCTTTTTATAAGCCGCAATATTCTTGATTTTAAATGGCTGTCTTTCAAAGTCAATATTGTGCTCTGTCTCGCAAATAGTCAAACCTTCTCTTGGCTTGCCAGCCGCTTCAACCTGATAGCCTCGTTCTTTGAAATATTCAATATAAGGCATATGAAATGCCTTGAAATGCCCCATTATTGATGCCACAAATAATACCTTTTTCATTTTTCCACCCGCTTTTTATTTTTTATGCCTTTCTAAAAAAGACTTTTAATAATTTCAATAACTCTCAGCTGTTCATCTTCGGTCATTTTTATATCTGACGGCAGACAAAGTCCCCGTCTGAACAAGTCCTCTCCCACCAAGTCACCCGCGGTAATAAAATCACGGGCGGCATATACCGGCTGCATATGCATAGGCTTCCAGATTGGTCTTGATTCGATGTTTTCTTCCTCAAGCCTGAGACGTATCTTTTCAGGAGTGACCCTTTCCATTGCGTCTTCATCAATAGTGAAACAGCTAAGCCAGAAGTTGGGTTCTGTATAGTCAAGATAAGGGTTCATCTTTACAGGAAGCCCCTCGAATTCACGCTTGTATGTATTGTAAATTTTCTTTTTGAGTGCAATATGCTCGTCCAGATGAATAAGCTGACCTCTGCCAACCCCTGCAACAATATTGCTCATACGATAGTTGTAACCGATTTCGCTATGCTGATAGTGAGGTGCCGCATCGCGAGCCTGAGTGGAGAAAAACCGTACTTTTTTCACCGCTTCTTCGTCTCTGGACAAGAACATTCCGCCGCCTGATGATGTAATGATTTTGTTGCCGTTAAAACTTATAGCACTGTATTTTCCAAGAGAGCCTGTTTGTCTTCCCTTGTATGTAGCACCCAAGGATTCTGCCGCATCTTCAATCAACGGGACATTGTATTTTTCACAAAGAGCCATAATTTCATCAAGCTTTGACGGTGTTCCGTAAAGATGAACAAGTATAACCGCCTTCACCCTATCCTTGTACTTTTCAAGAGCAATTTCAAGGGCACGAGGGTCCATATTCCAAGTGTCACGTTCAGAGTCCACAAAAACCTGAATTCCATTTTCATATGTAACGGGGTTTACCGTTGCAGCAAAAGTCAGGTCCGAACAAATAACCACATCTCCTCGGCTGACCCCCGCCAACTTCACCGCCATATGAAGAGCGTGAGTTCCTGCAGTCATGGCTGCCGCATAACCACAACCAGTATACTGAGCAATCTCGTTTTCAAATTCATTAACATTTTTCCCCAATGGTGCTACCCAGTTTGTGTCAAATGCCTCTTTTATAAACTCCTGTTCCTCAGTATGAGTAGTAGGGGTCGAAAGCCAAATTCGTTCTGACATAAACAATTACACAACCTTTCCGCCCACAAAATTTCCATTCTTACCGGTGGATACGATAAAGCAAATTTCAAATAAGCATAAAAATCCAAGCTAATATATTATATAACAAAATTAATACCCCGTCAAGTTTTGCTTAACAAATTTATCTTAAGAAATTATTGTCAAGTTGTATAAATTTAACGACCGATATATAAGCACTTGAATTTTATACTTGAAATATTGTCCATAATGTGCTATGTTATAAGTGGTGTTTTATAACCAATGGTTATGGATTTCTATGAAATAATGAGGAGAACGATTATGACAAATTACGACGCTTTGCTTGAAGAGGTCAGAAAACTTGGAATGGACCATAAATGGTCAAAAATGTTTGTAAAAAAGCTTTCTGATGACGAAAAGGCTTTTCCGGTAAGCAAAGAAGACGCTCGTTGGGCGTTGGAACGCGGTTTTTATCCCGGAAGAATTACATTGTATGGGCTAAATGAAGAAAATTATAAAAATTTTGTTCCAGACTACAATTATTTTATGCTTCACCCTATGAACAACCATTTCCTCAAATGGCTTGACAAAACTACTTTAAAATATGTTTTAAACAGCAACGGTTGCGAAAGTACTATGCCGGAGTATTATGTATATGTTGAAAATGACGGCAGTTTTACATATCTTATGGATGTTCCTGCTCATATTGAAAAAAACAAGGACTTCCTTTTTAACCTCCTTAAGTATAAAGGCATTCTTGCTATGAAACCGAACTCGGGTACATCGGGGGGACTGGGCTTCATCAAACTTGAGCTAAAAGACGGAAATCTTTTTGAAAACAACAAACCCATAGATATGCAGAGATTTGTTGAGATAAGAGATTCTATGAGAAATTACATAATTACCGAATATGCCCATCAGCATCACGAACTCTCAGAAATCTGGCCGGACAGCGAATGTACATTAAGAGTTATTATGGCAAAAAATCCTAAAACCGACTTGTATTCTCTTTCTACGTGGTCATGTGCTGTATCTTATGCAAGATTTGGAACATCAATTTCAGGTGGTGCGAGCAACCTGTCCTCGGGCGGTGTAGGAGTCGGCTTTGATTTTGAAACAGGAAAGTACAACGATTTCAGTATCAGATACAAAAGATTTTGCCCGGATGGAGAATGGATGATAAGTAAACATCCTGACACCAACGCTCAGTGGAAAGAGCTTTCGCTTCCCAACTGGACAAAGGTAAAGAAAATGATAAATAATATTTGTCAACATGTTTCATCTCTTGACTATCTGGGACTGGACATTATCATCACAGAGGACGGAATGAAGCTTTGTGAAATAAATTCGCATCCCGCAATGGACTACGAGCAGATTATGTGTGGCCCTACACTTTTGAAGAAGGATGTCAAAGCATTTTTTGAAAACAAAGGGCTCTTCACCTTTGATTGCAAAGCTTTCTGCGATGCTTATTTCCGTTGTCAGGAATAGTTGATACAGGTAAATTTAAAGGAGATGTATAAAATGGAGAAATCTATCATTCATGAGCCGGAAATCCGCACTGATATTCCTACCCCCAAAGATACTATATATTCACGGTATATCAAAAGAGGTCTTGATATTTTTTTAAGCGGTATGGCCATTCTGGTTTTAAGTCCCATTTTATTGGTAATTGTTATATTTGAACTGATCTATCATGGCAGACCTGTTTTTTACATAGACAAGCGTCCCGGCAAAGACGGAAAAATTTTCAATATGTATAAATTCCGTTCCATGACAAACGAGCGTGACGAAAACGGAAAGCTTCTGCACCCCAGCAAGCGCATAACAACCTTTGGAAGAATTCTCAGGCGCACCTCTCTTGATGAATTAGCAGGATTGTTTAATGTTTTCAACGGAACTATGTCTGTAATTGGACCCAGACCTTTAATGATGGATTATTTGCCGCTTTATAACGAGCGTCATAAATATCGTCACAGTGTACGTCCGGGGCTTGCCTGCTGGAACCTTAATACAAAGAATTTAACTTCTGCATCATGGACATGGAATACCCAATTTGAAAGTGATATTTATTACATTGAAAATGTCAGCCTTTGGCTTGATATAAAAATGGTTCTTAAAACCATAAAAATTATTTTTACAAAAAATGAAATGCGGGCAAATTCAAATCGCATAAAGTTTAATGGGCATAACTTGAACGACACAAGAACTCGTCAGCAGCTGATGGAAGAAGAACAGAAACTGTTGAACAGCCAGGCACACTAGTTTTTGGTTTGGAATGTATTCTTAATTAAAGGAGATTCTTATGAAAGCACTTGTACTTTGCGGCGGTGTTCCGCAGATAGCACTTATAAAGGAACTTAAAAGCCGTGGAATAACCACTCTTTTAGCTGATATGAACGAAAATGTTGGTGCCCGCCAATATGCCGACGAATTTTACAAAGTATCTGTTCTTGATGTAGACGCAATCAGACAGCTTGCCAAGGAACAAAATGTGGATTTCTTGATTTCTGTCTGTGCAGACCAGGTTCTTCAGGTGGTTGCACAGGTTTCAGAAGAGTTGGGTCTTCCCTGCTACATAGATTTTGAAACAGCCGAAAATGTTTCAAAAAAATCCTATATGAAAAAAATCTTTTGGGAAAACGGCGTTCCTACTTCGAAATATGTAATCATGGATATGCTGGATATGGAAAAAATCAAGCATCTTGAATATCCTCTTATTGTAAAACCTGTTGACGCATACAGCTCGCGCGGTGTCTGCAAAGTAAATAACCCATCAGAGCTTCCTGCGGCTTTTGAAAATGCAAAAAACATAAGCCGAACAAAAACCGCAATCGTTGAAGAATTTGTTGAGGGTGACGAAATAAGTGTGGATGCATATGTCGAAGACGGAAAGGTGCATATTCTTTGCCTTACCAATCTTTACAAAATCGGCGAAGACGGCAAATTTGTCATCAACAGAAGCCGTATACCAGCAAATATTTCGGACAACACAAAAATTCAAATTGAAGAGGCGGCGCAAAAAATTGCCAATGCCTTTGGTCTTAAAAACACTCCAATGCTTGTTCAATTGATTTCAACTGGCGAAAAGATTTCTGTGGTTGAGTTTTGTGCCAGAACCGGTGGTGGAATTAAATTCCTGATGATTAAATAGGAATCCGGATTTGATGTGGTAAAGGCGGTTGTCGACCTTACTCTTGGAATAAAGCCTCATGTCGAAAAAGTTGATATTCCTCCAAAATTGACCATAAACGAATTTGTCTATTGCCACAAGGGCACACTTAAAACCCTCGAAGGCTTTGATGAATTGCTTGCCGAGGGTGTTATAAACGACTATAAGCAGTTCAAATATCCGGGCTCAGAATTTGACAAGATAAATGGCAGTGGCGACAGGGTGGCGTATTACAGCATAGAGGGCGACAGCCTTGAAGAGGTCGCAAAGCGCCACGCTTTGGCAAACAGCCAAATTCGTGCTGTTTCAGAAGCGGGCGAGGATTTAATCAGACATGACCTGATTGAAAAATTTCATAACTAGAGAAAAATCGGTGGGACAAGTGTCACACCGATTTTTATTTTTAAGCTTTAAATAATTCTATGGCAAATTCTGCGTACTTTGAAACAAACTGTCCACGCCTTAAAACAACTGCAGGCTGGCGGCTGTATTCGGTCTGCTTTAGGTTAAAAAGAGTTATATTTTCGCTTTCTGCCTCTCTTTGCAAAAATTGTTTAGGCAGGAGTGCCGCGGCAACCCCGCTTTTAACCATTTCGCGAGCGGTGGTAACACCGGTTACCTCAACAAAAATATTTGGCTCTAATTTGGCTTTTGAACATAGCTTATCAAAGAGCTTTCGCATCTCCTGACTTTGTCCAACTACGACAAAGGGAAGATTTTTACAATCTGACAAATCAATTTCATTTGTTTTTTTCCGGTCTATAAGATGAAGCAGTCTGTTTGGTACTGCAAGAACAAGGGTATCAGGCGAAAGCGGTATCACATCAAAGTCAAGTTCGTTCACCGGTAGATTCATAATTGCAAAATCATATAATCCTTCAAGCAATCCTTTTTGGAGCTGAGCCAATCCGTGTTCCTCCAAGACCAACTGCAGATGGGGAAATTGTTCTTTTAGTTTCAAAACAATTTCGGGCATTACATAAAGGCTACGAAAGGGCGCGATTCCTATTGTCAGCTTCCCTTTGTCTCCATTTTTGTATTGTTCGATGGCTTTAATCAATGTTTCTTCTTCAAACAAAAGCTTTTTTGCCTTTTGTACAAAAAATTCTCCGGCCGGTGTAAGAGAAAGAGGGGTTGTGCTTCGGTCAAAAAGCTTTATTCCAAGCTCCTCTTCAAGTGATATAATCTGCTTGCTGAGGGCAGGTTGCGATATTTTAAAACGCTGTGCCGCCTGAGAAAAATTGCGTTCCTTGGCAAGTGCAAGTACATATTGAAGCTGTTTTGAGTTCATAGACGCCCCTCACTTTCTTTTTTTAAGTATACTCTTTTAATCTTCGTTATGCAAGTATTTATCTACAATTTTGTTCAAAATCTCTATTGACACCTTTCTTTTTTTGTGCTATATTATAACTAAATTGTAATTAAACGTATAACCAATACGGAATTAAAGGAGGAAAATATGCCATCTGCTTTTATTTATCTCGGGATTATGCTGATAGTAATCGGCATATGGTTTATGCTTTTGAAAAGACCTGTTTATGAGGCGGTTTTGATCAGCTTTGTGGTTTTACTTACCGTGACAGGAACTTGGGGTAATGTTTGGGAATATATTGACAGCGGACTTTCTACTTCGCTTATTTATTCTATGACTGCTTTTGTTGCTATGTCGATAATTTTGACAAAAACAAAGGTCATTGATTCCTGTGTTGCAATTATTTTGTCTCTCTTGGGCAGAGTTACCGGCGGTGCGGGGTATGTTTCGGTTGTTGCCAGCAGCTTTATGGGAGCACTTTCCGGCAGCGGACCCGGAAACGTAATGGCAACAGGAACACTCACCATCCCTGCAATGATTAGGTCAGGGTTTCCCAGAGAACTGGCTGCAAACATAGAAAGCAACGCCAGCTATATGGGAAATATGATTCCACCCTCATCAAACATTGTTGCTGCAATGGGTGCATACATAGCCCTTTATCCAAACGAAAATATGACTACCGGTCAGTTTTGGGTTGTTCTGTGGGGAATATCTCTTTGGTTTATACTCCAACGCATTGTTATGGTCTGGGCATTTTGCAAGTATTACAAGGTAAAGCCTATGTCAAAAGAGGAGCTTCCAAGCCTCAAAGAAGTGTTTAAAAACGGCTGGCAGGGACTTCTGATTCCAGTTATTATTTTACTGCCTTTTGTTTTTGACTATCTTTTCAAGGATAATTTCTTCACTGCACGCCTTGGCAAAGACGGCGCGAAGTATTTTTCGTCATCTCTTTTGCTTTTCATCGCAGGAATTGCCGCCTTTTATACCTGTTTGATTACCAAGGATAAATCTGTGGTTTCGCCACAAGGAATTGCAAAAATGTTTGCTTCAGGCATAAAAACCATCTCTCCCGCAATCGGTGTATGTATAATCGGTTATATGATAGGCACACTTTTTAAAGATATGAATGTTGCTGAAGAAATGGAAGCATTTATTGTGTCCATACGCTTTGGTAAGCTTGGAATGGTGCTTTTCATCTGCGTATTTACCTGCGTTTTGGGTATGGTTATTCCCGGCTCATCCCTTGTTGTAATTTTCGGACCTATGTTTATTTCCATTTTGGCAACCGTAGGAGTTTCTCCTCTACTTGCTGCAGCTATGCTCCCTTGCATCTGCGGTGTTATGTGCGGAATTACTCCTCCCCTGGGTCTTGGAATGTATGCCGGTATGTCATTGGCGGAATCCGACTTTGACAAAACTTTCAAAAACAATCTCTGGTGGGTGGCAGCACAGTTTATTATGCAAGTTCTTTGCCTGATGGGCTGGCTTCCCATCCTTGGACTTTAAGGAGGTATGAAAATGAAAGCTTTTTTTAAGAAAATCTCGACAGTTTTGAAAACAATTTTCGGCTATGGAATAATGCTTTGCCTTTTTGCCGGTGGACTCACCTTTTTAGGCTATATCGCAGCACTAATCATCGGCGGTAATACTGCGGCAACAATCTGCTTTGTTATCTACAAAAAGATTATACCAATCATTGTTTATACCTCATCTGTTTTGGTCCTGCTTGGTCTTCTTGCAATGTACTTAAATGGCGAACTGGCTCTTACGGCAAAGAAAAACAAATAAAAAAGCGAGGTGTGAAAACACCTCGCTTAAATTTTTACTTCTACAAAATCTTCTATCTTAAGGGTGCTTGGTGTGACATCGCAAAAAAGTGCGATTATCTCCACGCCTTTTTCTTTTGCCACTTTCAGCGCCTCAGCAAATTCGGGGTCGGTCTCGCCATTTGGCGTAAAATACTTTGCACCCTTTGCCTGCAGAACAAACACCGCATAGGCATCAAACCCTTGCTCCTTGCATTTGCAAAGTTCTCTTAAGTGCTTGGCACCTCTCTGGGTCGGAGCGTCAGGGAACAAAAACACACCGTTTCTTTCAAGGGTTACTCCTTTGACCTCAGCAAAAGCTCCTTTTCCGTTTGCCTCAAAATAAAAATCCAAACGGGAGTCACCGAAACGGCACTCCGGCTTGATAAATGTAATCTCGCCAAAATAATCGGTTTTTTTGAGCCACTCAAAAAACACCTTGTTGGGAGCCTGGCTGTCAATGTTGAAAAGGACATCCCCTTTGTATACTCCAATCAAATCAAACTTTGTTTTCCTTTCGGGAGTTTTTGCCCTCTGGATAACCACTTTCACACCTTTTTTCAAAAGTTCGCGGCATCTTCCGGTGTTTTTTACGTGGCAAATTTCTTTTTTGCCGTCTATCCACACCTCGGCGATAAATCGGTTTGGTCGGCTTTCAAAAATCCCCGTCACTATGTTTTCGTAAATCATAAAACCTCTATCTGCACCGCCCGCATTGAATCAAGTGCGGTTTTGTGGCTCTCAGGGGTTACGCCTGCACAACAGCTGCTGTCCACAACTATCTCAGCTTCGGGAAAAGCAGCCTTTAAAAGCATCGCATTTGAAATCACACAAATATCTGTACAAAGCCCCACAAGCTCGATAATGTCCGGCTCACCATTCAATAAATCACAAAGGAATCCCGGTAAACCGACCGACCCAAATGTAGGTTTTTCAATCTGGTTTTTCGCAAAACCTTTGAGCCTTGGGTGAATTTCCCAGCCGCTTGTGCCTTTGATGCAATGAGGAACAGGCAATTTTTTACCCTCCTGAGTGCTGAGATACTCCTCACCATGAGTGTCCAAAGTGAAAACAACCTCGCCATCAAAGTTTTCAATCTTTGCCAAAACGTTTTTAACTATCCCCTGCGCTTCGCTACTCCCAAGAGCGCCGTCAATAAAATCGTTCTGCATATCCACAACAATCAACACTTTTTTCATTTTTATACCCTCTTTCCCATAAAAGAAAAGCTGCGAATTCAAATCGCAGCCGTCTTTTTATCTGTTTTTTTCGTCTACGTAAAACCTTACCAATTCTTCAAGGATTTCATCAGTTTCAACTCTCTGGATAAGGGTTCTCGCTCCGTTGTGGGCAGTAATATAAGACGGGTCACCCGACATAATATACCCCACCATCTGACTTATGGGATTGTAGCCCTTTTCCATAAGAGCACTGTGCACCGAAAGAATAATTGTTCTGGTATCCAGTTTTTCTTTTTCAACACTGAACTTCACTGTTTTTGAAAAATTTGCGTTATCCATATCCAATTGTCCCCTTTCCAAAACTTGTCCTCTGATTTGATTGTATCACAAAAACCTCATGTTTACAAGTATCTTTTTTGCTAAAATATCGTTACAATATCATTACTTCGCTTCTTTGAAATAGTCCCCGACAATCACAATGTCATTTATTTCAAGGCTTTGGCGGACTTTTTCGCATCCGCGTTTTACTCGTTCCTCCTGCCCCTTTGGAGCTTCCTCTCCCGGAACATAATACACCGATGCGTCAAGCCACGCCGAATTTCCAAAATAGGCAAAGCCCTCTTCTTCAGAAAGAGCATCCTCGCCAATATAGCACCCGTTGTCATAAAGCCCGAAAAGGTTTATCAGGGTGGGCAAAAAGTCTGCCGTCTGGGTGGGCTTTGTTATCGTCTTTGGGCTTATCCCCGCAGAATATATAAACGCCGGAACCCGATACAAAAGCTCATCTCCCACCTCTTTGTTATATTCAAGAAGCTTTTGTGGGTCAGAAAATCCGTATGCATAATGGTCGGTGAACACCGCAATGACGGTATCTTCCAGAAGTCCGTCCTCATCAAGCTTTTTAAGAAGTGCTTTCAAAAAGTCATCGGTGTCCCTGGCCAGAATGTGACAGTTGTTTTTCTCTGCAAACATTGTATTATCCACAAGCTCGGGATGGTTTTCCTTTGCCAAGGCAAGCTTTGCATCATCAAAGGTATAAGGCACGTGTCCCGAATATGTTATTACAAAAGAGAAAAATGGCGCATTCTTTGTCATATCAGCATAAATTTCGTCATATTTCATTATATTGCTGTCCGCCTGAGCCACATACTCAGGAAGTCCGTAATCCTGAAACGAGTGATATTTCTCATATCCCAAGCTCTTGTGCATAATTCCGCGGTTATAAAATTCCTGATTATTGTAATGGAAAGAGTTTGCGCTGTATCCAGCATCAGCAAAGAGCTTTGGCAGGGCATACGGAAAACTGTTTGCCGAAAAGTTCACCGCGCTCACCTCTGACGGCGGAGTGTAAAACCCCGTATGAAAACAAAACTCCGAGCCAAGAGTATATCCTGTTCCAAAGGTTGGGGCATAATAATTTTCAAAGTTTATGCCGTTTTCCATCATATATTTCATGGTCGGGGTATACTTTTCACTTATCATCCAGTCATCAATGCCCTCGAGCATTACCGCAATCAGATTTTTGCCTTTAAGCACACTTGTATATTCGTTTGCGCGCTTAGCCTCCAGCTTTTCCTTTGAAAACACCCTCACCTTTTCAAAGTCATCTTTGCCATATTTGCTGCCTGAAAAA
>JAFVTM010000018.1 GCA_017503225.1 Clostridia bacterium
ATGGCTAACGACCTCTGCAAATGTATCCCAAAAGGAAAAGTCCCAACATAAAAAAATTGACTGCCCATATCCCGGCGATCCCATTGTGAATTTTCATCTTATCTTGCTCTTTTTTACCATACCATAACATTAAACCGTATGGAACAAACATAAATATCACCCAACAGACTGCTGCTGCAAATATTGAAAATATGTTGTCGGCTTGTCCGGAATGAATTTTTTCCAACTGCCGAAGTGCGGTTCCGGTAAATATTATAAAACCAACCGGGGCAACTGCCAGCAGCAGCAAGTTTTTGAGAAATCCTGAAAACTTTTCCCGAAGAGCCCCCGATATAAGTGCTGAAAGGGAAAATATCGGAGTAAAAAAAAGAATCACCGGCAGTAGAAAAAAACAACAGATCGCATTCAAACTATCTTCAAGAAATAACTTGTCTGCTATCAGGACGCCGTTTGTTACGCATTGATAATAAAGCAAAACTGCCAACGCTCCACAAAAAAGCAGTACCGTGATGATACCCAAAATCGCATCGTACCTGTTAAATGGATTTTCTTTTTGCTGCACTTTGAGCAACGAAAAAACAAACGGTACAATTCCAAGAGTACCCCATGTGGTATATACAGCCAATCCTGAAAGTGAATGGCAGAAATTGAAGCGAGGCAAAATTACTGTTCCAAGTACCAACCACGCAAAAGAAATGGCTAATTGGGATAAAAATCTTATGCTCCCTGCCCATTTTCCATGTTCTCTGGCATAAACAATACCAAAGATTGCGGTCACCAGACAAACAATTTGTATAATGACAGCAAATAATATTCTGATAAATGAATTTTCTAAACTGAACATAATATTTCCACGCTGAAGGTCTTGTATTAAGATACACCATCAGGCAATATTTTACAAGATATTATTTTTGTCAAAGAACTTTCCAATGCATCTTTAACGAACTCCGGGGCATTCTCAGTGAACCTGACACAGACGGCTGTTGAATTCAGAGATAAACTCTTTTTCGCTGCCGGGATATTGTTCTTATCCGACCAAACATCCGTAACACATAAACAGCAGCACAAATGCGAAAAAAGAGACATTGGCAGCCAGACCGAAAGCTCCTGTCAGAAATTGAGATCTTACGCAGGAGCGTCTTCCTTTTACAGCCATAATTCCAAAAGGAAGCACTCCCGGCAGTAAAGAAAGCCCCAAAGTAATTGTCAACAGCAACTCCTTTGGCTGCACATTATCCGTAAAGAGCATAGTAAGCAGCATACAGCAATACCAACCCACAAGTGCTGCCGGAGCAAAACTCACAAAAAGCAAACTGCTTAACATACCACGCCATGCGTTGTACTCATAGCTCCAGCGCAAAGTCGGATATATCAGACACAATGACAAAATCAAAAACAAAACTGCAACCGCCAAAAGAAGAAAAATCATTTTTACCCTGAATAATACAAATTCACATACTTTCTCTTACTATAACTCAACAGGAAAAAGTTTTCAAGTTTTTTTTACGCTGATCAGCGAATTTTCAACTTGTAAAAGTCATTTAAAACTTTTCGCATACCGCTTATGTTCTTTTCAAATTCCTCTTGCCATTTTTCTATAAAATTTCTTACTTGATTCCCCACTTCAGGGCCTGCCGCTCTATCAATAAAAGGCGTCTTGTCAGTTGGAGAGTTAGTCAAGAGATAGTAGGTCAAAACATCCTTAAATAAATGTTCCAGGCTAACAGGATCAGTACCATAATTTTTTGTTCCGATGTTTTCCACGTCTGTTACAACATCTCCTTTTTCATTAAAGACAACTTCTTGTCCTGTTTTGAGGTGATAAAATTTTTCATTTCCTGTTTGTCCTTTATTCCTGTGATATAAGTTTTGGCTCAAAGGAGCTTTAACAAAACCTTGTTTTATTGCTTCTTCAGGGGACTTGGGTAAAACGTGAAGTTGCTGTTCCCGGAGCGCAAGTCTGTTGTAATGCAAGTTTTTTAGACAATTTTTTACTTCTTCTCCAATATTCAGCCACGAATTGAACTCTCTGGCAAACTCAAAAATTCCTGCTTTTTCCATTTCTTTATGTACAACTTCTGCGGCCTGATTGATTTTTTGCATAGCAGTCATTGTTATTTGGAGAGCTGTGGTCATTGCTGTCAGCTTTGCACTTGCGACTGTTGAGCTTACTTGTTCTTCAAGAGCTTTACCTTTTTCAATCACCTTCATTGTTTGATAAACAGCGGGCAGTGCAGTCACAACGGCATTGGCAGTATGTGTTACGGTATGAGTTTTTATCTCTTTTTCACATTCTGACAGCAGTTGAACTGCTTGAGCAGCAATCCGGTTTCCATAATTTATGAGCTGTGTTTTGATTTTTTGCACTTCGCCCTGATATGAGGCAACCTCATTCGGAGTCAGCAACTCATATTTACACCGGCAGTTTGGATGAATAGGCAGTTCCGGTTTTTCGGGATCATCAAGCTGAAAAACTTCTCCATGATGTTTAAGACAATCTTCACAGCTGTTGGGGCCTTTGTCTGAAATGAATTTTACAAGTTTGATTTCCGTTTTTCCCTTGAGCATTTGTATGATTTGATCAAGCTCCATAACAATTTGCCTTTCTTGAATTTTTATTCCGCAGCAAACATAGTCTGCGTTTCCATATATAAAAGAAAATGTCAAGATATTTTGTAAATGAAGCTGCAAATCAGTTTTTTTAAGAATTTTTCACAGTTTTTCGTAAAGGTCTTTGCAAAAGTCGGCTGGGAAATTCTCTGTTTTTCAGCTCTGTTGCACCGTGTGTTTCTGTAACTATCTAATCTTTGAAGTATTGCATAAAGCAGAGAGCATAAAGGTCGCCGACCTTTAAATTCCGGAGAGTTCTATTCAAACACACACTTTTGAGAGGCTGTGTCGTTCTTTATTGAGAGAACAGCCACGGAAGAAAATCGCTGTAAATCTGTGCCGCATTGCCCGGCTTCGGGAGCTGACGCTCCTCTACGCCGCGGCATCCTTCGCAGTTGCTTCGCTCCTCTTTTTGCTTTCGCAAAAAAAATCTACGGATAGCAAACCTTGCGGCCTGCCATCCGTAGCTTTAGCGAAGGATGGTGGGCGTAGTAGAACTCGAATCTACGACCTTCACGATGTCAACGTGACGCTCTAACCAACTGAGCTATACGCCCTTATTAAGGATATCATCTTTATTGATGATGTTATAATATACACTTCATTTTCTTATTTTTCAAGTCATTTTTTTATTTTTTCCGTTTTTTTCTTGACTTTTTTATTGTTTTTATGAAATCCGCCTCTTCTCCGGCGGAGCTTTTACACAAATAAAATCAAAAGTGAATTGTTTTATGATAAAAATCCGTCCCCCTCCCCTCTTGAATATTTTTCATTTTTCAATACATCATTTCTCAAAACGGCTACGTAACACTTTTTCTGTAAATTCCCTAAAATC
>JAFVTM010000019.1 GCA_017503225.1 Clostridia bacterium
ACTGAAGAAAGTGCAGACAGAATCTGGGAAAAAACAAGCGAGATTATTACAAGCGGTGATTTCACAACAAGAAAGGTTATCAAGCGCTCAAATGTCAAACTCATCGGCACAACCGATGACCCCGTTGACAGTCTTGAATATCACAAACAAATCAAAGAACTCGCAGATTTTGATACGGTGGTTGTTCCCACATTCCGTCCGGACAAGGCTGTGAATATTGACCTTGACGGTTTTTGCGAATACATAAAAAAGCTTTCAGAAGTTGGAGAACAGGAGATTAAGTCTTATGAAGATCTCAAAGACGTTCTCTCGGCAAGACTTGATTTCTTCTGTGAAATGGGATGTCGAGCATCTGACCACGCTGTTGAAAATATGCCTTATCTGGTAGCCAGCGACAAAGAAGTGGACAAGATTTTGAAGACTGCTCTCAAGGGCAAAAAGGTATCAGCTGAAGATGCCGAAAAATATAAGACGGCACTTCTTTTGTGGCTTGGTGAAGAATATGCAAGAAGAAACATCGTTCTTCAGATTCACGCAAGTGCACTTCGAAACAACAATACAAGAATGTTTGAAAAGCTTGGTCCCGATACTGGTTTTGACTGTGTAGCTGACGTTCTTGAAATCAAGAAGCTCTCAGGTTTCATGAATCATCTTGAAAAAATGGGTGCACTTCCCAAAACAATTCTCTACTCACTTAACAATAAGGACAACATCACCATGGCGACACTTATGGGATGTTTCCAGAGCGATGAAATCCCTGGCAAAATTCAGCTTGGTTCTGCTTGGTGGTTCCTTGATACCAAGGATGGCATGGAAGATCAGATAAAGTGCCTTGCAAACGAGGGCGCTCTTGCTACTTTTGTTGGCATGCTCACAGACTCAAGAAGTTTCTTGTCATATCCCCGTCACGAATATTTCAGAAGAATTCTCTGTAATATTGTCGGACAGTGGGTTGAGGATGAAATGTTTACTGACAATGAGGAAATTCTTAAAGAACTTATCCAGAACATTTGTTCTTGTAATGCACAGCGTTTCTTTATGTAAAATATACTTTTAAATAATTTGGGAGGATGAAAAAATGTTAAAAGAACAGGTAATTCAAAAAATAACAGATGTTGGTATTGTTGCGGTTGTTCGCGCTGAAAGTGCTGACCAGGCAAAGAAAATTGCTGATGCATGTATTGCAGGCGGCGTTCCCGCAATTGAGCTTACTTTCACTGTTCCCCACGCTGACAAGGTAATCGCTGAACTTTATGAAATGTATACAGAAGATGAAATTATCCTTGGCGCAGGTACAGTTATGGACTCGGAAACCGCAAGAATTGCAATCCTTGCCGGTGCGCAGTACATAGTAAGCCCTTATTTTGACGAGAAGACGGCAAAACTCTGTAACCGTTACAGAGTTCCTTATATGCCAGGTTGCATGACAATCAAAGAGGTTGTTGCGGCTATGGAAGCAGGGGCTGACATCATCAAGATATTCCCCGGCGAAGTGTTCGGGCCGAAGATTATCAAGGCAATCAACGGACCCATTCCTCAGGCAAGAATGATGCCCACAGGCGGTGTTTCTGTTGACAATGTTGACGAATGGATTAAGGCAGGCGCCGTTGCTTGCGGTGCAGGCGGTGCTCTCACAGCAGGCGCAAAGACCGGAGATTATGCAGCTATTACAGAAACAGCAAAGAAATTTGTTGAAAACATCAAAAAGGCAAGAGCCAAATAAGAATTTTAAAGGAGAGATTTTAAAATGGCAAAGAAAGTTGTTACATTTGGCGAGATTATGTTAAGACTTGCGCCAAACGGATATTACAGATTTTTTCAGAATGATCAGATGCAGGCGACATTCGGCGGTGGTGAAGCAAACGTTGCTGTATCACTTGCAAATTATGGATTAGAATCAAGCTATGTTACAAAGCTTCCAAAGCACGCTATTGGTCAGGCGGCTGTTGACAGCCTCAGATACTTTGGCGTGGACACTTCGAAAATTGTTCGCGGCGGCGAAAGAGTTGGTATATACTACCTTGAAAAAGGCGCGTCACAGCGTGGTAGTGTTTGTATTTATGACAGAAAGTATTCTGCAATCCAGATGGCTGACAAGGCTGATTTTGACTGGGATGCAATCTTTGAAGGTGCTGACTGGTTCCACTTTACAGGAATTACACCGGCACTCGGTCCTAATGTTGTTGAAATATGCAAGGATGCCTGCAAAGCTGCAAAAGCTAAAGGTGTAAAGATTTCCTGCGACCTCAACTATCGCGGAAAGCTTTGGACACGTGATGAAGCAAGAGCTGCTATGACAGACCTTTGCCAGTATGTTGATGTTTGCATCTCAAATGAAGAAGATGCAAAGGATGTATTCGGCATTGAAGCAGAAGGTACAGATATTTACGGCGGGAAGCTTAACCACGAAGGCTATAAGAGTGTAGCAAAACAGCTTGCTGACAAGTTCGGCTTTGAAAAGGTTGCAATTACACTCCGCACTTCAATTTCTGCAAGTGACAATGACTGGGCAGGCATGCTGTATGATGGAGAAGATTATTATTTCTCAAAGTCATATCATCTCCACATTGTTGACCGTGTAGGCGGCGGTGACTCATTCGGCGGCGGACTCATTTATTCACTTCTCAGCGGCAAATCATCAAAAGATGCTATTGAATTTGCTGTTGCAGCATCTGCACTCAAGCATTCTGTTGAGGGTGACTACAACCGTGTGTCAGTAAGCGAAGTTGAAAAGCTTGCCGGCGGCGATGGCTCAGGCAGAGTTCAGAGATAATTGATTTTTCAAGAGTATACGGCTGTCGTATGCTCTTGATTTTAATTTGTGAAAAAAGAATTCTTTCAAAAAGGTAATTAGGAGATAGATTATATGCGGTTTGAGTTAATCAAAGAATTGCTTGACAGATTTACTAACTGGAGAATTCCCGGTGCGGCAATAGTTGTAAAGCAAGGCGGAAAAGAAATATTTAAATATAGCGCAGGTTATGCTGACCTTGAAAACAAAATTCCTATGACTGGGGAAGAAACACTTAATATGTATTCCTGTTCAAAGGTGGTTACAGTTGTTTCAGCACTTCAGCTTTTGGAAAGAGGATTATTTCTTCTTGATGATCCTCTTTATAGTGTTATTCCTGAATTTAAGGATATGTATGTCAAAAATGAAAACGGCGAGATAGTAAAGGCAGAAAAACCCATAACAATGCGTCATCTTTTTACAATGTCAGCGGGATTTAGCTATAATCTTAACAGTGAAGGGTTAAAACGCGCAAAAGAATGGACAAACGGCAAGATGGACACACTTGATGCAATAAAAGGTCTTGCCACAGAACCGCTTCATTTTCAGCCGGGAAGCCGTTGGGCATATAGCCTTTGTCACGATGTTCTGGCTGGGGCTGTTGAAGTTATTTCGGGCAAAAAATTCAGTGAATATGTAAAGGAAAATATTTTTGCGCCTCTTGGTGTTACCAATATTTCTTACACGCGTCCTCAAAGCGTAAAAGATAAAATAGCTGAGCAGTATGAGTTTATACCCAATGAAAAATGCGACCAGAATGATATTTTGATTCCGGCTCCAAGCGGTGACGGTTGCTGGAAAAATATTGGCAAGGATGTAATGTATCAGCTTGGCGAAAATTATGAAAGCGGCGGAGCGGGTCTTGCGATTTGTGCCTCTGATTATTCTAAGTTTGCAGACGCACTTGCGAATTATGGTATGTGCCCAAATGGCGAGATAATTTTGTCAAAGGGTGCTATAAGACTTCTTGCCGAAGACCAGATGACACCTTATGGAATTCCGGGCTTCGACTGGCCACAGTTTGCGGGTTATACATATGGTCTTGGCGTTAAAAAACTGTCAGACATTGCCAAAGGAGGCGCAGTTGGAACAACATCCGAATTTGGTTGGGATGGTGCGGCAGGGTCCATTGCGTTTATTGACCCCGAAAATGAGCTTTCAATATTTTACTCACAGCACATGCTGAATTCTCAGGCGCCGTTTATTAACAACAGAGTGAGAAATACAGTTTATGCGGCACTGAATTTATAAATTAAATGTCATAAGTACTTGATTTTTGACGGAAAAAGGTATATAATATTTTGATATACAATAAAGAGATAGGAGAATTTGAAAATGGCATATTATTTTAATGAACCTTCACATACTTTCAGCGAATATTTGCTTGTTCCCGGTTATTCTTCTGCGGAATGTATGACAAGCAATGTAAGTCTCAAAACCCCTTTGGTTAAGTTCAAAAAGGGTGAGGAGTCTGCAATAACTATGAATATCCCTATGGTTTCTGCTATTATGCAGTCTGTTTCAGGAGAAAAGCTGGCTATTGCTCTTGCAAAAGAGGGTGGTGTTTCATTTATTTACGGTTCTCAAAGCATAGAGGACGAGGCTGCTATGGTGAGACGTGTTAAAAACCACAAGGCAGGCTTTGTGGCAAGCGATTCAAACATAAGACCTGACCAGACCCTTGCTGATCTTTTGGAGCTTCGTGCAAAATCAGGTCACAATACTGTGGCAGTTACCGAAGACGGCACAGCAGAGGGTGTACTTTTGGGTATTGTTACACCGCGTGACTATCGCGTTAGCCGTATGAATCCAAACACAAAGATTGAAGAGTTTATGACGCCTTTTTCAAAGCTTATATATGCACCTGAGGGCACAACCCTTAAGGCTGCAAATGATATTATCTGGGACAACAAGCTCAATTCACTTCCTATCGTTGATGACAAACAGAGACTCGTGGCTTTTGTTTTCAGAAAGGACTATGATGCTCACAAAGAAAACCCAATGGAGCTTCTTGACAGCTCAAAAAGATATGTTGTTGGTGCGGGAATAAACACCCGTGACTATGAAGAAAGAGTTCCGGCGCTGATTGAAGCAGGTGCAGACGTTCTTTGCATCGACTCATCAGAGGGATTTTCTGAATGGCAGGCAAGAACTCTTAAGTTCATCCGTGATAAGTATGGCGACAGCGTAAAGGTTGGTGCAGGAAACGTGGTTGACCGCGAGGGATTTATGTTCCTTGCAGAAGCAGGTGCTGACTTTATCAAAATCGGTATTGGCGGTGGCTCAATCTGTATCACACGTGAACAAAAAGGTATAGGCAGAGGTCAGGCAACAGCTGTTCAGGAGGTTGCTGCAGCCAGAGACGAATACTTTGAAAAAACAGGAATTTATATTCCTATCTGTTCTGATGGAGGAATTGTTCACGACTATCACATCACACTTGCTCTTGCTATGGGTTCTGACTTTGTAATGCTTGGCAGATACTTTGCAAGGTTTGACGAAAGCCCGTCAAATAAGGTTTCTGTTAACGGAAATTATATGAAGGAATATTGGGGCGAAGGCTCTGCCCGTGCAAGAAACTGGCAGAGATACGATATGGGTGGTGCTCAGAAGCTTTCATTTGAAGAAGGTGTTGACTCATATGTTCCCTATGCGGGAAGCCTCAAGGATAACGTTGCACTCACACTTAACAAGGTTAAGTCAACAATGTGTAACTGTGGCGTTCTCAGTATCCCTGAGCTCCAAAAGAATGCAAAAATGACTCTTGTTTCTGCTACAAGTATAGTAGAGGGCGGCGCTCATGACGTTGTTCTCAAAGAAAAGAGTGTCAGTCCTGCAAAATGAAGCGTACAGTCCGTAAAGTAAACGGGATTCATCCGCTTCATCCAAACGGGAGTCTGGTCTTTTGCGAGACTTGCGAAAAAATTCTTGGCAGCATAAACGAGCGAGGATATAATTATATCAATATTGCGCTTGTTTGCACCTGCGGGAATTATGGAAAGATTGAAATCATCAAAGGCGGACACGAAAATGATATTACCAAAAGTGTAAACAAAATGCCAAAGACAAACCTCAATGTGAATATTTGTCGCAGGTGCCAAAGACCATTGTTTCAGATTACAGATGGTAGGGTGAAAAGCTATTCCTTTTATGCGGAATGTGTTTGTGGTGAAAAGTATGACAGAAAGGTTAATTTTGACAAAAGACTTGGCGAGACGTTGAAAAAATATTCAGAGATAAAGAAAACCTTGCAGCCTTAAGTGCTGCAAGGTTTTTTGTTTCAATAAAACTATTTTTTGAAAATAAGAATTTCCTCAAATGAACGTTTTGGAACGTTTATTTTTTTATTTTCGTCCTCAAAATATTTAATGCTACCAGAAAATTCGCATATCGTGCTTTCCTGTGCAGG
Organism: Clostridia bacterium; assembly: GCA_017503225.1. Taxonomy (GTDB): domain Bacteria; phylum Bacillota; class Clostridia; order Monoglobales; family Monoglobaceae; genus SIG440. The sequence goes on from JAFVTM010000019.1 coordinate 6,201, forward strand.
ATAGCCAAGAGCAAGGAGATAAAGAAGTGAAAAACGCTCTTGATCAAGGGAAAGAATGTCCATAATGGGTTCTCGGGTGAGCGCGCCAATCCAACAGCTTACAATACCTTTTTCAAGGGCACCAAGCATCATTGAGGTAACCGCCGCACCGGATTCTACCTCAAAAGAATCTTTGATGGTTTTGTCGCCAAGGACAGCAATATATGCGGTGGGACGCTCATTTTCTTTTGGCGTTCCGTCAGGGAGATACCCGGCCCATTTTGTGTTAGGGAAGATTTTGTCACATACTTCCTTGTCCTGAATTACTGCAAATTTAAGGGGCTGCAGATTTGCGGGGTAAGCGCAGAGCCTTGCATATTCAACAAGCTCAAGAACATCTTTTTCTGGAAGAGGCTTTTGATTAAATTTTCTGATCGTACGGCGCTCTTTCAATGCTTCTGAAACATTCATATAAAAATCATTCCTTTCAAAGCTCGGTCAAATGGCAATATTCTCTTTTTCTATTGCGTAATAGTAATAAAGATATTGCTGGGCAACACCACCGAAATTTCCAAAGGTTTTTTCAGCGAAGGAGGGGATGTCCTTTTCATCAACTCCATAAAGGTCAGCAAGAATACGTTTTATCCATACATCCTGAGGAAAAGTTTTGTATCTTCCAAGAGCAAAAAGGAGAACACAGTCAGCAACCTTGCTGCCTATACCATTTATTTTCATAAGCTCTTTCTTGGCGTCCTTGTCGCTCATAGTCTGTATTGCATCAAGAGAAGTTTCTCCTGATGCTACTTTTTTTGCGGCGTCAAGGATATATTTGTCGCGAAAACCTGCACGAATAATTTTCAGATCATCTACGGTGAGCTTTGCCAGAGCTTCAGGAGTGGGGAAACCAAAAAATGTTTTGCCATCAAACTCGATTTTTTCACCAAAGTTCTCGCAAAGTGCTGAAACAATTTTCTTTATTCGGGGAATGTTGTTGTTTGCAGAAATTATGAAAGTTACAATGGTTTCCCAAAGGTCTTGCCGGAGAATTCTTATTCCTCGACCTCTTTCAATGGAGGGACGAAGAAGTTCATTTTTCCATAAGGTTTCTTCAATTACGTTATAGTCACTTGAAAAGCTCAGATATCTGCTCCAGAAAATCAGGTCCGGGTTTGAACTTTCAAGATAAATTGTATTTTCATCGTGATAGTACATTTTTGCGGCGTGATTTTTCACAACGCCCCAAAACACGCCATTTTCATCCTTTTCCCAACGAAAACATTGTCCGCAGAGAAAGGTTTCGTCAAGGCTTAAGTGGTCAATGTTATAAAGCTTTATCATAAAATTTTAAATCCTTTCTTTAGGATTTTGAAACCAGTGATTTAATAAATACGTTTATGTTTTTTGCAATAATAGAGGTGCTGTGTTCAACAGCGTCTCCGAGAACCGATTGAATCCGGGATGAAACATCGGGAACGTTGCAAGGATAACGAAGGGAAATTTCAACGGAAATGTCGATATAACCGTTTATATCCGAATAGCTTTGAATTTTGAAAATTTCCACAACCTCAGGAATCTGCGACAACTCATATCTGCAAATTTCGGCAATAACTTTCGGCGAAATCCTGAAACTTCCAAGATAGCTGTAAGTAGGTCGCATAACCGTTTTCTCAAGGGAAAGGTCACGTTTTTCAGGGAGTATAAGAGAATTTAGAAAATACCCCGAAAATTGTTTTTTTACCTCCAAAACGGGAGCGGGGATAATATGTTTTCCGTGTTTTTCACGCATAATTTTCGCGGTGCATATTTCATCAGGAGTAGCCAGCTCTTCAATTTGGAAAATTCTCTCAGGGTCAGGAAGCTCAAGACGGGACGCAATTTCAAAAATCATACGGTCGGATGTGCCGAGAACAAGAACAGATTTTACCTGATGTTTCTTTATAGCGGATTTTATACTCTCGGCATGACGGTCATTGGCGAAAATTGCAGATTTGACAGATGCCATCTTGGTTTTTTCGTGCTTGGCGGATTTTCCTGCAAGAATTTTGTTCCCTGAAATAAGCAGACCATCATCAATAATAGCTTCAATGTTATGTTCACGGGCAAGCTCGGTGCAATGAAAACTCTTTCCCGTTCCAGACTTACCTACAAGGGCGAAAACACGCATAAAATCAAACCTCGTCTTTGTTCTTTTCGGAAATTTTGTAGCAAAGCCTCATCAGGCTATCACCAAGGTGGATATTTTCAACCACCACGTCGTCCCTTTTTGCAAGCTCTGCATAGGAGAAATTGAGAAATGCTTTGATTCCCATGTCATAAAGTTCGTTTGCAACTTGATTTGCAACAGCCCGTGGAACAGAAAGTATTGCCATAGTGGGACATTCTGCTTCAATGAATGATTTGATTTCTTTATAGTCCAAAACGGTAAGGTTCTGAATTTTCATACCAATTTTCTGGGGGTCGGTATCAAAAATGCCCACAAGGTTGAAACCGCGTTTTTCAAAGTTGGTATTTTGGGTAAGGGCATGACCAATGTTTCCCACACCTACGAGGATTGCTTTATATTTGAAATCAAGTCCCAAAATCTTTGCAATCTCTCCATAAAGGTATTCAACGTTGTAACCATATCCCTGCTGACCAAAACCCCCGAAACAGTTGAGGTCCTGACGTATCTGTGAAGCGGTTATTCCCATACGCTGGCTCAGTTCTTTTGATGATATACGCTCAATTCCAAGGCTGAGAAGCTCGCCCAAATATCTATAATATCTTGGCAGACGCTTGATAACCGATGATGATACTGACTTTTCCATTAGATTTCCTCCGTTTTTGGCAAATAAATAAGAAATTAAAGCATTGCTTTTAATGTGTCACCTACTGCAAGCAAAAATTCTTCTGTATTAACTTTTTTCTTGTTTTCAAGGTTTGAAAGGAGATAAAGGTCTCCTGTCATTATGCCGTCTTCAATGGTTTTGATGGTAGCTTTTTCGAGATTGTCAGCAAAATTAACAAGGTCAGAAAGTCCGTCAAGTTCACCTCTTTTGCGAAGTGCACCTGTCCAGGCAAAAAGTGTTGCTACACTGTTTGTAGAGGTTTCTTCGCCTTTTAAGTGCTTGTAATAGTGACGCTGAACTGTGCCGTGTGCAGCTTCGTATTCATAAGTTCCGTCAGGAGATACCAGGACAGAGGTCATCATTGCAAGACTGCCATAGGCCGTAGCCACCATGTCCGACATAACGTCACCGTCATAGTTTTTACAAGCCCAGATGTAGCCGCCCTCAGAACGTACAACACGTGCAACAGCATCGTCGATAAGAGTGTAGAAATATTCAATGCCAGCTGCATCAAATTTCTCTTTATATTCAGCTTCAAAAATTTCGTTGAAAATGTCTTTAAATCTGTGATCATATTTCTTTGAAATGGTGTCTTTTGTAGCAAACCAGATGTCTTGTTTTGTATCAAGGGCATAATTGAAGCAGCAACGTGCGAAGCTTCCGATTGACTGGTCGATATTGTGAAGACCCTGGATGATACCGCCGCTTTCACCAAATTCGTGAATGGTCTGGCGGATTTCGTTTCCGTCTTTGTCTGTGCAGACAAGTTCACATTTTGAACCTGCTTCAACCTGCATTTCGGTGTTTTTGTAAACATCACCATATGCGTGACGGGCAATGGTAATGGGTTTTGTCCATGTAGGAATGTAGGGGGTAATGCCCTTTACAATGATGGGGGCACGGAAAACAGTTCCGTCAAGGATTGCACGGATTGTGCCATTTGGTGATTTCCACATTTCCTTGAGGTTGTATTCCTTTACGCGATCTGCGTTTGGAGTGATTGTAGCACATTTAACCGCAACACCGTATTTCTTTGTGGCGTAAGCTGAGTCAAATATAACTTTGTCATTTGTTTCATTTCTGTATTCAAGACCCAAATCATAGTATTCTGATTTAAGATCAACGTAAGGAAGAATAAGGATGTCTTTTATCATCTTCCAGATTATTCTTGTCATTTCGTCTCCATCCATCTCAACGAGAGGGGTGGTCATTTTGATTTTTTCCATTTTGTATTTTCCTTTCCCGATTCTATTTTGAAGATTCTCTTGTGTAGTTAAGCAATCCGCCTGCCTTAATCATTGCACGTTGACGCTCTGACAAATCAACTTTTACTTTAAAGTCAAAGCCTTTTGTAATATTTGTTATGGTAAGTTCGTCTTCGTTTGTTATTATATTTTCAAGTTCGCACATCTGTAGCTCGTCCATCTGGTCAATTCGGTCATAATCAGCCTCGTCCTGGAAGGTAAGAGGAAGAATGCCTGCATTTATGAGGTTTGCCATATGAATTCTGGCAAATGATTTCACGATTACAGCCTTGACACCAAGATAAAGGGGAGCGAGAGCTGCATGTTCACGGGATGAACCCTGACCATAGTTGAGACCGCCAACGATTATGCTCTTTCCAAGTTCAAGGGCACGGCTTGGGAACTTTTCATCGCAAACTGTGAAGCAGTGCTCTGAAATCTTCGGAATGTTTGAACGAAGAGGAAGAATTTTGGCACCAGCAGGCATAATGTGGTCTGTTGTAATATTGTCGCCAACCTTGAGACTACATTTTGCTGTGATTTCGTCGCTCATTGCCTCGGATACAGGGAACGGCTTTATGTTTGGTCCTCTGAGCACTTCAACGCTGTCCATATCTTCAGCGGAGGCGGGAGGAACAACCATATTGTCGTTTATGGTGAAAATTTCAGGAATTTCAAATTTTGGCATATCCCCCAAAGTGCGTGGGTCGGTGAGGACACCAGAAAGAGCAGAAGCAGCGGCAAGCTCAGGTGAAACGAGATAAATCTGTCCGTCTTTTGTGCCGCTTCGACCCTCGAAGTTACGGTTAAATGTTCTGAGTGAAATTCCGCCGGAATTGGGTGACTGTCCCATACCGATACAAGGACCGCAGGCGCTTTCGAGAATTCTTGCGCCGGCATCAATCATATCAGAAAGTGCACCGCAATCAGCAAGCATATTGAGAACCTGTTTTGAGCCCGGTGCAATAGAAAGCGAAACATCGGGATGAACAGTTTTTCCTTTCAGGATGTATGCAACTTTCAGCATATCAAGAAGCGAAGAGTTTGTGCAAGAGCCGATGCAGACCTGGTCAATTTTCATTTCGCCGATTTCTGCAACGGATTTCACGTTATCAGGTGAATGAGGACACGCTGCAAGGGGAACAAGCTCGCTGAGGTTGATTTCAACTGTTTCATCATATACAGCATCACTGTCTGCTGAAAGAGGTGTGAAATCTTCTTCTCTTTGCTGAGCTTTCAAAAACTCAAGAGTAATTTCGTCTGAGGGGAAGATAGAGGTGGTAGCACCAAGCTCTGCACCCATGTTTGTGATTGTGGCACGCTCGGGAACAGAAAGAGTCTTGACGCCCTCGCCTGTGTATTCGATTATCTTTCCAACTCCGCCTTTTACTGAAAGACGTCTCAGGACTTCAAGAATTACATCCTTTGCTGCAACCCAAGGTGAAAGCTTTCCTGTGAGGTTTACCTTTACGATTTTGGGACAAGTGATATAGTATGTACCGCCGCCCATAGCAACAGCGACATCCATACCGCCGGCGCCAATTGCAAGCATACCAATACCGCCGCCTGTGGGTGTGTGGCTGTCAGAGCCTATCAGTGTTTTTCCGGGCTTACCGAAACGTTCAAGATGAACCTGATGACAAATTCCGTTCCCCGGACGTGAAAAGTATATGCCGTGTTTTTTGCAGACACTTCCGATGAAACGGTGGTCATCTGCATTTTCAAAACCGCTTTGCAGGGTGTTGTGGTCAATATATGCAACCGATTTTTCGGTCTTTACCCGGGGAACGCCCATAGCTTCAAATTCAAGATATGCCATTGTTCCGGTAGCGTCCTGAGTAAGAGTCTGGTCAATCTTGATTCCTATTTCCTGACCGACAATCATTTCCCCTGAAACCAGGTGATTTTTAATAATCTTTTGTGCAAGTGTAAGTCCCATAAAATATGTCCTCCAAAAATAAACATAATACCATAATATTTTATACAAAAATCTCTTCTTTGTCAAGTTTTGAGCAATATAAAAATAAACGATAAAAAACTGCAGGAAAAACAAAAAATTGTATACATTTCAAAGTTTACATAATTGTTACAATTCACGTTATCCACAAAGTTATCCACAGTCAAAACCGCGGAATTAAAATAAAAAAGGAATATTTTAACATTATCAAGAAAAATTTGTTAAATTTTGCTGTGGAAAGTTTTAGGTTGTTAAAAATATGTCTATGGTGTTCATGAAAGATTTTGTTTTATGATTTTTTAGAAAGGTTATAGGCTAAGAATTAAATTTCACTTAAAATCCTCTCAAAATAGATGACTAAATTGCTTTATTTTGGCATTTTATGTGGCAGAGTGGTTGCTTTTAAAATGGGGATATGTTATACTGTACATAAACAATTTTAATGCATAAAATACATTATCAAAAATGAGGAGGTATGATGGATAAAGTTATTGCGATATTATGGATAGTTTTGCTATTTCTGTTCTGGTTTCTTATTATAAAAAAACTGGTATGGAACAGATATGCTCCTGTAAAAACTGTTAAAGCGGAAGTGGTTGATAAATATCAGTCCAACACGGTCACCAGGCATCCTGGGACATTCAAACGAGAGAGATATGTTGTGGTTTTTAAAACTAAAAACGAAAAACTTTCTTTTGATGTTTCAGAGTTTTCGTATAATAGTTATAGCCTCAAAGATAAGGGAATGCTTAGATATAAGGGAAATAGGATAATAAATTTTGAATAAGTATAGAAAAGAGGAAGAACATGAGATATTCTGATTGTTTTGGGCGAAAAAGCTCAAGAATAATTTTGGGAACGGCTTATTTCGGTGATGGAATAAGTAAAGAAGAAGCGTTCTCTATGATGGATAGATTTCGCGAAATGGGGGGAACTCACATTGATACAGCAAGGCTTTATGCCAATGGAAAAGCTGAGGAAATTGTGGGAGAATGGATTCTGTCGAGAGGGGCAACTGAAATGATTGTCTCCACGAAAGGCGGATATTATGATGTGGATGCAGGAGAAAATCCGAGGATAAATGAGACTGAGATATGTTCTGATTTGAATGCGAGCCTCAAGGCTTTGAAGTGTGATGCGATAGAGTTTTACTGGCTTCACAGAGATGATGAAGAAAAACCAGTAGAGGAGATAATAGATACGATGAACCGTCTTGTTAAATCCGGCAAGATAACTAAGTTCGGAGCATCAAACTGGACATCTGAAAGAATTGCTGCGGCGAATAAATATGCCCAAAATAATGGGCTTATGGGCTTTTCGGCAAGTCAGATACGATTTAATCCTGCATATTGCCTTGGAGAAAGAACAGGGCTTGTTGGAATGGATGAAAAGGAATTTGGATTCTACAAAAAGAACAATATGCCTGTTGTTGCATATTCATCTCAGGCAAAAGGCTTTTTCTCAAAAATGGCAGAACAGGGAGAAGGTGCCATTTCTGAAAAAGCAAAAAAACGTTATTTATGCGAAGAAAATCTGAATCGGCTTGATACGCTGAAAAAATTCTCAATGAAATATGACGCAAGTATTGCAGCCATTATTTGCGGAGCTTTTTCAAGCTTTGAAATTCCAGAGGTTTTTCCTGTAATAGGCGGAAGCCGAGTGGCGCAGATTGAGGATTCATTAAATGGCGCGGATGTTAAAATTGAAAAAAACGAGCTTGAGGAAATTTTCAAGTTTGGTATATAAAGAATCATGTAAAACAGTGATGAGGAAGATGCAAAAATCAGTTCATGAAAATGGAATTTCACACGTATTTAAGTGAGGCTTTGTGACTTTTTATAAAAAGGATATGTTTAAATTGAGTGAAAGAAAAAATAACCCTTTTGTTTTTTGGGAAGATTGTGAAGTACAAGATTTGGGTAATGAGTAAAAAGAAGAATCCTTGCATACGGTGACAAGCTTATGCATGTAGAGGTGAGTTTTGAAGAGGGTGCTGTGGGGGCGATGCATACACATCCTCATACCCAAACGACATATGTGGTGGAAGGCGAGTTTGAATTCACAATAGGGGATGAAACAAGGATTGTAAAAAAGGGAGATACCTTATACGATTTGCCAGATGTTCCTCATGGATGCAGGTGTCTCAAAAAGGGGATTCTTCTTGATACATTCACACCTTTGAGAGAAGATTTTTTAAAATGATAAAAACAGGAGAATTTGATGAAACTTTATTTTGCACCGCTTGAGGGGATAACTACATATACATACAGAAATGCACACAGCGAAATGTTCGGGGAGTGTGACAAATACTTTTCTCCGTTTATTACGCCGACTGCCAACGAAAAAATCAGCCTCAAATCATTGAGGGATATTTTGCCCGAAAAAAATAAGACAAATTTGGTTGTTCAGGCGCTTTGCAATGATACGGAGGCGTTTTGGGGATTCTCTGAAAAAGTCAAAGATTTGGGGTATAATGAGATAAACTTAAATTTTGGTTGTCCGTCAGGCACAGTTGTGAAAAAAATGCGGGGTGCAGGGGCACTCCGTGACATTGATTCACTTGACAGATTTCTTGACGGAATTTTTTTAAAAACGGATATGACGATTTCTGTCAAAACAAGGACGGGCTTTTATTCCCACGATGAATTTGATGAAATTCTTTCGATATATAACAAATATCCCATAAGTGAATTGATTGTGCATCCAAGAACCAGGGAGGAATACTATAACAATCTTCCAAACGAAGAGTCCTTTGGAAAAGCGTATAGTGGCGCAAAAACAAAACTCTCTTTTAACGGCAATGTATACAGCGCAAAAGATTATGAAAGAATAATTCAAAAATATGATAGACTTGACAGTGTGATGATAGGCAGAGGTGCAATAAAAAACCCTGCAATTTTCAGGGAAATCAGGGGTGGGAAGCCTCTTGCCACAAAAGAGCTTGTGGATTTTTCCAATCTTCTTGAGGAAAGATATCTGAAAGTTCTGGGTTCCGAGATATACACTCTTCACAAGCTGAAAGAAATCTGGATGTATATGGTGCAGAATTTCCCCGAAGAAAAAAAGATTTTGAAGGCTGTCAAAAAGGCAAATCGCCTGTGCGATTTAAACAGTGCTATTGGATGTTTGTCCGAGCTTTAAAGGCGGTGATATGAAGATGATACAAAACAACGAAGAAATCAAAAAGCCAAGGGCGGTGCTTTGCAGTGTTGACTTGGGTGATTTTGACATCGATTATTCAATGAAAGAGCTTGAGAATCTCGCTGACACTGCGGGGGCTGAGGTGGTTGCCCAATTTGTTCAAAAAACGAGTCATTTTGAAGCGGCTACCTGTATAGGAACGGGGAAACTCGCTGAACTTGCGGATTTTTGCAAAAATAATGAGATTGATATGGTTATATTCAATCACGAGCTCACAGCGTCACAGATGAGAAATATAGAAGACGCCACCGATACGGACGTGATTGATCGCACAACCCTTATTCTTGACATATTTGCCCAAAGGGCAAGGAGTGCCGAAGGCAGACTTCAGGTTGAACTTGCACAGCTGAAATATCGACTTCCAAGACTTTCGGGTATGGGCAGAGTTCTTTCCCGTCAGGGCGGTGGAATCGGAAGCCGTGGTCCTGGTGAAGCAAAGCTTGAAACCGACAAGCGTTATATAAGAAACAGAATCCAAAAGCTTGAGTCAAACCTCAAAGAACTCACAAAGAGGCGTGAATATGCACATAAAAGGCGAAAGAAAGACGGCATAATCACAGTTGCAATTGTAGGATATACCAATGTAGGAAAGTCCACACTTCTCAATGCACTGACTGAGGCAGGTGTTTTAGCCGAAAATATGCTGTTTGCAACCCTTGACCCAACGGCAAGGGCATTGGAACTTCCCGACGGAAGAAGTGTGATGCTTATTGATACAGTAGGACTTGTCAGCAGGCTTCCCCACAATCTTGTGGAGGCATTTAAGTCCACCCTTGAAGAAGCGATAAACGCTGACCTCATACTGAATGTATGCGATATTTCGTCAAAAGTAGCAGAGGAGCAGGTAAAAATAACTCACGACCTTATTTGTGAACTTGGGGGCGGTGACATACCGATGATTACTGTGGCAAACAAGTGTGACGTATTGGCTGATAAGGGTGCGGTTATGGGAAAGGATACTGTGTTCATTTCCGCAAAAACAGGATACGGCTTTGAAAAGCTTCTGTCGGTAATAGCAGAGGGGCTAAAACCAACAGCAAAAAGATTGAGGCTTTTGATTCCTTACAGTGATGCGGGGGTATTGAGCAAAGTAAGAGAATCGGGAAAGGTGTTTTTGGAACAATATGAAGAAAACGGAATAACTGCTGATGCTTTGGTAGATATAACGCTCCTTGATGCGGTTGAAAAGTATATTATATAGAGAAAGAGCCTTTTGGCTCTTTTTTTATGTTCTAAATGCGGACAAAGTGTCATATAGTTAGGTATCAGCCACAAAGGAGATATGAAATATGAATACAAGATATAATGAAATTTTGAGTTATTTTCCCCAGAATTTAAGGCGTATGCTGGGGCGCGGTATGAACATTCTTGAGGATTCGTTGCAGGAAATAAGGATAAGGTCCCGTCTTCCGCTGATACTCGGAACAACAAACGGGAATTTTACAATAACTCCTGAGGGTGAGCTTTCCCCTGCTGTGGGCGGTGCGTACATAGTAAAAGAAAGTGATGTAAGACAGATATTTACAGCTATTTGTGAAAATTCGGTTTATGCCTTTATGGAGGACATAAAGCAGGGGTTTGTCACAATAAAGGGCGGTCATCGTGTAGGAATTGCAGGACGTGCAGTAAACGGCAAAGGCGGAATAGAAAACTTCCGTGAAATAAGCTCTCTCAATATTCGCGTAGCCCGTGAGGTTGTGGGAGCAGCGAATTATATAATTGGTAACATACAAAAAGACAGCGGGATAGTGAATACCCTGATTGTGTCACCACCAATGGGAGGGAAAACCACAGTTCTCAGGGACTTGGCAAGGCAAATTTCCGACAGTGGAATAAAAACGGCTCTTGCTGATGACAGAGGCGAGCTTGCGGCGATTTTCAGGGGTGTTCCCCAGAATGATATAGGTCTTCAAACCGACGTTATTGAAAATGCACCAAAAAGTCAGGCAGTGGTTATGATGCTGAGGTCAATGTCGCCACAGCTTATTGTTACAGACGAGATAGCAACAAAAGAGGACATAGAGGCCGTCCTCAAATGTTTCGGGACAGGTGTTTCTGTCATTGCCAGCACTCATGGAAAAAGCGCCGAAGAGGTGCTCAAAAGGGAAAACCTGAGACAGCTGTTTTCTGACATAGGCTTTGGGCAGATTATTGTTCTTCAAAAAGAGGGGAAAGGAATAAACACCAAAATCTTAGGCGAGGTAACAAAGATAAGGCAGGAAAAAAGATGATAAAGCTTTTTTTAGCGGTTTTTATCTTGATGGGATGCGGTTATCTTGGGATTTTGTTTGCAATGTCATACAAAAAACGTGTGAGTCAGCTGGTTGAGTTTCAGCAGGTCATGAATCTTCTTGAATTCGATATTGATTTTCTTGCTGTGCCGTTACAAGAATCTTTTGAAAAAATTTCAAAAAATTCTTGCGGCGGGGTGAAAGATATTATTGATTACATAAGGGAACGTATTGAAAGTGACAAATGCATAGATATGCAAAAGCTTTGGGAAAGAGGATTTCAAAGGTTTTCGGATGAAATTTTTCTCACTTGGGAGGACAAGAAAATCCTGTTGGACTTTTCGAAAAACTTGGGCTGCGGCGACAGAGAAAGTGAAAAAAACAATATAAAAATCACCCTCAGCCGCCTTAAAATTGCAGAGAATGAAGCAAGAGAAATTGCAAAAACAAATGTAAAGATGTACAGAGGACTTGGATTTTTAACAGGATTTTTTATTGTGATTATTCTGATTTAAAAATTACGAATGAGGAGGTAAGGCTTTGGACGGTGTTGATCTTATATTCAAGGTGGCGGCAATAGGAATACTGGTGGCAGTTCTCAATCAATTGTTGGTTAGAAGCGGAAGAGAAGACCAGGCGATGCTCACTACACTTGCGGGACTTGTGGTGGTGCTGTTTATGGTTATTGAGCAGATCAGTCTTTTGTTTGAAACCATAAAGTCGGTGTTTGGACTATGACTTGGGATATGGATATATTCAAAATAGTCGGGCTTGGAATTGCGGCAGCTATCCTTGCAGTGTTTTTGAAAAACTGGCGGCCGGAAATTGCGGTTCAGATTTCTCTTGCGGCTGCTGCCATAATTTTCATTGCGGTTATGCCTTATATAAAAACACTCTTTTCAATGTTTTCGGACATATCGAACCGCGTGGGACTTGATTCAAAATATATTACTTTGATACTAAAAGTTATAGGGATAGCTTATATCGCCCAGTTTGGAGCAGAACTTTGCCGCGATGCAGGAGAAACTTCCATAGCGTCAAAGATTGAACTTTTTGGAAAGGTAATAATAGTAACTCTTTCAATGCCACTTCTTTACAGCTTTATGGAAGTGGTTGAACGTATAATAAATTTCGGATAAGAATGTAGGTTTGCAAATGAAAAAGCTTTTTGTGTTGTTGTTTATTTTTATTTGTGTGTGGATGACAGCGTGGGCAGAAACCCGCGAGTTTGATTTGATTGGTGAGTACGTAAAAATATACGGCAATGAAGTGGATGATGCAATTAATTCGGTGTCAGATAAAGACATCAAAAAGCTTGTGCCAGGCTTCAATACAGAGGAAATACTTTCGGGACTTGCAAAGGGCGAAAATATATTTTCACTGAAAGCAGTAGGAAATGCCGCCCTGAAACTTTTTGCAGGGGAAATAAGGAACAGCCTGAAAAGCTTGATTTTTATTTTTGCAATGGGCATTTTTTGTACTTACCTTACCAATATCCAAAGTAGTCTCGAGGGACACGGAGCTACCGACACAGCTTTTTTTGTGTGCTACATAGTCATATCAGGGATAGGTGCGGCGACTTTTTTGGATGTGGTTGGTTGTGCAAAGGAGACTATTTCAAATCTCTCTATGTTTATGCGGACAATGGTTCCGATTTCTATGGCAACACTGGCAGCAAGCGGGGCACTTATCTCGGCGGGGACTTTTGAAGTCACAGTTGTTGCTGTTATCGAAATAACCCAGTGGGTGCTTGAATATGTGTTCTTGCCTCTTATTATGATGTCTGTTGCGATGAGCCTTGTGAACAATCTTTCGAAAGACCTGAACGCCGAAAAAATGGTTCAGTTTATGAACAAGACTACCAAATGGGGCATAGGTGTTGTGATGACCTTATTTGTCGGGGTTATGGGACTTCAGGGGATTGTTTCGGGAAGTGCAGACGGACTGACACTGAAGCTTACAAAATTTGCGGCATCAAATCTTATACCCCTTGTGGGAGGAGCACTTTCTGAAACGGCAGAGACCGTTATGAACTGCAGTGTGGTAATCAAAAATGCGGTAGGTGTGTTCGGGATAATTGCGGTGGCACTGATTGTGGCAGTTCCCGTAGTGAAAGTTTCCGCCTGCCTGATTTTATTCAGGCTTTGTGCGGCAATTCTTCAAATGGTATGTGACAAAAGAATAGTCAAGTGCATTTCGGAATTTGCGGATTCGATTTCAGGAATATTTGCCATTCTTGCTGTGGTTGCGGTGATGTTTATTATCATCCTCACTATAATCATAAACGCAGGAAATTCCGTTGTGCTCTTGGGAAGGTAGAGGATTTATCAAATGGAACTAATTCGTGAATGGATTATGCGGATTGCAGGGATAACGGCACTGGGCGCGGTCTGTGATATGATTATGACAGCTGGGAATATGAAAAAGTATGTAAAAATGGTAGTGGGGCTTGTTCTGGTGCTTGCGGTTATCAGCCCGATAACCCAAATGACACCAAAACTATCAAATATAAAAATTCCCGAAATAACTCAAAGAAAAGCGCTGGAGCTCAAAAACACCATAGCGGAAAAGGAATATCAGCAGATAGTTATGCTTTACGGTGAAA
>JAFVTM010000020.1 GCA_017503225.1 Clostridia bacterium
AAAAAAGTGGGGTGGATAGACGGATTCGAACCGTCGGCCTCTAGAGCCACAATCTAGCGCTCTAACCAACTGAGCTATACCCACCACATAAAAAGCAGATGGCGCGCCTGAAGAGACTCGAACTCCTGACCCACTGCTTAGAAGGCAGTTGCTCTATCCAGCTGAGCTACAGGCGCAAATACTGCTGGAGCGGGTGATGGGAATCGAACCCACGCAATCAGCTTGGAAGGCTGAGATTCTACCATTGAACTACACCCGCATTTGGTAGGTTGCCGCGTCGTTTCCGACCGACTAAGTTATTATAACAGCAAGTATAACGTTTGTCAATACTTTTTTCAAAAAATTTTACCAAAATTATTTGTATATTTAAAAAAGATATTTTCAATTAAAGTTTGACGAAAAATATTTACCAAAATATATAAATAAGAAAAATCAGAAAAATTTCATAAAAACTATTGACTTTAGCACTTTACTATGATAAAATGCTAAAGTAAAATAAATAGGGAAGGGATTATGTATGGGAAAAATGGATACGCCTGCTATGAGAAGACTTATAGCGGCAGTGCTTAATCTTGAAAATGAAGAAGAATGCTACAACTTTTTTGAAGATATATGCACTATAAAGGAAATTCAGGATATGTCACAACGGCTTGAGGTTGCTTTGATGCTCAGCCAGAATAAAAGCTATGTTGAAATATCCAAGGAAACAGGTGCCAGCACAGCGACTATCAGCCGTGTAAATAAATGCCTTAATTACGGGAGTAATGGATATAAGGCAGTAATTGAAAGACTCGGATAATGGAGGACAGAAAAATGAATTTTACTTTGGAAAAAGATGAAAAAATTATATTCAGCCTCAGGGAACTTTACAAAAACTACGGATATACGAAGTATCGCATGAGCAAGTTTGAGGAATATGATTTTTATGCCAGAAACAAGGATTTTCTTGTTTCTGAAAATGTAATAACTTTTACGGATGCGAATGGCAAGCTTATGGCGCTTAAGCCTGACGTTACACTGTCTATTGTGAAAAGCAGCAAGGACCAAAAGGGTAAGGTGCAAAAGGTCTATTACAATGAAAATGTTTATCGTGCAGGCGGCGATACAAAGGCTTTTAAAGAAATTATGCAGACAGGTCTTGAGTGTATAGGCGACCTTGATGAAAAGTGTGTTTCCGAGGTTGTGCTTCTTGCGGCAAAGAGTCTTGAATGTATAACGGACGATTTTGTCCTTGATATTTCTCATATGGGAATTATTTCTGAGGTAATTGAGTCTGTAAACCTTTCACCCGAGGGAAGAAGTGCATATCTTGACTTTTTGGGTGAGAAAAACCTGAAAGGTGTTCTGGAAGTTTGTGAAAAGGAAAACCTTTCAGAAGATAAGAGTGAAATGCTTAAAGCGTTGGTGTCAACTTATGGTGCCCTTGAAGATGTGTTGCCAAAACTTGAGACCATGAATATAAGTGATGGATTTGCTGCTGCGGTGAAAGAACTTTTGGATATTAGGGATGTTCTTTCAAAGAATGGTTGTGTGAATAAAGCACGGATAGACTTTTCTGTGGCAAACAGCATGAAATATTACAGCGGTGTTGCCTTCAAAGGCTTTATCAATGGCGTTCCCGGTGGTGTGCTTTCAGGAGGTCAGTATGACAAGCTTCTTTCCAAAATGAGCCGCACATCAGGTGCCGTGGGATTTGCGGTGTATCTTGATATGCTTGAAAGAATGGATGACGATTCAAAAGACTGCGAAAGCATAACAACCAAGAAAGTGCTTAACATTGCTCTCCCAAAAGGAAGACTTGGTGAAAAGGTTTATCAGATGTTTGAAAATGCGGGGTTTGAATGCCCGTCAATAAAGGAAAACAACCGAAAGCTTATTTTTGAAAATGAAGATCTTGCAATCCGTTATTTTTGGGTGAAGCCCTCGGATGTTGCCATTTATGTTGAGCACGGTGCAGCTGACATCGGTGTTGCGGGAAAGGATATTTTGCTTGAATATGAGCCGGATATTTATGAACTCCTTGATTTGAATCTTGGCAAGTGCAAAATGGCGGTTGCGGGAAAGGCGGACTTTTGCAGCAGTGACAAGAAGACGCTTCGAGTTGCTACCAAGTTTGCTAATATCGCAAAGAACTATTATGCCTCAATCGGTCGTGAAATTGATATAATTCACCTCAATGGCTCAATTGAGATTGCACCAATCCTTGGACTTTCGGATGTTATTGTGGACATTGTGGAAACGGGAACAACCCTTAAGGAAAACAATTTGAGCGTTCTTGAGGACATAGTTCCCATAAGTGCAAGACTTATTGCAAACAAGGCGAGCTTTAAGTTTAAAAACAGTCAGATTGAGAATATAGTGAGCGGTCTTATGAAACAGATGGAGGACGGAAAATAAAATGATAAAGATACTTAAATACGGCGAGGTGGACAACGGGGATATTTTTTCCAGAGTTGTTCCCAAAATGGATGTAGAAAAAATTGTTGCCGAAATAATAGAAAATGTAAAAGAAAATGGTGATAAGGCACTTTTTGAATACTGCGAAAAGTTTGACAAGGCAAAGCTTTCTTCTCTTGAAGTTTCCAAAGAGGAAATCGAGGAAGCGTTGACGTTGGTAGAACCTAGGTTTTTGGAGGTCTTAAAAACTGCCGCGGCAAATATCAAGAGGTTCCACGAAAAACAGGTAAGAAACAGCTTTATAATAAATGATGCAGATGGAATTGTTACAGGTCAAAAGGTTATTCCCGTTGACCGTGCTGGGCTTTATGTTCCGGGTGGAACAGCAACATATCCATCAACAGTATTGATGGACTCGATTCCTGCAAAAATTGCAGGGGTAGGAGAAGTGGTTATTGTTACACCCCCCAACAGCGAGGGAAAGGTTAATCCCGTTATTTTGGCGGCAGCAAAGGTAGCAGGCGTTGACCGCATATTCAAGGTGGGCGGAGCTCAGGCTGTTGCGGCTCTTGCGTATGGAACGGAAAGTGTGCCAAAGGTTGACAAAATCGTGGGACCCGGAAATGCTTTTGTGGCGGAAGCCAAGAAACAGGTTTTTGGAAAGGTTTCAATCGATATGATAGCAGGACCAAGCGAAATTCTGGTTGTTGCTGACGGAAAGAGCAATCCTCGTCATGTGGCGGCAGACCTGCTTTCACAAGCTGAACACGATGTTCTGGCGAGTGCAGTGCTTGTGACAGACAGCAGTGAACTAGCTGAGGCAGTGCAAAAAGAAATTGAAAATCAGATACCGATGCTTTCACGTGCTGAAATTGCACGAAAATCCATTGATGACAATGGAAAAATTATTGTGGCAGAAAATCTTGAGGCTGCTATTGAGATTGCAAACGAGATTGCGCCAGAACACTTGGAACTTTGTGTGGACAATCCCTTTGACTATCTTGACAAGGTGAGACACGCAGGCTCAATCTTTATGGGGAGAAACTGTCCTGAGGCTCTGGGTGATTACCTTGCAGGAGCAAACCACACGCTTCCAACAAGTGGTACGGCGAAGTTTTCAAGTCCGCTGTCGGTGGATGACTTTGTGAAGAAGACCCAGTACACATATTACACGCACGATGCACTTAAAAAAGTGGCGGAGGATGTTGCATATTTCGCAGAAAAAGAGGGCTTGACAGCTCATGCAAAAAGTGCGACAATCAGAATTGAGGAGTGATAAAATGAGCAGATTTTTCAGCAAGAAGTTTGACAACCTTACACCTTACACCCCGG
The DNA here is from genome assembly GCA_017503225.1 of Clostridia bacterium. Taxonomy (GTDB): domain Bacteria; phylum Bacillota; class Clostridia; order Monoglobales; family Monoglobaceae; genus SIG440. Next base: position 3,730 of record JAFVTM010000020.1, read on the forward strand.
GCGAACAACCAAAGATAAAAGATCTGGTCAAGCTCAATACAAATGAGTCACCTTATTCACCGTCAAAAAAAGCGGTGAGATGTGCATTTGATGCGGCAAGAGAACTTCAGCTTTATCCTGACCCCACTTGTCAGGCTCTTACACAAAAAGTTGCTAAAATATGGGGCGTTGATACTGATGAGATATTGATTACAAATGGCTCGGATGAGATTCTGAATTTTGCCTTTATGGCATATTGTGATGAAAACACCCCTGCGGTTTTTCCTGATATTACATATGGTTTTTACAAGGTGTTTGCACAGCTTTTGAATGTGCCTTATGAAGAAATTCCCCTAAAGGATGATTTCACAATAAATATCAGTGATTATATGAACGTGGGAAAAACAATTTTTATTGCCAACCCAAATGCACCTACGGGAATTCCTTTGAGCCTTTCTGAAATTGAAGAAATCGTGAAGAGCAACCAGGAAAACGTTGTGGTAATTGATGAAGCCTACATAGATTTTGGGGGCGAAAGTGCAGTGCCTCTTACAAAGAAATATGACAATCTTCTGGTTACACAGACATTTTCGAAATCACGCTCTATGGCGGGGGCAAGACTTGGACTTGGAATTGGCTCAAAAGAGTTGATAAGGGATTTAAACACCATAAAATATTCCACAAATCCATACAACATCAACAAAATGACAATGGCGGCAGGAATTGGTGTTTTGGAAGATGAGGCTTATACGAAAAAGAACTGCAAAGCCATTTGCGAAACCCGTGAATACACAAAGAAGATGCTTTTGGGTATGGATTTTGAAATTACAGATTCGGCTGCAAACTTCATTTTTGCAAAGCACAAGGAACTTTCAGGGGAAATGATTTATGCCCGTCTTCGCGAGAAGGGAATTCTGGTGCGGCATTTTGACGGTGACAGAATAAAGGAATACAATCGCATAACCGTGGGAACGAAAAAACAAATGCAAGCGTTCCTCAGGGCAGTTAGCGAAATTCTGGAGGAAAATAAATGAGAACAAGTGAAATAAAAAGAGAAACAAAAGAAACAAAAATAGAGCTTTCTATAAACCTTGACGGAAGCGGAAAGAGCAGCATTGATTCGGGCTGTGGTTTTCTTGACCATATGCTGACACTTTTTGCAAAGCACTCAAGATTTGACCTCAGCATAAAGTGTGACGGCGATACAAATGTTGATTTCCACCACACGGCAGAAGATGTGGGCATCTGTCTTGGGCAAGCATTCAAAGAGGCTCTGGGCGACAAGATGGGCATTGTTCGTTATGGGAATATGATGCTTCCCATGGATGAAGCACTTATTCTTTCGGCAGTTGATTTGTCAGGACGTTCAGGACTTTCATACAAGCTCAGCATCCCAACAGAAAAGGTAGGGGAATTCGATACCGAGCTGGTTGAAGAATTCTGGCTGGCGTTTGTGAGAGAGGCACAGTGCACGGTTCATATAGTTCAAATGGCGGGAACAAATTCTCACCACATCATTGAGGGAGCTTTTAAATCGGTTGCCCGAAGCCTTAAACAAGCGGTGTCAAAAGAAATCGGTTTTGAAAATGAAATTCCGTCAACGAAAGGGGTACTTTGATGACTGCGATTGTGGATTACGGCGTAGGAAATTTGTTTTCACTTAAAAGCTCAATGGAGGCAATCGGCGAGGAAATTGTTGTTACCAGTGATGAAAACGTCTTAAAAGCGGCGGACAGAATCATTCTTCCTGGAGTTGGCGCATTTGAGGATGCCATAAAGAAACTTAAGGATACAGGTCTTGACAAGGTGGTTATCGATGAAGCCAAATCAGGAAAGCCTCTTATGGGGATTTGCCTTGGCATGCAGATGCTCCTTGAAAAAAGCTTTGAATATGGCGAGCATCAGGGACTTGGGCTTATAAGGGGCGAAGTCAGGTCAATTGGCGAAGTTATACCAAAGGATCTTAAAATTCCGCATATCGGCTGGAACGGACTTCATTTAAAGGGTGACAAACATCCGATATTCAAATATATAAATGAGGGCGACCACGTTTATTTTGTTCACTCATATTATGGAGCAAAATGTGATGAAAGCACTATTGCAACGGCTGAATATGGCGCGGAACTTACTGCAGCAGTTGCTGATAAAAATGTGTGCGGATGTCAGTTCCACCCCGAAAAAAGCGGTGATGTGGGACTTCGTATACTTCGTGCGTTTTGCGAAATGGGGGTAGGAGACATATGTTGATTTTTCCTGCGATAGATTTATATGAGGGAAAGGCTGTACGTCTTCTTCGTGGCGAATATGAAAAGATGACGGTTTACAGCGAAAACCCCATAGAAATTGCTTATGAATTCGAAAATCAGGGCGCTGCCTGCATACATATGGTTGACCTTGAGGGCGCAAAAAACGGCGACACTCCGAATCTTGAGATAGTTCGCGAGGTAGCAGAAAAAACCAATCTTTTTGTGGAGATTGGCGGTGGAATTCGCAGTATGGCTGTTGTTGATAAATATATTGATGCAGGCATTGACAGGGTTATTTTGGGTACTGCGGCTGTAAATGACAAAGAATTTTTGATTGAGGCAGTTGCGAAATACGGTGAAAAAATTGCTGTTGGGGTGGATGTAAAAGACGGCTTTGTGGCTATAAAAGGCTGGACAGAGAAATCAGAATATACCTGCTTCCAGTTTTGTGAAATGATGCAGAAAATCGGCGTAAAAACCCTTATCTGCACGGATGTTTCAAAAGACGGTGCTATGCAGGGCACAAACCGTGAGCTTTACAAAGAGCTTTCGGAAAAATTTGATATGAACATTGTTGCATCAGGCGGTGTTTCCACCATTGATGATGTAAAAGCTCTTGCAAAAATGGACCTTTATGGTGCGATTATAGGAAAGGCATATTATACCAAAGCGATTTCGCTTGCGGAGGCAATAGAGGTGGCAAAATGATAACAAAAAGAATAATCCCCTGCCTTGATGTAAGAAACGGCAGGGTGGTCAAAGGTGTGAATTTTGAAGGAATTTCGGATGTTTCATCTCCTGTGGAACTTGCGAAATATTATTCAGAGAACGGTGCTGATGAGCTGGTTTTTTATGATATAACAGCATCCTTTGAAGAAAGAGCACTTTTTACGGATATATTGAAAGAAGTGGCAAGAACGATTTTTATCCCCCTCACTGTTGGCGGTGGAATAAATGAACTTGGTGATTTTGACAGAGGTTTAAAGTGTGGTGCCGACAAGGTCAGTGTGAATTCGGGAGCCATACGAAATCCA
>JAFVTM010000021.1 GCA_017503225.1 Clostridia bacterium
CACAAGTGAGCTGATAATTATAAAGACGAGGACTACAAAAAAGTGGAGCTTGTAGTCTTTGAAGATACAGGAGAGAAGACGTTTCAGGGTTTTCTTTCCGTCTTTTGCTTTCCTGCCGCTGCCCATCATACGTCCGCCTCGGGGAGATGGAAGTGGTCTACTCATTGTTAGCTGCCCCCTTTTGCTGAGATTCGTATATTTCGCGGTAAATTTCGTTGTTTGCAAGAAGGTTTTTCGGTGTGTCAAAGGCAACAATTTCGCCGTTTTCCAGGACAATAACCTTGTCTGCGTGCTCAATGGAAGAGATTCTTTGTGCGATTATAAGCTTGGTTGTGTCTGGAATTTCTTCTGCGAAAGCTTTTCGGATAAGCTTGTCGGTGTGGGTGTCAACAGCACTGGTTGAATCGTCAAGAATAAGGATTTTTGGTTTTTTGAGAAGAGCTCTTGCTATGCAAAGACGCTGTTTCTGACCGCCCGATACATTCTTTCCGCCTTGCTCGATGTGGGTATCATACCCGTCGGGGAAAGTGCGGATAAATTCATCAGCCTGGGAAAGCCGGCAGGCTTTTATTATTTCTTCGTCGGTGGCATTTTCGTCTCCCCAACGGAGATTTTCCTTTATTGTACCGCTGAAAAGCTCGTTCTTTTGAAGCACCATCGAAACGCTGTCGCGAAGAGCTTTGATGTTGTAGTCGCGGACATCTTCACCGCCCACCAAAATTCGTCCTGATGTCACGTCATAAAGCCTTGGGATAAGCTGGACAAGTGAACTTTTGGCACTTCCTGTGGGGCCGATGATGCCGATGGTCTGCCCTGAGTTTATTTCTAAGTTTATATTTTTGAGACAAAGAGCTTCGGCGTTTTTGGAGTAACTAAAGCTTACATTTTCAAAAACGATAGAGCCGTCTTTTACCTCCATTAGATTTTTTTCGCCGCCTTGTATGTCCGAGGTTTCGGAAAGAACTTCTGTTATACGCATCGCAGAAGCCTTTGAAATGGTTATCATAACAAAAATCATGGAGAGGTTCATAAGGCTCATAAGAATCTGCATTGTGTAGGTTATTATGCTGACAAGCTCGCCTCTTGACATATCCCCCATCAAGATGAGCTTTGCCCCGAACCACGCAATAAGGAGTGTGCAGGTATACATAGAGGTCTGCATAATGGGGGAATTGAATGCTAAGATTTTTTCTGCACGGCTGAAATTATCATAAATATCCTTTGAAACCGATTTGAATTTTTCTTCTTCATACTTTTCGCGGACAAAGGTTTTTACCACACGGATGCCGTGGAGATTTTCCTGAACAACGTTGTTTAAACGATCATAGATTTTGAAAACCTTTTCAAAAATCGGATGAGCTTTTGTCATAATTAAAAATAATCCCAGCGCAAGAAAAGGTGTTACGCAAAGAAAGATGAGAGCGATTTTTGAATTAACAAAGAAAGCCATTGAAAGAGAAAAAATCAGCATAGCAGGACTTCTCACGGCGATGCGGATAATCATCTGGTATGCGTGCTGGAGATTCGAAACGTCTGTGGTGAGTCTTGTAACAAGCCCTGATGTTGAAAAACGGTCGATGTTTGTGAAAGAAAAGTTTTGCACCGAATGGAACATTTTTTCTCTCAAATTTTTGGCAAAGCCTGCTGAGGCACTTGCTGCATATTTTCCAGAAAGAGCGCCGCAGGAAAGTGAAAGGGCAACCAAAAGGACCAGCAAAGCGCCGATTTTTGCCACAAGGGTCATATTTCCCATTTCTATGCCGCGGTCGATTATGTACGCCATAAGGAATGGAATAAGCACTTCAAGGATAACCTCAAAGGTAACAAAGAGAGGCGCAAGAAGAGAGTCTTTTTTGTATTCGCCAACGCAGGCAAGAAGTTTTTTTATCAAGAGAAATGCCTCCTTTTTGAGAAAATTTTAGTAAAAAGTATATCTAATATTATAGATTTTGAAAAAATTTTTGTCAAGGTGAAAAAGTTAGAATTTACATTATTTTAACAAATAAAAAAAGCTGTTACAATGGGATTTTGTAACAGCTTTTGGGAGGCTATTTATTTTTCATGCAGACTCCTGAATAAGAGCAGATACTGCAGGCGTCAAAGTTTGATATACATATTGGATTTATGTCAATTTTCCCACTGAGGATATTTTCGGCGGTTTCGATTGCTTTTTGGTCGGCGCCACTTAAAATTTCGTCAAAAGATTCCTGGGGGAGAATTGACTTTGAGCTAAGTTTAATATAGTGAATGGCGTCTTTGTCGGAAAAATAGTTATCGATTCCGTGGAGGACGGCGGGACTGTCAAGAGCCAGACCGTGAACGGAAATTTTGTCGCTGATTTCTTTTTCGCGGGCAAAGGTGTCAGGTTCAGAGGTGCACGAAATATATGGGTCGGTCATTTCCAGATAGAGCATAGCGGCAACGCGGCTCTTCTCGTTGTTCTTTGCCAAGGCGTTTGCATAAATAAGAGGCTGAAAACGTACCCCAAGCCTTGCAAGCTCGGTGTCAAGTTTTTTCTCTGATGATTTGTAATCAGATATGATCAAATACTCGTTTCCGTCAACTTTTGCACTGTCAACACGGTCAACAAAGCCTTTCAGGGAAACTGTGCCAAAGGTAGTAGGTAGAGTATATGGCGGGTATTCTTTGTTTCTTCCAAAGGCAATTTCAAATCCTTGGGGACGAAAATCGCTTTGAGCATAAAATCGAATGAGCTTCCAGGCGGTTGATGTTGCGATATTTTTCATCCTCAGAAGCATATATTTGTAATAATGGGAGCTTTGATAAAGAGCTTCATTGAGGGTTTTTCCTGCGGTTTCCACGAGACCTGAAATTTCAGCAAAGCACTGATCCCGACTGATGGAATTATAATCGGTGTCAGGTGATGATTTTGACTTGAAGTAGTCGCAAAGGACGCTGTGGAGAAGCGTTCCTGTGTCGGTAACCTTTAAACCGCCCAAAAGACGCTCTTTTGCAAAAAGTCCGTATTGCATAAAGAATGAAAATGCGCAGGAGTTGTATTTTTCAAGCTTCGAAACACTCATAACCAAGTTTTCGCCATAAAGCCTTTTTGCAGTTTCCTTGGTGATTATATCATTGGGTGTTTTGTGAGAGTTCATTTCGCTGAGGCGAAGAAGACTCTCGCTATACTCGGGAAGCGAGCAAAGACAATCATATGTTTCTTTCCAAAGAGATGAGAGTTTGTCCTTTTTCCAGTCATTTTGAAAGAGAGTTTCCGCAAGATGACAAAGAGCTCTCTTTCTGCTTTGAAATTCTGATAGTTCAAAATGAGAGGTTTGAGCAATTTCCTTTATCTTTGGAAAAATATCTTCTTTTATTGAATATATAATATCCGACGGCTTGAGAGATTTTCCGTCGCGGTCACCAAGGGGCGCAAAAATAAACAGCTCTTCACGGGGTGTTGAAATCACCGAGTATACAAGAAATTGTTCATCGCGCTGTGCACTAAAATTGTCGGGAGCAAGAGTAAGACCTGCATCTTTTAAGAGAAGGCGCTCTGCATCCGAAATAAGTCCCTCGTTTGTATGGCTTTTGGGGAATACCCCATCAAGAGCACCAAGAAGAATCACTGCTTTAGCGCCCGTGCTTCGGAACAATTCCACGGGACTTATTGTCACCGTGTCCTGAGAGGGTGGGATAATACCAACCGTGAGCTCACCGGCGGCAGAGGAAAAAAGTTCATAAAAATCGGTAAAGGTTGAATATGATGAACCCATAAAGTCTGCAATCTGGTTTGCCACAGAGATAAAGCTGTTCCATACCATGCGAAGCTGGTCTGCACCCTCAGAGTTAAACTGATTTTTTAGTTCTGCGATTTTTTGGTCAACAATATCAGGGAAGCCCATATTTTCCATCCACAAAAAGAGGTTTTCGGTGATTGCTTTGGCGGTTTTTCTTCCGCTGAACATATCAAGGAGGTCAAGGATGGGGTGAACAAGCTCTGCTTTTGTGCGGTTTATTTCGTCCATATTGAAGATGATGGGGTCAGGATTGAATGTCCAGTCATCACGGCTATTCCAGGCGGAATGGTTTATGCTTGCGGCGAGGACATAATTTTCGAAAATGTCACAGTCGTTTTGGCAAATTGGGAAAAAACCCGACCTTGCCATTCTCATAATCCGTTCATAAGAAAAGCCGTATGCTAAGATTTCAAGGACAGAGAGAAGCATCTGCATAAAAGGACTTTTTGTTAGAACTGTTTTTCTGTCAAGGAAGAACGGAATTTCATATTCCTCGAAAATACGGGGCAAAAGGTGCTCGTAGTTTTCAATATTTCCCGAAAGGACAAGAATGTCGCTTAAAGTATAGTCGTTTTCTCTCAAAAGCTTTTTGATAAGCTGTGCACACATAGAAACCTCGCTACTTTGGTTGTCGGGTCTTAAAATGTGGATATGCTCAGGATTCCCCCCAAAACTTTTGGGGATCGGGGAAAACAGGTTTTCTTTAAGATGAAGAAGGTCAGCGGGAAGAGTTGTTCCAGCAGCAATAAAGGTTGGGGTGCTTGTCTCAATACCAAACTTTTCTGAGGTCAGCATAAGATTTTTGAGTGTGTTTATCTGAGAAGAGAATACCAAAGACGATCCGTCTGTTTTGTCAGTACAAAGGGAAACACAGACATCGGAAATTTGCATAATCTCGGAAATGACTGCATATTCTGTGGGGGTGAAGCGCTGAAAAAAGTTTATGTAAAAAGTTCCGCGTAAAAAGCGGGCATCCTTTATTTTGGATATAATCATAGAGAGATTATCCTCTGAATTTGAGTGGTTTTCAAGGATAAGTGTGTCAAGGGTTTTGTAAATAAGCGAAAGGTCACCAAGCTTCATAGAAAGGCGGGCGTCGGTGGTTTTTTCTTTTGCGGATAAAAGGTCTTTTGGGGTAACCCCATAGCGTCTGAATTCTGAAATAAGTGTCATAATCAGCTTCACAAAACCTCGCTGATTTACGTTTCGCCTTAAGAGAAGGAGGTCTTTTTCACATAAAGAAAGGGCGCGCTTTGTCATAATGAGCTTGCCTGCTTTGTCCATATAGTTTGTGCGAAGCGGGCCCATTTTTGAAAAAATGAGGTTTGCAAGGCGTGAAAAGGTGAGAATTTGAATTCTGCTCTGGGCAGAAAAACCCAAAGCGGAAATAAGTTCTTCCTCGGCACTCATGGAATATTGCTCAGGAACTAAAATGTATACATTTTTTCCGTCCCTTGCGTCTTCTTTTGCACGGCGGTAAATTTCATTGAGCCTTTGGGCTTCGTCTGTTCCGTAAATAAAGCTCAGCACAAAGCATCCTCCTTTCGCTTTTTATAAATAACTTTCTTTTTTTGAAAATTTGTGATATTATAATGATAGTATATCACGCACAGTTAATCATTGCAATAAAATTTTTGACTTGATTTGAGGAAAGGAAAATTTGAAATATGCAGATATATCACAATTCCCGAGATAAAAAATTCAGAGAGCCCTTTGGAGCTTTGCCAAGTGAGAGCAGTGTAGAAATTTCTCTTTTGGTGGAGGAAACGGGTGATGATACCAAGGTTTTCCTCAGAGTCTGGGATGGGGAAGAACGGCTCATTCCTATGGAAAAAGGCGATGACGGGATGTTCTCTGCTCGCTTGGAAATGCCAAAGAGCCCCACTCTTTTGTGGTATTATTTTATTGTTGAGGAAAACGGAAGAAGATATTTTTATTGCAAGACAAAAAATGGTGAGGGCGAAATTCTTGACCATTCAAATGACAGCTCGTGGCAGATAACGGTGTATGACAAGAATTTCAGGACGCCAGAGTGGTTCAAACACTCGGTTATGTATCAGATTTTTCCGGACAGGTTTTTCAAATCTGAAAAGCCTTGCGAAATATCAGACAAAAAAACCGAATATACTTTATATGAGGACTGGTATTCGCCCCTATTTATAAAAAAGCATCCTTTTGAGGATGGTCCTGCCTACAACGACTTTTTCGGCGGAAACTTAAGAGGAATAATTGAAAAAATTCCGTATCTTAAAGATTTGGGGATTGGGGTTATTTATTTAAATCCCATTTTTGAGGCGTTTTCAAATCACCGCTATGACACGGGGGATTATGGAAAGATTGACCCCATTTTAGGCACAGAGGAAGATTTCCGAGAGCTTTGCGAAAAGTGTGAAGAATCAGGAATAAGGATTATCCTTGACGGTGTTTTCAGCCATACGGGAAGCGACAGCGTGTATTTCAATAAATACGGAAGCTATGGCGAAGACACGGGGGCTTTTCGTGACCAACATTCGACCTATCGCTCATGGTATCAGTGGTGCGGAGAAAACGGAGGATACAATAGCTGGTGGGGATGCTCAAATCTTCCAAATGTCAATGAGATGGAGCCGACATATATTGACTATATTTTAGCAAGTGATGATGCTATAATAAAAAAGTGGATAAAGAGAGGGGCGTTTGGATGGCGTCTTGATGTGGCGGATGAGCTTCCGGATGAATTTATAAAAATTCTTCGCAAGGAAGTGAAAGGAGAAAATCCTGAGGCGGTTGTTATCGGCGAAGTGTGGGAGGATGCGTCAAACAAGGAAAGCTATGGTGTGCGTCGGGAATATCTTTTGGGGGATGAGCTTGACAGCGTCATGAATTATCCTTTTAAAGACGGCGTTTTGGCGTTCTTGACAGGGGGGATTTTGGCAGAGGAATTTTCAGAGCGTATGGGCGAACTTTTTGAGCATTATCCCTTTGAGGCTCTTTATTCTGCTATGAATATACTTGGTACTCACGATACAATGAGGGCAAAAACCTGCCTTTCGGGGCAGTATATAGACCCGAGTTTATCAATGGAGGAAAAGGGAAAGTTCAAACTTGATGCAAAAAGAGAAACACGGGCAATCAAGAGGCTCAAGCTGGGAGCATTTTTGCAGATGACTTTTGTTGGTGTTCCTTGTATATATTATGGTGATGAAATTGGGATGCAGGGACTCTCGGACCCGTACAACCGTATGCCTTACAATTGGAGATGCGTGGATGTGGAATTGCTTGAGTTTTATAAAAAAATCACTGCACTCAGAAATTCCTGCTATGCATTGAGAACAGGAGTGTTTGAAACCTTATATGCAAGAGACGGAGTTTTTGTGTACCTGAGAAAAATCGAGAACGGCAAGGATGTTTTTGGAACACGGGCAGAAAACGGAAAGTATCTATGCATTGTGAACAGAAATGAAAATGCTGAAAAAATTGAACTTGAATTTCCTGATGTGGTGCGTTTGGAGGCCCTCTTGGGTGACAATAGTGTTAGATGCAGAAACGGCATAGCAGAAATTGAAATAAAAGCTTTGAGCTGTGAAATTTTTGGATGTTTTTCATAGTTTTAGACCAAGGTTTTTCCTGAAACTTACTATGGACAAAATTGCTTTAAAGTGATAAAATTATATAGAAGAAAGTCCGCTCAGGACAAAATTTTCCAAAAGGTGAGGAGGAAATCACAAATGAATAACGAAAAAACAAAAGAAATTTCAAAAGAGCTGATATTCCTCTTTAACGAGGGAAAAAATTTCAAAAGCTATAACATTTTCGGGGCACACAAGTGTTGTTTTGAGGGTGCTTCGGGGTATCGGTTTGCTGTGTGGGCGCCGAATGCAAAATCTGTGTCTGTGGTTTGCGATAAAAACGGCTGGGACAGAAGCAAAAACCCTATGGAACTGCTAAACGGCGGTGTCTGGTGCGGATTTGTTGAAGGTGCAAGGGTTGGGGAAAACTATAAATATAGTATAGAAACAAAGCGTGGTGAAATAGTACTTAAAGCAGACCCTTTTGCGTTTTCAAGTGAGCTGAGGCCTGAAACTGCATCGAAAATTGCGGATATGGAATATGCATGGGGAGACAGAAAATGGCTTGATATGAGAGGAAGAACCGCGCCTTATGACAAGCCTATGAATATTTATGAACTGCATTTTGGGTCATGGAAAAGAAAAGAAAACGGAGAATTTCTGACCTATGAAGAAATGACGGAGGAACTTATTCCTTATGTGAAAGAAATGGGATATACCCATATAGAGCTTATGCCCATGGCAGAATATCCTTTTGATGGATCATGGGGGTATCAGGTCACGGGATATTTTTCAGCAAACAGCAGGTACGGAAGCCCAAAGGGACTGAAAGCTTTTATTGATAAGTGTCACCGCGCAGGGATAAGCGTTATTGTGGACTGGGTCCCTGCACACTTTCCAAGGGATGAGCATGGCCTCAGACTATTTGACGGAACGCCTCTTTTTGAGCATCCCGACAGTCGCCTTGGCGAGCATAAGGAATGGGGAACTTTGGTTTTCAACTGGGGAAAGACGGAGATTCATTCGTTCCTTATTTCAAATGCTATGTTCTGGTTTGAGGAATATCACGTTGACGGACTTCGTGTTGATGCGGTGTCCAGTATGCTTTATCTTGACTATAACAGGCGAGACGGAGAATGGTTGGCAAATTGTTATGGCGGAAACGAAAATCTTGAGGCTATTGAATTTTTGAAAAAGCTCAACAGCGTTGTTTTTGAAAGCTTTCCCAATGCACTGATGATTGCTGAGGAATCTACTGCTTGGGGCGGTGTGACAAAGCCTGTTTATGAGGGTGGACTTGGGTTCAACTTTAAATGGAATATGGGATGGATGAATGATATTTTGAGATATATGGCGCTCGATCCGTATTTCAGGGGCTCAAATCACGATATGCTGACATTTTCAATGATGTATGCATATTCGGAAAATTATATTCTGCCTCTTTCTCACGATGAGGTGGTGCACGGAAAGCGTTCGCTTCTTGACAAAATGTACGGAAGTTATGAACAGAAGTTCAAAAGCCTTAGGCTTCTTTATATGTTTATGTATGCTCATCCGGGGAAGAAACTGCTCTTTATGGGCGGTGAATTGGGACAGTTCTCGGAATGGCGTTTTGCTGACAGCCTTGACTGGAATTTAATGGATTTTGACAGTCACAGAGGAGTAAAGAAATTTGTAAAGGATTTGAATGGCTTTTATAAAAATAACCGTTCTATGTATGAAAATGACCAGAGCTGGGAGGGCTTTTCATGGATTGATGAAAGGGACAGAGAACGGTCTGTGATAAGCTTTCTGAGAAAAAGCAAAAGCCGCAGAGATACAACCATTGTTGCTCTCAATTTTGCGGCTCAAGGATATGAGAACTATGAAATAGGAGTTCCGTCAAGGGGCGATTATGAAATTGTTCTTTGCAGCGAAGATGGACGGTATGGCGGAGAAATGAAAAAATTACCAAAGATAACAGCTAAAAAGTGCAAGAACGAAAGGTTTCCGTATTCAATAACGGTTGATTTACCTGAACTTTCGGGTATGTATATAAAGAAAGTAAAAAACCCAAGAACGTAAAAATTGGGTGATATAAATTTAGGAGGAGGTTTTTTGTTATGAAATCAAAAGAATGTGTTGCAATGATTCTTGCAGGCGGTCAGGGTAGCCGGCTCGGAATTCTTACCAAGAACATTGCAAAGCCTGCAGTTCCTTTCGGAGGAAAGTATAAGATTATTGACTTCCCCTTAAGCAACTGTGCGCATTCGGGCATAACAGCGGTTGGTGTACTTACCCAGTACCAGCCTCTTGAACTTAATACTTATATCGGCAACGGACAGCCATGGGATCTTGACAGAAACGATGGAGGTGTTTATGTTCTTCCGCCGTATGTTTCTGCGGAAAAAGGCGAGTGGTACAAGGGAACAGCCAATGCGATTTACCAGAATATTGGTTTTATCAGCGGGTTTGACCCAAAGTATGTGGTTATTCTTTCGGGTGACCATATCTACAAAATGGATTATTCAAAGATGATAAAGGCGCACAAGGAAGCAAAGGCCGCGGCTACCATTGCGGTCATTGAAGTGCCATGGGATGAGGCGTCACGATTTGGAATTATGAATACTGATGAGAATATGAACATTGTGGAGTTTGAAGAAAAGCCAAAAAAACCAAAGAGTAACCTGGCATCCATGGGTGTTTATGTTTTCAGTTGGGATATCCTTAAAAAGTACTTGATTGCAGACGAGAATGACCCCAAATCAGATAATGATTTTGGGAAAAATATTATCCCTGCAATGCTTTCGGATAAAAACAAAATGCTGGCATACAGATTTGACGGATATTGGAAAGATGTTGGAACAATACAGAGCCTTTGGGAAGCGAATATGAATCTTCTTTCAGAAAATCCGGGGTATGAGCTTGATGACCCGGGCTGGAAGATTTTCAGCAGAAATCCCGCAAAGCCACCCCACTATATAGCGCCAAGCTCCAGAGTGAAGAACTGTTATATAACAGAGGGCTGTGAAATCTTTGGGGATATTGAAAATTCAGTTATCTTTCAGGGGGTTACCATCGAAGAGGGTGCTGTGGTGCGTGATTCGGTTATTTTCCCCGATTCGTATATAGGTAAAAATGCCATCGTCAACAAAGCGATGATAGGAACGAATGCTTACATTGCGGAAAACAGTGAAATCGGTAGTACATCTGATGATGCGAACAAGGATTTTGTAAATACAAAAATTTGCTCAGATGATATTACTCTTATCGGCCCAAATGTGAGCATTGCAGAGGGCATTAAAGTTGCAGGATGCTCTATGGTTACACGTAATATCAAAAAACCGAATGCCGAAAAGGCTGCGGGCAAAAAATCTGTGAAAGGAACGGCTACGGCCTGAGGTGATTTGTTATGGTAAACAATAATACACTGGGTTTGATTTTTTCGGAAAATTCAGAGGCATCTTTGGGCGAGCTTATGAAGTTTCGTTCCCTTGCCGCAGTGCCTGTGGGCGGAAGATACAGAATTATTGACTTTATGCTTTCCAACATGGTGAATTCAGGGATTGTGAATGTAGGTATCACTGCAGGATTCAAAAACCGTTCTCTCACTGACCACGTGGGAAGCGGAAGAGCCTGGGATATGGCAAGAAAGGAAAATGGACTTTTCATTTTGCCACCCCCTGAAACCATTGATTTGAATGGTCGCATTATGGGAGGGATTGACTACTTAAGTGGTGCAATGAGTTATTTAAACCGCAGCCGTCAGGAATATGTTATGCTTAGCGACTGCAATACAATCTGCAACATTGACCTTGAAAGAGTTATGGATTTCCACTTTGAAAAGGATGCAGACATAACAGTGGTTTATACAGAGGAGCCTGATATCAGCCCAAGAGAATTGGGAAAACACATTCTGTTTGATGTCGGTGATGACGGCAGTGTTTCAGATATTCAGATTTATCCAAGGAGACAAAAGTCGGATGCTGCATATATGCATATGTTCTTCATCAAAAAGAGTCTACTTATTGAACTGATTGAGGACTGTATGGCTCACGATGAACACGTTATTTCAAAGAATATTCTTCTTGCTAATCTTGGAAAGCTTAGAATTTTTGCTTACAAGTTTGAGGGATACAAGAAAAAGATTGATACCATTGATGCTTTTTTTGAATTCAACCTTGAACTTCTTGAAGAAAAGGTAAGACGCGAGCTTTTCGGTGAAGACAAAAAAAGCATTTATACCAAGGTGAAAGACAGTGTTCCCACCAAATATGGCCGCGATGCAGAGGTGAAAAATTCATTTATTGCTGACGGATGCGAAATTTATGGTGAGGTTGAAAACTGTATTGTTTTCCGTGGAGTGAAGATTGGCAAGGGCGCAAAGGTGAAAAATTCTGTTATTATGCAAAAATCTCAGATAATGGACAACTGCACCGTGGAAAACGTGATTTTTGACAAAGAGGTTATTTTGTGCAGCGGAAAGAGTCTTGTGGGCGAAAGCACCTATCCTTTGGTTATAGGAAAGAGAAAGGTCGTTTAAAGACTTTAAAAGTACTGCGAAAGGGGTTTTTTTTGTGAATATATTGATGCTGTCATCCGAGGTTGCGCCCTTTGCAAAATCAGGGGGACTTGGTGACGTTTTAGGGGCGTTGCCGCAGAGCCTTGCTGCCCTTGGACATGACGTAAGAGTTATGCTTCCTAAATATGGACTTATTGCTGAGAAATTCTTAGAGGAAATGGAGTATTTGCTTTACACCTACATCCCACTTGGGTGGAGGAATAAATATTGCGGCGTCTTTTCAATAAAGAGACAGGGTGTAACATATTATTTTGTGGACAATGAGGAGTATTTTGGCGAGAAGAGCCTTTACAGATGGGATGACCTTGAACGGTTCGCGTTTTTTGATAAAGCGGCGCTTGAACTTTTGCCAAAGCTTGATTTTAAGCCTGACGTGGTGCATTGTCACGACTGGCAGACGGGAGCTGTTCCCGTTATACTTGAGGGGTATTATAAAAAGAATGATTTTTATCGGGATATAAGAACGGTTTTCACCATTCATAATCTCAAATATCAGGGCATTTATTCAATTGATGCGGTGAAGGATTTCTTATCTCTTGATGATTCGTTTTTCACTGATGACAAGTTGGAATTTCACGGCTGTGCAAACCTTATGAAAGCGGGAATAACCTATTCTATGGCGGTTACCACCGTGAGCCCGACTTATGCCGAAGAAATAAAAACGCCCACGGGGGGCGAGGCTCTTGACGGGCTTCTCACGGCAAGGAGTAATGCTCTTTTTGGCATACTTAACGGAATTGATTATGATGAATATAATCCAAAAACCGACCAATATATTGAGCATAATTATACGGCGAGAAGTGTCCTCTCTGGAAAGAAGAAAAATAAAATGGCGCTTCAAAGCCAGCTTGGACTTCCTGTTGACGGCGAAAAGGTTATGATTGGCCTTGTGTCAAGGCTTGTTGACCAAAAGGGTATTGATATAATTGCTGAGGCTATGGAAGAACTTATGAGCCTTGATATGCAGTTTGTTATTGTGGGCACTGGTGAAGAAAAATATGAAAATATGTTTCGCCATTATGCCTGGTGTAATCCCGAAAAGGTGTCTGCGAATATTATGTTCAGCAACGAGCTTGCGCATAAGGTTTATGCCGCATCGGACTTGTTTTTGATGCCGTCTCTTTTTGAGCCTTGCGGACTTGGACAGCTGATTGCTCTTTCTTATGGCACAATTCCCATTGTGCGTGAGACGGGCGGCCTTAAAGATACCATCATGTCATATAATGAATTCACCGATGAGGGGAATGGCTTCAGCTTTTATGCACCAAACAGTCACGATATGATGTATACCATTCGCCGTGCAATTGGATTTTTTGCAGATAAAGGGGTATGGGAGAAACTTGCAAAGCGTGCCATAAATCAAAGGTTTTCGTGGGAAGGCTCTGCAAAGGAATATGAAAAAATATATCTTAACTTGTAATGTAATCTTGGAGGAAATTTAACAAAATGAATAAGACAGAAAAGAAGATGCTTAAAGAAAAAATAAAGAGCAGTGTTTCAGGAAAGCTCAGGAGATACTTTGGAAAAACCATTGAAAATGCAACTCCTGACCAGGTTTATAAGGCGTGTGCTTTCACTGTCAGGGATGAAATTATGGAGGAGTGGGCAAAATCAAGAGAACTTCTTGAAAACAGCCACAAAAAAGAACTATATTACCTTTCCTTTGAGTTCCTGATGGGCAGAGCTCTTGGAAACAACATAATGAACATTATGCAGACGGATATTTATAAAGAGGCTCTTTCTGAAATGGGTCTTGACCTTGAAAAGATTGAAGAGACAGAAAACGATGCGGGACTTGGAAACGGCGGTCTTGGCAGACTTGCGGCGTGTTTCCTTGATTCACTTTCAACTCTTCAGCTCCCTGCCTTTGGCTGCGGAATCCGTTATGAATATGGCCTTTTCAAGCAAAAGATTGTTGACGGATACCAGATAGAAATGCCTGACCCGTGGCTTGAAGACGGAAATGTGTGGGAGGTTGAAAGACCTGAGGACAGCGTTGAAGTTCACTATAACGGTCGTGTGGAGGAATATTTTGAAGACAATCGTATGAAGTTCCGTCACGTTGACTACAACACAGTAATCGGCGAGCCTTATGATATGCCGATTTCGGGTTATAATTCAAAGCTCGTGAATACATTAAGGCTTTGGAGAGCACGTTCCCCAAAAATTATCAATATGAGCGAATTCAACCGTGGCGACTATGCTATGGCGATGAAAGACAAGGAACTTGCAGAGGTGGTTTCTCAGGTGCTTTATCCTGAGGATAATCATTATGAGGGAAAACTTCTCCGTCTCAAACAGCAATATTTCTTTGTTTCTGCCACAATTCAGTGGATTATTGCAAAGCAGAAGCGTCGCGGACATAATCTTTGGGAGCTTCCGAAGTATGTTCAGATTCACATAAATGACACTCATCCAACCATTGCAATTCCTGAAATGATGAGAATACTTATGGACGAAGAAAACTTTGGTTGGGACGAGGCGTGGGAGATTGTGCAGAAAACTTTTGCATATACCAACCACACAATTATGGCGGAAGCCCTTGAAAAATGGCCAATGTCAATGGTGGAGAGTTTGCTCCCCAGAGTTAGCATGATTGTTAAGGAAATTGACCGCAGACAGCGTGAATTTTTGACGCACAGATTTGGAAAAGACATAGGAAAAATTGAATATATGGCGGTTATTTCAAATGGTCAGGTCAATATGGCGAACCTTTGTCTCACCGCTTGCCACAGCGTAAATGGTGTTGCTGCACTCCACACTGAAATTCTCAAAAACGAGACATTCAGGGATTATTATATGGTTTATCCTGAAAAGTTCAAGAATGTTACTAATGGCGTTACCCCAAGACGTTGGCTACTTCAGGCAAACCCTCATCTTGCGGGGCTTATAACAGAGTCCATTGGTGATGGGTGGATAAAGAATGCTGAAAAGCTTGACGGACTCACAAAATTTGCTGATGATGGGGCATTCCGCGAAAAGTTTGCCAAAATCAAGCAGGCTAACAAGCTTAAGCTTGCGGAATATATCAAAGAGCATAATGGAATTATTGTTGACCCCGAGTCGCTTTTTGACGTACAGATAAAAAGACTTCACGAATATAAGCGTCAGCTTATGAAAGTTATGCATATTATTTATCGCTACAAGATGATAACTGAAAATCCAAGTCAGGCAAGTATGCTTCCCGAAACCTTTATTTTTGGGGCAAAGGCGGCGCCTGGTTATCACACGGCAAAGCTGATTATCAAGCTTATTAACAATGTTGCAGATGTGGTGAACCGTGACCCAAGGACAAAGGATATTCTGAAAGTTGTGTTCATTGAAAATTACAGCGTTTCAACAGCTGAAAAGCTTGTTGCTGCGGCAAACCTCAGTCAGCAAATTTCTACAGCCAGCAAAGAGGCGTCAGGCACGGGCAATATGAAGCTTATGCTCAACGGTGCACTCACCATAGGTACTCTTGACGGTGCGAATGTTGAAATTGCACAGCGTGTGGGACTTGATAATATTTATATTTTCGGCCTTACATCTCAGGAGGTTCTGAATATCTATGCATCAGGACATTCGGGGAGCCCTGAGGTTTATTCACAGAATATGGTTATAAAGGGGATTGTTGATAGCTTTATTGACGGCACTTTCACTCCTGATAACCAGAATCTCTTCAGGGAGCTGTACCACAGTCTTGTGTTTGGAAATGGCTTTGCTGACCCATATCTTCTGCTCCGTGATTTTGAGTCATATCTTGATGCCAGTCACTTGGTAGCAAAAGACTTCCAAAGACCTGAAATATGGAACAAAAAGGCTATCATAAATGTTTCAAAAGCAGGCTTCTTCTCCAGTGACCGTTCAATAATGGATTATAATGATACAATCTGGGGACTTGAGAAAATATAAATGAAAAAAGGGATTAAACCATCCGGTTTAATCCCTTTAAATTTGTGCAATTTTATCCCCAAATGCTGAGCCAAAAGGGAATGCTGAAAAGTGAACCGATGACTGAGACAAGTGCGAGACCTGCGCCGATTTTGCAGTTTTTTCCAACAAGTTTTGGAAAGACGATGGTATTGAGCCCGCAAGGCATTGCGAAGACCATAAGCGAGATGGTTGTGATTTCCCGGCCAAAGAGTGCATAAAGAACTCCGCCTACAGCAGCAGGTATAACAAAAAGCCTGATTGCGGTCATTATGTATATGCGGATGTCGGTGAGAAGAGAGAAAAGCTTTTGCTCAGAAATTACAATTCCCATAAGCAGCATTGAAACTGCTCCTGCGCAGCCGCTGGCGCTGGTCAGTACCGAATTTGCGATTGATGGTACGGAAAGCCCGAAAAGTCCCCAGATACAGCCGATAAGGGTCGCAACAAACATGGGATTAAAAATCTTTTTAAGTGAAAATTTGCCTGTTCCGGTAAGAAGACGGTAACCTTCGGTGTTTGTGTAGATTGAAATGGGAAGACCAAAAAGCATTATGTTAAGCAGTGCGGGTTCGCCGTAGATTGCTTCTGCCAGAACATAACCCATATAACCAAAGTTGGGAATGGTTTGGCTGTATTGAAAGATGTTTCTTTCATAATGGTCGCGGCTGAAAAGCTTTGCGGTCTGTTTTGTTATGATTACCAAAACAATGAGAATCGCAAGGGAAATAAGGAGCAGATTATACTTTGTGGATATGTACTCTGCGGTGAAGTTCCCCGCAAAGGTTTTGAAAAATTTTGCGGGCATAAAGACATAAACCATCAGAACTGACAAAAGTTTGGAATGTTGTTTGTTGATAATCCCTGCTTTTGCCAAAATATAGCCAATGATTGAAAAGATAAAAAGAACAGCTACTTGCTCGAAGACTATTGATGTTGCCATTTTTAAAGCACCCCTTTTGAAATTTATTTATAGTTTCTTATGTGGCGAAAGGTTTCTTTTTCCCCTTTTTCTGAAAGCATAATGAGCCACGATTCAAGAATTTCTGATGTTTCGGGGTGAATTGCGCGGTTTGCCTTGCCTCTTTTGAAATATTCAAGGGGGTGGCTTTCGGCATAGTTCTTTCCCTGATAGATTTTGCTTGCGGCAACGCGGTCGCAGAACATTTCTTTCACAAATTTAAGGGGCATTTTGACAGGCCCCACTGTTTTTGTCTGGGGGTTATAGTCTGTCCAGTATTCAAAGTGGTGACGGTTTCTGCCTTTGTGGTGAAGCCACGCCGAAGAAAAACCAAACTTTTCGCGCTCGGCTTCGTTTGGACTGCGTGTTCCTTTGAAAAATTTTACACCCGGCAAAAACTCTGCGGGGGAGTATTTTGAAAGGTCGTGAAGAAGTCCCCTCAGTGGAATACCCGCTTTGAAGCAGTGAACTATCACCTTTTGGCGGTGACGGGCAACTGTTTTTAAATGACCAAAAAAATTGTTCATAATTTAATCCCCTTGTTTTGAAATCAGCCCTAACAGTTTACCACAAACAAAAGATAAATACAAGGGGGTTCAAGGGAAAAACAAGTTTTTGCTTTTGTCATAGCCGATAAAAAACAATACCGACGTTCCTTATGATTGGAACGCCGGTGTTTTCTGCCGGAAATTAGCAGCCGCAACCGCAGCCAGAGTTGTTGCCACAACCAAAGTTAGAGCTGTTGTTACCGCCACAGCAGCAGCTTATGATAAGGATTAAAACGATAATCCAGAGACAGTTGTTATCACCGAAGCACATACAGGACACCTCCTTTCAAAGATTACTGTTTTTGTTTTACTTAGTCGCAGCAGCAGCTGTTGTCACGAGGACTTACCATGCCGCAACCGCAGCCAGAGTTGTCGTTTCCACAACCACAGCAGCAAACCAGAAGAATGAGGATAATAATCCACCAGCAATTATTTCCTCCGCATCCACCGAAGCATCCCATATTTTTGCACCTCCCGATGAGAAATTTAAATTTACGAAAGCTTTGTCGGGGCGTTCTCTACTTGCTTGATTTTTTAAGTATATTGTATTATACGCGGAAGACGAAAAGCTGTGATTTGTCCGCAGTAAATAATTTTATTCTATTGACGGAAATCAAAGATTTTGATACAATATAAAAGATAAATGAAAAGGGAGATGCCATATGCAGAAAAAGGGGAAATTTATAGTTTTTGAGGGTATTGACGGAAGCGGGAAAAGCACCCAGATAAAAATGCTTGCCAAAGCTTTTCAAAAGAGAGGACTTGATGTTTGCGAAACTCTTGAACCCACGTTTGGTATTGCCGGTGAGGTGCTTCACGAGATACTCTCGGGAAAGAAAAAGGCTGACCCAAAGGTTACAGCAGCGCTTTTTGTGGCAGACAGGCTTGATCATCTTACAAATCCCGAGAACGGCGTGTGTAAAACACTTGATGAGGGAACATACGTTTTGTGTGACAGATATTATTTTTCGTCCTATGCATATCAGAGCGTTGAGGTGCCAAAAGAGTGGGTGTTTTCTGCCAACAGTCTGGCGGCGGAGACGTTGAGACCTGACTGCACTATTTTTATTGACGTAGCCCCTGAGGTTGCAATGGAAAGGATTTCGAAAAACCGCGAAAACATTGAAATTTATGAGAGCCTTGAAAGGCTTACCGCTGTGAGATGCGCCTATATGGATGCTTTTGACTCTATGAAGGATGTTGAAAAGGTGAAGGTTTTTGATGGCAATAAACCTGCTGAGAAAATCGCCCGTGAGATAGAAGAATTTGTGTTTGGTGAGCTTGTTTAGAAACTGGCAGAAATTTTGTCAAAAAAACGCAGAATAGCATTGGAAATTTCTTGACAAAACGCTCGTTTCGTGATAAAATTAACGAGGTGACAAAGTGCTGCTTGTTGGGCACTTGACACTTTAGTGGTTTTTTGTGACTGACGGATTATGTGGATTTACCACAAGGGAGCAAAAGACAATAGTTATGCCGACCGTCTGGGCAGTCCTGTGTAGCTGTGCAGGACTGCCCTTTTTGGTTTTATTTTGAATTTCGGGAGGACTGAAAAATGAAAAAAGTTGGAATTATTATGGGCAGCGACAGCGATTTGCCCGTTGTAGAAAAAGCTATTGATACATTGAAAGATTTGGGAGTTCCCTTTGAGGTGCATGTTTATTCTGCGCACAGAACACCTGTTGAAGCAAAAGATTTTTCGGTGAGTGCTCGGGAGAACGGCTTTGGTGCAATTATTGCGGCAGCGGGAAAAGCAGCTCACTTAGCCGGAGCTATTGCGGCAAACACCACTCTTCCCGTTATTGGTATTCCTGTTAAGTCGTCAACTCTTGACGGCCTTGATGCACTTCTTTCCACAGTTCAGATGCCGGGAGGTATTCCTGTTGCCACGGTTGCAATTGACGGGGCACAGAATGCAGCTCTTCTTGCGGCGCAGATTATTGCTGTGGAGGATAAGGCACTTGCGGACAAACTGGACGCACAAAGAAAGGCGGCACAAGACGGTGTGCTCCTTAAAAATAAAAAGATTGAAGAAAAGTTTAACGCTTAAGAGACATAAAATCACAGTTACGGAGGTAATATATGGGCGGTTTTTTTGGAGCAGTCAGCAGGCATGATGCCATAGCTGATGTGTTTTTTGGAACGGATTATCATTCGCACCTTGGCACACGCCGTGGTGGAATTGCGGCTTTCGACAGCGAAATAGGACTCCAGAGAGATATACACAACATTGAAAACACTCCATTTCGGACTAAGTTTGACAATGTGTTTGAAGAAATGAAAGGAAATTCTGCCATCGGGGTTATTAGTGATTCAGACCCGCAGCCTCTTCTTATCAGGTCAAATGTGGGCACTTATGCCATAGCAACCATTGGTAAAATCAACAATTCGGAAGAACTCATTGAAAAATATCTGTCAGACGGCGGACATTTTGGTGTTATGACCGGAGGGAAAGTCAATTCCACAGACCTTGTGGCAGCCCTCATAAACCAGAAAGAGAACTTTGTTGAGGGAATAAAATTTGCCCATGAGGTTATTGACGGGACAGCATCAATTCTTATCCTGAAAAATGACGGCACACTTATTGCCGCGCGTGACAGACTTGGAAGGCTTCCGGTGCTTATCGGCAAGAATGATGATGGCTATGCGGTATCCTTTGAATCCTTTGCTTATAAAAAGCTTGGATATGAAGATGAAAAAGAGCTTGGTCCCGGTGAAATTGTTGAACTTTCGGCGGATAAGCTGATACAGCTTGCACCCCCGGGAAAAGAAATGAAAATTTGTGCCTTTTTGTGGAGCTATTATGGTTATCCAAACTCCAACTATGAGGGCAAAAATGTTGAAACTATGAGATATAGAAACGGTCAGATTATGGCGCAGAATGACAAGAAGCTCGGGAGTGCAACCGACCTTGATTTTGTCAGCGGTGTTCCGGATTCGGGAACTCCTCACGCAATCGGTTATGCCAACGAAAGCGGCATTCCTTTCGCAAGACCGTTTATAAAATATACGCCTACCTGGCCAAGAAGCTTTATGCCAAGCCACCAGACCGAGCGTATTCAGATTGCAAAAATGAAGCAAATCCCAATCCACGAGCTTATTGAAGATAAAAATCTTTTGTTTGTGGATGACTCAATCGTCAGGGGTACACAGCTTAAAGAAACTGTTGAGTTTTTGTATGAGAACGGGGCGAAATCGGTGCATATGAGGTCGGCATGTCCGCCCATTGTGCACGGCTGCAAATACCTCAATTTCTCAAGCAGCAAGAATGAGATGGAACTGATTGCAAGAAAGACCGTTATGGAACTTGAGGGTGAAGAGGGTCTTAATCACCTTGAGGAATACAGCGACGGCTCAACAGAGCGTGGCAAAAAACTCAGGGAGAGCATAAGCAAAAGCTTTGGTTTTGCCTCCCTTGATTTTCAGTCCCTTGATGGAATAATCAAAGCAATAGGTATCGACAGATGCAAGCTTTGTACTTATTGCTGGGATGGCAAGGAATAAACAGATAAAATTCAAAAGAGATTTTGTTATACAGAAAGGAAAAATGAAAATGGAAAAAAGCTTTAGTGAAAGTTACAAGGCGGCAGGCGTTGATATTACTGCCGGATACAAGGCTGTTGAGCTTATGAAACAGCATATCGCAAGAACTGTGACAAAAGGCGCCGCATCAGACATC
This sequence comes from Clostridia bacterium, assembly GCA_017503225.1. Taxonomy (GTDB): domain Bacteria; phylum Bacillota; class Clostridia; order Monoglobales; family Monoglobaceae; genus SIG440. Next base: position 20,971 of record JAFVTM010000021.1, read on the forward strand.
GGTGGCTTTGGTGGTCTTTTTGAAATGGACCTTACCGGAATTGAAAAGCCTGTGTTGGTCAGCGGAACAGACGGCGTTGGAACAAAGCTCAAGATGGCGTTCCTTATGGACAAGCATGATACTGTTGGTATTGACTGCGTGGCAATGTGTGTGAATGACATTATCTGCTGTGGTGCAAAACCTCTTTTTTTCCTTGACTACATTGCGGTTGGAAAGAACTATCCTGAAAAGGTTGCAGACATTGTTTCGGGCGTTGCCGAAGGCTGTGTTCAGTCGGGCTGTGCTTTAATCGGTGGCGAAACTGCTGAAATGCCCGGATTTTATCCTGAAGATGAATATGATCTTGCAGGTTTTTCTGTGGGTGTTGTTGATAAGGCAAAGGTTCTTGACAACAAGACTATAAAAGAGGGTGATGTAATCATTGCTCTCCCGTCAAGTGGTGTTCATTCAAATGGTTTCTCTCTTGTGAGAAAGGTTTTTGATGTTGAAAATGCGGATATCAAGGCTCCCCGCGCAGAACTTGGCGGAAAGAGTGTTGGTGAAACACTTCTTACACCTACCAGAATTTATGTGAAGCCTATGCTTGCACTTTTTGAGGCTGTTAAAGTTAAGGCTGTTTCTCATATCACAGGCGGCGGTTTTTATGAAAATATTCCGAGAAGTATTCCCAAGGGATTTGGCGCGAAGATTGAAAGAGCCGCTGTTCGTGTTCTTCCGATTTTTGAACTCATTGCAAAAGAGGGCAACATCCCAGAACGTGATATGTTCAACACCTTCAATATGGGCGTTGGTATGAGTATCGTAGTTGCCAAGGAAGATGCAGACAAGGCTCTTGAGACCTTGAAAGCAAACGGTGAGGACGCCTATGTAATCGGCGAAATCATAAAGAGTGACGAAAGCGTGGTTATATGCTAAATAAAGCAAAGATTGCGGTGCTTGTGTCAGGAGGCGGAACAAATCTTCAGGCACTTATTGATGCGCAAAATGAGGGAAAAATCAAAAGTGGTGAAATCGTGCTTGTTGTGTCAAACAACAGCGATGCTTTTGCTCTTACCCGTGCTGAAAAGGCAGGAATAAAAACCGCGGTGGTTTCCAAGAAAGAATTGGGTGCCCAGAAGTTTGAGGAAAAACTTGTCGAGGTGCTCACCGAAAACGGCATTGAGCTTATAATACTTGCCGGATTTATGTGTATCTTGAGCGAGAGTTTTACATCACGTTATCCAAAACGGATAATAAATGTTCATCCCTCACTTATCCCGTCTTTTTGCGGAGAGGGATTTTATGGACTTCGTGTTCATGAGGCGGCGCTCAAATATGGGGTAAAGGTTACGGGTGCTACTGTGCATTTTGTAAACGAAATTCCTGACGGCGGTGAGATTATACTGCAAAGAGCGGTTGAAATAAAAGACGGAGACACCCCCGAGGTTTTGCAAAGACGTGTTATGGAAGAGGCGGAATGGCATCTTCTTCCCGAGGCTGCAGAATTGGTGTCAGCTGAGATTATAAAAGAAAGATAGATTTTAAAAAGAGAGGGCTTTTTATGAATATTTATGAAATAAACGATATGGGTGAACTTATCCGTGACAATGCGTACGTTGGCAGAGGTATTGTGATTGGAAAGAGCAAGGACGAAAAATCAGCGGTTTTTGCATATTTCATTATGGGACGTTCTGAAAACAGCCGCAACCGTGTGTTTATTGAGGATGGCAGCGAGGTTATTATTCATCCTTTTGATGCATCAAAGGTTGAAGACCCGTCACTGATTATCTATTCACCTGTTCGCAAATTTGAAAACAAGCTTGTTGTGACAAATGGCGACCAGACTGATACGGTTATTGAGTTTCTGGGAAAAGGCAAAACCTTTGAAGAAGCCCTTGAAACCCGTGAATTTGAACCTGACGGCCCAAACTGGACACCAAGAATCAGCGGCATGATGACTTTCGACGAAAATGATTTTTCATACAAGATGAGCATTTTAAAGAGTGCGGACGCCCAAGGGTCTGCTTGCAACAGATTTACTTATTCATATAAGGCGCTTTCCGGCCTTGGTCATTTTATTCACACTTATGTTTGTGACGGAAATCCCATTCCCACATTCCAGGGTGAGCCTGAGAGAGTGGAAATCCCCAATGATATTGATGAATTCACAGAAAAAATCTGGAACAATCTCAACGAAGCAAACAAAATTTCACTTTATGTGAGATACATTGATTTGGAAACCGGTGCGGAAACAAACCGTATGATAAATAAAAACGCTTAAGGAGAACCGAAATGGAAGACAGAAGAGAAAAATATATTTCTCCATTTTCGACAAGATACGCAAGCCCTGAAATGCAGGAGGTTTTTTCTGAGAAATTCAAGTTCACAACATGGAGAAAGCTTTGGATTGCTCTCGCTAAGGCTGAAAAGGAGCTTGGCCTCTCTATAACAGATGAGCAGATTGCTGAAATGGAAAAATTCAAGGATGATGTGAATTTTGATGTGGCAGAGGAACGCGAGAAGGTTGTTCGTCACGACGTTATGTCACACGTTTATGCTTTTGGCAAACAGTGTCCCAAGGCGGAGCCAATAATACATCTTGGTGCTACATCTTGTTATGTTGGCGACAATACTGATGTGGTTGCGCTTAAAAAGGCATCCGAGATAGTGCTTAAAAAAGCGGCACAGGTGCTTAAAAACCTTGCGGATTTTGCTCTTCGCTATAAAGATATGCCTTGCCTTGCATACACACATCTTCAGCCGGCACAGCTCACCACCGTGGGAAAACGTGCGACTCTTTGGGCGTACGAGCTTTCTATGGACATTGAAGAGCTTTCGCATCAGGTGGAAAAACTCAGACTTCTTGGCTCAAAGGGAACAACCGGAACTCAGGCAAGCTTTATGGAGTTGTTTGAGGGCGATGAAGAAAAAATTGACAAAATGGAAGAAATCATTGCAAAGGAAATGGGATTCCCCGGCTGTGTTCCCGTATCGGGACAGACTTATTCAAGAAAAGTGGAAGCATATTTTCTTGGCGCTCTTTCTGGATTTGCTCAAAGTGCATATAAGTTTGCAAATGACCTTCGAATCCTTCAGTCATTTGAAGAAATAGAAGAACCTTTTGAAAAGAAACAGATTGGCTCATCAGCTATGCCATATAAGAGAAACCCAATGCGGTCGGAAAGAATTTCGGCACTTGCGAGATATGTGATTGTGGATTCACTGAATCCCGCTTTCACCGCATCAACTCAGTGGTTTGAAAGAACCCTTGATGACTCGGCAAACAGACGAATTTCGGTGTCGGAGGCATTTTTGGCGGTTGATGCTATGCTTAATATTTATATAAACGTGACATCCGGACTTGTGGTTTATGACAAGGTGATTGAAAGAAGAGTTATGGAAAAGCTGCCTTTCATGGCAACAGAAAATATAATGATGAAATCGGTCAAAAAAGGCGGAAACCGTCAGGAACTTCACGAAAAGCTCCGCACACATTCGCATGCGGCAGCGGCAAAGGTGAAGATGGAGGGCGGTGTTTGCGATTTGATTGAAAGAATTGCAGCAGATGATGACTTCCCCCTTACCGAAGAAGAAATCAGGGCAGAACTTGACCCCAGGCTTTATATAGGACGAAGCGTGTCCCAGACAGAAAGGTTTGTGGCAGATGTTTTAAATCCCTTGATTGACAAGTTCTATCAGGGTGATGCAGCAACAGAACTTAAGGTTTGATTTAAACAAAGGTTGAAAGGATGATTTTTGAAATGAAAGAATTCGAACTTAAATATGGATGTAACCCCAATCAAAAACCCTCAAAGATATTTATGAATGACGGTGCTGAGCTTCCCATTGAGATTTTAAGCGGAAGACCGGGATATATAAACTTTCTTGATGCATTCAACAGCTGGCAGCTTGTGAAAGAATTGAAAGCGGCACTTGATATGCCTGCGGCGACATCGTTTAAACACGTAAGCCCAACATCTGCGGCTGTTGGCACACCTATGAGTGCGGAACTTAAAAAGGCTTGCTTTGTTGATGACATTGAGGGCCTTGATGAGTCTCCCTTGGCAACTGCTTATGCCCGTGCAAGGGGTACTGACAGAATGTCATCCTTTGGTGACTGGATTGCCCTCAGTGATGTTTGTGATGTTACAACCGCAAAGCTCATAAAGCGTGAGGTTTCTGACGGTGTTATTGCTCCGGGGTACGAGCCTGAGGCTCTTGAAATCCTGAAGAGCAAGAGAAACGGAAATTATAATATAGTAAAAATTGATCCTGAATTTGTCCCCGCAGAACAAGAAACAAAGATGGTTTTTGGCATTACCTTTGAGCAGGGCAGAAATAATTTCAAAATTGATGAAGAATTGCTTGCTGATATCGTTACCGAGAACAAGGAAATGCCAGACGAAGCAAAGCGCGACCTTATCATTGCGCTCATCACACTTAAATATACACAGAGTAACTCAGTTTGCTTTGCAAAGGACGGTCAGGCAATCGGTGTTGGCGCAGGTCAGCAGTCAAGAATTCACTGCACGAGACTTGCAGGTAACAAGGCGGACATCTGGCATCTCCGCCAGCACGAAAAGGTTTTAAATCTCCCATTCCTTGACAGTGTGGGAAGACCTGACCGTGACAATGCTATTGACGTTTATCTCTCAGAGGATGCAGAGGACGTACTTGGTGATGGCAACTGGCAAAAGCTGTTCAGCGAAAAGCCGGTAGAGTTCACAAGAGCAGAGCAGAGAGAGTATCTTGCAACTTTAAGCGGTGTGGCTCTTGGCAGTGATGCGTTCTTCCCCTTTGGCGATAATATCGAAAGGGCAGCAAGAAGCGGTGTAACATATGTTGCACAGCCCGGCGGTTCAATCCGAGATGATAATGTAATAGAGGCTTGCAACAATCACAATATGGTTATGGCGTTTACTAAGATGCGTCTTTTCCACCACTAAAATGAAAGAGTGGTTAAATTAGTGCAGACCACACAAAAGCTTTGTGCTACACATAAACCTCGCCACTTGCGGTGCACACAGCACAGCGGCGGACTCGGTTTATGTGTTCTGCATCAAATTTACCGCACTCTTTTGAGGCTATTAGAAAATAAATCCGAAAGGTTTTGAAAATATGAAAATTATGGTAGTAGGCGGTGGCGGACGTGAACATGCCATCATCAAAAAACTGAAAGAAAGCGAAAAGGTGTCAAAGATATATGCACTCCCCGGAAACGGCGGAATTGCAGCTGATGCTGAGTGTGTTAACATCGGGGCAAAAGATATTGACGGTATTCGTGACTTTGCAAAGCAGGAAAAGATAGATTTTGCTGTGGTTGCGCCTGATGACCCTCTTGTGCTTGGCGCGGTTGATGCTCTTGAAGAAATCGGAGTTCCTTGCTTTGGACCAAGGGCGAATGCGGCAATAATCGAGGGAAGCAAGGTTTTTTCAAAAAACCTTATGAAAAAATATAACATTCCAACAGCGGAATATGAGGTGTTTTCTGACCTTGATGAAGCACTTAAATATCTTGAAACGGCACCAATTCCCACAGTTATCAAGGCTGACGGCTTGGCGCTTGGAAAAGGCGTTATAATTGCAACAACCCGTGATGAAGCAAAGGAGGCTGTCCGTTCCATGATGGAGGACAAGATTTTCGGCGAAAGCGGAAACAATGTTGTAATCGAAGAGTTCCTTACAGGCCCTGAGGTGTCGGTGCTTTCGTTCACTGATGGCGAAACGGTTATTCCTATGGTTTCATCAATGGACCACAAGCGTGCAAAAGATGGCGACGAGGGTCTCAACACCGGCGGTATGGGAACTATCGCACCAAACCCCTATTATACAAAAGCCGTGGCAGATGAATGCATGGAAAAGATTTTTATCCCTACCATTGATGCAATGAACAAAGAGGGAAGAACCTTTAAAGGGTGTCTTTATTTTGGACTTATGCTCACTGAAAAGGGCCCGAAAGTTATTGAATACAACTGCCGTTTCGGTGATCCTGAAACTCAGGTTGTTTTGCCGCTTTTGGATGGCGATTTGCTTGAAATTATGCAGCATACCGCAAACGGAACATTAAAGGATGCGAAAGTTAAATTCAAAGATATGGCAGCTTGCTGCGTTGTTATGGCATCAAATGGTTACCCGCAAAAATATGACAGTGGATTTGAAATAACGATGCCCACTGACAAAAACATTTATGTTGCAGGGGCAAAGCTTGAAGATGGAAAGCTCCTTACTGCCGGCGGCAGAGTTCTTGGGGTTACTGAAATAGGAAACTCACTAAAAGATGCTATTGGCGCGGCTTATGAAACAGTAAAAACTGTCAAGTTCAGCAATGCGTATTATAGACACGATATAGGACAAAAAGCCCTTGCGGCAGAAAATGCATAAGAAAGGAACAAAATAATGGTTTACAGAGTTTATGTTGAAAAAAAGAGTGAGCTTGCGGCTGAAGCAAAGTCACTTAAAAATGATTTGGTCAATCTGCTCCAGATAAAAGGGCTCAAGGACCTCAGAATAATCAACCGCTATGATGTTGAAAATATTGACAAAGAGCTTTTTGATTATTGCAAGGGTACAGTTTTTTCAGAACCTCAGCTTGACACGGTTTCAGAGGAAATTGAGATGAATGCTGATGCTGTTTTCGCTGTGGAATTTTTGCCCGGTCAGTTTGACCTTCGTGCAAATTCTGCTGAGGAATGTATTCAGCTGATTTCAAAGGGCGAAAGACCTACTGTTAAAGCGGCAAAAGTTTATTTGCTTTATGGTGACCTTTCAGATGGTGACATTGCTGAAATCAAAAAGTATGTTATTAACCCCGTAGAATCAAGAGAGGCAACGCTTGAAAAGTTTGATACCCTGAAAATCGAGTATGATATACCCACCACTGTTGCGACACTTGACGGATTTATTGAACTTTCTGAAGAGGGTCTTAAGAAAATGATTGATGATATGGGTCTTGCGATGGACATTGATGACATCAAGTTTTGTCAGCAGTATTTCTTAAGCGAAAAGCGTGACCCCACTATCACAGAAATAAGAATGATAGACACATACTGGTCTGACCACTGTCGTCATACTACATTCCTTACCACCATTGACAGTGTTAAGTTTGAGGATGAACTGCTTCAGTCGGCTTATGACAGGTATATAAAGACCAGAGAGGAAATCGGCAGAACCAAGCCTATAAACCTTATGGATATTGGTACAATCGCTGCAAAATACTTAAAAGCAAACGGCAAGCTTGACAAACTTGACGAAAGCGAAGAAATCAATGCTTGTACTGTTAAAATTGATGTGTGTGTGGACGGCAAGGATGAAAAATGGCTGTTGCTCTTCAAAAAATGAGACACATAATCACCCAACAGAAATCGAGCCATTTGGTGGTGCGGCTACCTGTATTGGTGGTGCTATCCGTGACCCGCTGTCAGGTCGTTCATATGTTTATGCGGCTATGCGTGTTACCGGTGCGGCTGATCCGCTCAAGCCCGTATCAGAAACCATAGAGGGCAAACTCCCACAGAGAAAGATTGTTACCGGTGCGGCAGCAGGCTACAGCTCATACGGAAACCAGATTGGTCTTGCCACAGGTCAGGTTGATGAGCTTTATCATGATGGATATGCGGCAAAGCGTATGGAAATCGGTGCGGTTATTGCGGCGGCTCCTCAGGAAAACGTAAGACGTGAACGCCCAGAGGATGGGGACATCGTTATTCTTCTTGGCGGAAAGACCGGTCGTGACGGCTGTGGCGGTGCTACTGGTTCTTCTAAATCTCACACAGTTGAGTCTCTTGAATCCTGCGGTGCAGAAGTTCAAAAGGGCAATGCTCCTGAAGAAAGAAAGCTCCAGAGACTTTTCCGCAACAGCGAGGCATCAAAACTCATCAAACGTTGTAACGACTTTGGTGCAGGCGGTGTTTCTGTTGCTATTGGTGAACTTGCTGACGGTCTTGAAATTGACCTTAATGCTGTTCCTAAAAAATATGACGGACTTGACGGCACAGAACTTGCAATCAGCGAATCTCAGGAGAGAATGGCTGTTGTTGTAGAAGCAAAGGACGTTGAAAGATTCAAAGAACTTGCAAAAAGTGAAAATCTGGAGGCAACTGTTGTTGCCGTGGTAAAAGAAAAGCCATATCTTGTTATGCACTGGAACGGCAAGGAAATTGTGAACATTTCACGTGAATTCCTCAATTCAAACGGTGCTGAAAAGCATATTGATATTGCCCCTGAGAAACCTCAGACTTTTGACAAGGAAATTCCTGCGGATTTCAAGAATGGTTACATAGCACTTGCGGGTGACCTCAATGTTTGCTCAAAGCGTGGACTCTCAGAGAGATTTGACTCAACTATTGGTGCAGGAACAGTTCTTATGCCTTTTGGCGGAAAGCATCAGCTCACACCTATTCAGGCTATGGCAAACAAGGTTTCTGTTGAAAAGGCACACACAAACACCTGTTCTGTGATGGCTTGGGGCTATAACCCATTCATTGCTGAAAAGAGCCCTTATCACAGTGCTTATCTTGCTGTTGTTGAATCTGTTTCAAAGCTTGTGGCAACAGGTGCGGCATTTAAGGACGTATATCTTACTTTCCAGGAATATTTTGAAAAGCCCAAGAAAGACCCGAAACGTTGGGGCAAGCCTTTTGCTGCGCTTCTTGGTGCTCTTGATGCACAGAAAAATCTTGAAATTGCGGCTATCGGCGGCAAGGACTCTATGAGTGGAACATTTGAACAGATTGACGTTCCCCCAACACTTGTTTCTTTTGCTGTTACTACTGAAAAGAACGAAAATATTATTTCGCCTGAATTCAAAGCAGCAGGCAATAAGGTCGTATGGATTAAACCTGAATATGACAAGAACGGTCTTCCTGTGACGACCAGCCTTCTTGAATGCTTTAAGACAGTTACTGACCTTGTTCACAGCGGCAAGGCGGCTGCGGTATATACACCTGTTTACGGCGGTGTGGCTGAAGGCATAATGAAAATGGCTATGGGTAATGGCATCGGCTTTAAGTTTGATGACGGAATCTCTATGGCTGACATTTTTGGCTACAGCTATGGCTCATTTGTTGTGGAACTTATGACAGACGAAAATGTAGGTACTGTTTTGGGTTATACAACTAAAGCAGAAGAAATTTCGTATAAGGGCGAAACCCTTAGTCTTGCTGAACTTCAAAAGGACTATGAGGGAAAGCTTGAAGAAATTTATTCCTGCAACATTGAAACCGAAAAGAAAGACATTCCTGCATTCAGTTTCAAGGCAGAAACTCGCGTTGCTCCAAAAATCAGCGTGGCAAAACCAAAGGTTCTCATTCCCGTATTCCCCGGAACGAACTGTGAATTTGACAGTGCAAAGGTTATGCGTGATGCAGGCGCTGAGCCTGAAATCTTTGTAATAAACAATCTCTCGCCACAGGCGATTTCAGAGTCGGTTGAGGCGTTTGCAAAGAGCCTTAAGGAATCACAGATAGTGTTTATTCCAGGTGGTTTCTCAGGCGGTGATGAGCCTGATGGTTCAGCGAAATTCATTACTGCATTCTTCCGTAACCCTGAAATCAAAGAAGCTACAACCGAGCTTCTTGAAATGCGTGACGGACTTATGTGCGGTATCTGTAACGGCTTCCAGGCTTTAATCAAGCTTGGTCTTGTGCCTTATGGAAAGATTATTGACACTGACGAAAATTGTCCTACACTTTCATACAACACCATCGCACGCCACCAGTCAAAGCTGGTACGTACAAGGGTTGCATCAAACAAATCGCCTTGGATGAATTATGCAAATGTTGGAGATATTTATACTGTTGCAATTTCTCACGGTGAGGGTCGCTTTATGGCAAGTGATGAACTTGTGAAATCTTTGGATGAGAATGGTCAGATTCTTACTCAGTATGTTGATTTAAGCGGAAATCCCACAAATGAAATTCAGTATAACCCCAATGGCTCTGCCTTTGCAATCGAGGGTATTACATCACCTGACGGCAGAGTTCTTGGTAAAATGGGACACACCGAAAGATGGGCAGACGGACTTTATAAAAACGTTGACGGAAACTTTGATATGGGTATCTTCCGTTCAGCTGTTGAATACTTTAAATAAAAATTTGCGAAAGAAGGTTTTCCTTAATGAAAACAGATATTGAAATCGCTCAGAGTGCCAAAATGCAGCATATTTCAGAAATTGCAAATGCTGCCGGCATTGACCCGAAATATGTGGAGCTTTATGGAAATTATAAGGCTAAGATTGACCTTTCACTTCTTCGTGAGAGGGAAAGACGTGCAAAGCTTATTCTGGTTACCGCAATAACCCCTACCCCTGCAGGGGAGGGAAAGACCACTACCACAATCGGTCTTGCAGACGGAATGAAAAAGCTTGGCAAAAACGTGGTGGTTGCACTTCGTGAGCCGTCACTTGGCCCTGTGTTTGGTGTCAAAGGCGGTGCAGCAGGCGGTGGTTATGCTCAGGTTGTTCCTATGGAGGATATAAATTTGCATTTCACCGGTGACTTCCACGCTATCGGTGCTGCCAACAATCTTCTTGCGGCTATGCTTGATAATCACATTTATCAGGGAAATCGCCTCAATATTGACCCAAGGCGTATCACCTGGAAACGATGTGTTGATATGAATGACCGTCAGCTTAGATTTGTTACAGACGGTCTTGGAGGAAGAGTTAACGGTGTTCCAAGAGAAGACGGTTATGATATAACTGTTGCATCAGAGGTTATGGCGGTGCTGTGCCTTGCGTCTTCAATTTCTGATTTGAAAGAAAGACTTTCAAGAATCGTTGTTGGATATACCTATGACGAAAAGCCTGTTACAGCAGGTGAACTTGGTGCGGCAGGTGCGATGACAGCGCTCCTTAAGGACGCACTTAAACCAAATCTTGTACAGACTCTTGAGGGAACTCCTGCCCTTGTTCACGGCGGACCTTTTGCTAACATTGCCCACGGCTGCAACTCGGTTATTGCAACAGAGACAGCTATGCGACTTGGCGATTATGTGATTACCGAGGCGGGATTTGGTGCTGACCTTGGTGCTCAGAAATTCCTTGACATAAAGTGTAGGTATGCGGGGCTGAAACCGTCAGCGGTTGTTATGGTTGCTACAATCCGTGCTCTCAAAATGCACGGCGGCGTGCCAAAGACCGAGCTTGGGGAGGAAAATCTTGAGGCGCTCGCTTTGGGCATTCCCAATCTTCTTCGCCACGTTTCAAACATCAAGGATGTTTACAAGCTCCCGTCGGTTGTGGCGGTGAACAGATTCCCAACCGATACAGATAGCGAAGTTCAGCTTGTTATTGACCGTTGTCGTGAGCTTGGCGTGAATGTTGTTCTTTCAAACGTATGGGCAGAGGGCGGAAACGGCGGCATAGAAATGGCAGAAGAGGTTATAAGTCTTTGTGAAAAAGAAAATGATTTCTCGTTCAGCTATGACCTTGATGATACCATTGAAAACAAGATTGATACGATTGTCAAAAGAGTATATCGTGGACGTGGTGCGGCATTTACACCTGCTGCGAAAAAGCAGATTGCGACTCTTTGTGAGCTTGGATATGACAAGCTTCCGATTTGTATGGCAAAGACCCAATATAGCTTTTCGGATGATATGACAAAAATTGGTGCACCAGAGGATTTCGTGGTTACTGTCAGAACCCTGAAAGTGTCGGCGGGGGCAGGCTTTATTGTGGCTCTCACCGGTGACATTATGACAATGCCGGGACTTCCGAAAGTTCCTGCGGCTGAAAAAATCGACGTTGATGAAAATGGCGTAATAACCGGACTTTTCTAAAAAACAAATACTTTTCTTAGACGGATGCAAGGTTGCATCCGTCTTTTTTTCGAAAAATTTTTGAAAACTTTTGTCGCAAAAAGTGGAATTTGAATATATTGTCACTGAAATATGCTTTATATGTACTGGGTTGTCAAAAATTGCATATGGAAAAATTTGTAAATTTGCATATGATATGTTATAATCAAAAAAAGCGAAAAGGAGAGGATTTGTTATGATGGGTATGTATACAGAAGAAAAGAACTCCAGGGCGGCTTATCTTCCCATTGATAATATAAGGACAAGCCCCTATCAACCCCGAAAAGAAATGGATGACGGAGCCCTTGAGGAGCTGAGTATGTCCATAAGACACTATGGGCTTATGCAGCCTGTGGTGGTGAGAAGAATAAACGGATATGATTATGAGCTTGTTGCAGGAGAAAGACGGCTTCGTGCCTGCCGGATGGCGGGGATGAAACAGATTCCTGCTGTTGTGGTAAGGGCAGGTGGCACCGACAGTGCGGTGATGGCGTTAATTGAAAATATCCAGAGGGAAAACTTGGGCTACATAGAAGAGGCAGAGGCTTTTTGCACTCTTGTTGCGGAGCACGGCATAACTCAGGAGGAGCTTGCGGCACGTCTTGGGAAAAGTCAGTCCTCTGTTGCAAACAAAATAAGGATACTGCGCCTTTCACCAGAGGTGAGGGGACTTCTTTTGGAAAATGGTTTGAGTGAGCGCCACGCCCGCGCACTTCTTAGCCTTAATGATGAAAAACTCAGACTTCGGGCTTTGGGCATAATTGTGGACAGAGGCTTAAACGTCAAAAAAACCGACGAGCTTGTGGAGTCCATGCTTTCAAAGAATGAAAAAGAAGATGAGGACAAGCATCCGCCAATAAGAGTTTTCAAGGATATGCGGATATTTTCAAACACAATCCGCCAGGCAGTGGATATGATGAAAAAGTCGGGAATTGATGCTCAGTCGGTGAAGACAGAAAACGAGGACTACATAGAATACACAATAAAAATCCCTAAAAATTTGAAAAACGCTGTATAAAATGGAATGATTTGTCAACACTTTAGTTATGGAGGTGTTGACAGATGAAAGATAAAAAGACAAAGAAAAGCTTTATGAGACGTTTTGCAGAAAACAAAGGGGTTTACATAGCCCTGTTTGCGGCGGCTTTGATGGTCGGGTTTTATGTTTATGCAAGACAAATGAAGATTTCAAGTGAGAGAGACGTTGTGTCATTTGATGAAAATGCGTGGCAGGAGGCGGTAAGAGAAAGCGGAATAAAGGTTGTTGACGTTGGCGAGATTGATGAAAAGAAGACCGTCAAAAGTGACAGTCAAGCAGAAAAGACCGTGAAAAATGAAGGCGTGTCAGGGACGGGTTCTTTAGCCGCGGATGAGGAATCGGTTGAGACTATGGCACAAGCTGATGTGTTTCAAATGGAAAGACCCTGCAGCGGTGAGGTTATGGCAGAGTGCTCCATTGAAGAACTTGTTTTTTGCAGCACCATGGAGGACTGGCGGACTCACAATGGCATAGACATCGGTGCGGCTGTGGGTGATGCGGTGAAAGCGGCAGAGGACGGCGTGGTTTCCAAGGTGTATGAGGATGAATTTTTGGGCGTAGTTGTGGAAATTCAGCACGAAAATGAAATGGCGTCCCTTTATGGAAATTTGCAAAATGCTGATTTCATTGCCGTTGGAACAAAGGTGAATAAGGGAGATATAATCGGCGGCGTGGGAAACCCCGGAAGCCTTGAGGCAAATATGAAACCGCACCTGCATTTTGAGGTGACGGCGGCGGGTGAACTTTGTGATCCCAAAGACTATATTTCCTTTTAAAAATATTGCCCCCTAAAAATTTTATATAAATTAAGGAAGAAACTCCTGCATTATTTAGCGGGGGTTTCTTCCTTTTTTTGCTGTTTTGGCGGGTATCTGTGGGGAATTTTATGAAAAACTCTTGTAACAGAAAAAAAATTATGTTAAAATATAATGTAGTATGGACTTTTGTAATATACATATATTGATTTATACTCTTTTTCGGAGGGTTTATTATGGAAATGATTAAGTCAATTATCTTGGGCATCGTTGAGGGAATTACCGAATGGCTTCCCATCAGCTCTACCGGACATATGATATTAGTGAATGAATTTATTAGAAATCATAACGGCTTTACGGCGTCAGACCTTTATCTTTATGTTATTCAGCTTGGGGCAATTCTTGCGGTGGTTACGCTTTATTTTAAAACGCTCAATCCGTTTTCGCCGTCAAAAACGAAAATGGAAAAGGCTGATACATGGAGTATGTGGTTCAAAGTTGTGGTGGCGTGTTTGCCGGCTGCTGTTATCGGACTTTTGCTTGACAGTGTCATGGAACATTTTGAAAACTGGCAGGTTGTGTCCGCTATGCTGATTTTGTATGGTGTGGCGTTTATTTTCATCGAAAAGCTTGACAAAAAAACCACTGTACATAGCGTAAAGGAAATGTCATATAAAACGGCGCTTTTGATTGGTGCTTTTCAGGTGCTTTCGATTATACCGGGAACGTCACGGTCGGGGTCTACCATTCTTGGCGCAATGCTCCTTGGCTGCAGCAGAAGTATGGCCGCGGAGTTTTCGTTCTTTCTGGCAATTCCTGTTATGTTCGGGGTTAGTCTTCTCAAGATTCTCAAATACGGACTTATGATGAGTGCCTCGGATGCTGCGGTGCTTCTTGTGGGAATGATTGTGGCGTATGTGGTTTCGCTTGTGTCCATTAAGTTCTTGGTGAATTATGTGAGAAGTCACGATTTTAAATTCTTTGGAATTTACAGAATTATTTTAGGTATTTTGGTTATTTTGTATTTTGTTTTGGTTTAAGCCTTGTGGGGTTCAATACCCCTCGGCTTAATCTTTTCAAAAGAAAAAACGGTGGTGTTATTAAATTATGGCTGAAAGAAAAAAGTCTGCAACAACAAAGAAAACGGCGGCTGAAAGAAAACGGGCGGCAAGTCAGGCACGGGCAAAGACTATGGCAAAAAAGACCCGTGGCGTTGAAGTCAGGGGCATAATACTTATTGCTCTGGGACTTTTCTTTGCTACAACTTTCTTTACTGATGCAACCGGTGCTTTTGGGCACTATTTCAAGGAAATACTTATGGGACTTTTTGGGGGACCGGCGGTGATTTTCTTTGTGTTCCTTATCTGGACAGGCATTACGCTGTTCCTTGAAAAGAAAAGCGGAAAGGCACAATATAAGGTGTGGTTGCTTTTTGCGTTTATGGTGGTTGCGTCTGTTATGTGGGCGATTTTCTGCGAAAATACCGAGTGGGCTTATGACGGCTTTATTTCCGGAATAAAGGAAATGTATTCCCGAGGTGTTGACGGCGACAGCGGTGTTATCGGCACGCTCCTTTGCATAGGAATTGTTAAGTGCATTGGCACGGTGGGAACAACCATTTTGTCTGTGGCGCTTCTCCTTATTTTGTTTGTACTTCTTACTGAGGTGTCAATCGAGAAGCTGTTTAAACGTATCGCCCTTTGGCTCAAGAAAAATAAAGAGAATATTGCAAAGAGCCTTGATGAAGAAATAGATATGGAAATTGAAGAAAAGGCGGACAGCGAAAAGAAGGGCCTCTTTGGAAGAAAGAAAAAGGACAAGATTCAAAAGGATGAGGTGTCTGAAGTTAAACAGGTCGGCGATGTGCCTCACAAAAGTCCGAATAGCGATTATTTTGATGTTTATTTCAGCGGACAAGCTATTGAAGAGGTAGCAAAATCCACATCGGCGCCAAAGAAACGCTTTAAGTTTGAGGATGAGGCTGACGAAACCCAGGAGGCTATCCGTGAGGTTCTTGAAAAGCATAGTGCCGAGGACAAGGGAACTGTTATTTCGACGGATAGTAGCGGCGGTGTGCTTACAAATCTTCCGGGTGCGGATGGAACATTCAAGGAAGAAAACGGTGAATTTGAACCGCCAAGTCTTGTGCAGATGGAGGAAAGGGTTGACCCACTCACTCAGGCGGCGCTTGACAGCGGTGTGCCTATGGACCGCGCGGTAGAGGCGGGAAAGCGTCTCAGCCAGCAAGAAGTTTTGCAAGCTGCGAACAGCGTGGACGCGGCGGCGAAGGAAAATATTGAGGCGACAAAGCTTATAAATTATAAACTCCCGTCGGTTTCTCTTCTTGCAAAACCCAAGCCCAAAACAAAAAGCCGCGCTGAAATAAAGCACGAGCTTGAGGACAAGGCGAACAGACTTCTTGAGACTTTAGCAAGCTTCAAGGTGGATGCGAAAATTATCAATATTACACAAGGCCCGTCTGTTACAAGATTTGAGCTTCAACCGGGGTTTGGAATAAAGGTTTCAAAAATAACAAACCTTGCAGATGATATCGCTCTGAGCCTGGCGGCATCTGGCGTGCGTATTGAGGCGCCTATCCCGGGTAAATCTGCCATAGGTATTGAAATTCCAAATGAAACACCAAGTCCTGTGCCTATCCGTGAGGTTATTGACAGCGAAAAGTTCCGTGAGTTTAAGTCAAAGACTGCTTTTGCACTTGGCAAGGATATTGCCGGAAATTGTGTTGTGGCGGATATTGCGAACTTCCCTCACGTTTTGATCGCGGGTGCTACCGGTTCGGGTAAGAGTGTTTGTATAAATTCGCTTATTACCAGTATTTTGTATAAAGCAAAGCCAAACGAGGTCAAGATGATAATGGTTGACCCCAAAATGGTGGAGCTTGGCGTTTATAACGGAATCCCTCATCTTCTTATCCCTGTTGTTACCGACCCCAAGCACGCGGCAGGTGCGCTTAACTGGGCTGTTGCTGAAATGAAAAACCGTTATCAGCTGATGAAAGACAATAAGGTGAGAAACCTTATGGGGTACAACGAACTTATGGAGGAAATGGGTACCCCTGAAAACAAGCTGCCTGAGATTGTTATTATAATTGACGAGCTTGCTGACCTTATGCTTGCTGCTAAAAACGAGGTGGAGGATGCCATAAATAGCTTAGCTGCCCTTGCAAGAGCTGCCGGAATGTATCTGGTTATTGCGACGCAAAGACCATCGGTTGATGTTATCACAGGTGTAATCAAGGCAAATGTTCCATCAAGAATTTCTTTTGCGGTATCGTCTCAGGTGGATAGCCGTACCATTCTTGATAGTATGGGGGCAGAAAAGCTTCTTGGAAAGGGTGATATGCTCTATGCTCCAAGAGGTGCTGTGAAACCCATAAGAATTCAGGGCAACTTCTTGTCAGATGAAGAAATTGAGGGAATAATTTCATATATAAAGAAACAATATGAAGCCGTATATGATGAAAGCATCCTTGAACATATCGAGAGAGAGCAGGAGAGCGGCGCCGACAGCGATGACGATGACAGCCATACAAGAAGCGGCGAAAAAGATGAACTTTTTTGGAAAGCGGCAGAGCTTGCTTTTGAATCAGGTCAGGCATCTGTTGCTATGCTCCAGAGAAAGTACAAGGTTGGCTATCAGAGGGCTGCGAGAATTATTGACCAGCTTGAGGAGAACAGAATTATTGGACCTTATGAGGGCACAAAGCCCCGTCAGGTGCTGATAAGCCGTGCGGAGCTTAATGAAATGATGATGAATAATTCTGACAGATAGTGGAAATAATCATAAAAAGCTCATATTTACTGTGCATTTGGCTCAAAACAGGCGTCTCAAAATTGTCAAAAGTCACAAAAATATAAAAAAATACAGAAAACTATGGAAATTTATAAAATAATGTAGTAAAATATAAAAAACATTATTATTACATTTAAATATTTTATATTTAAAGAAAAGGAGTTTTTAAAAATGAACAAGACAGAATTGATTTCAGCAATGGCTGAAAAAGCAAATCTTTCAAAGAAAGACGCAGAAGCTGCTCTTAACGCTTTTGTTTGCGCAGTAGAAGGTGCTCTTGCAAAGGGCGACAAAGTTCAGTTGGTTGGCTTCGGCGGCTTCGAAGTTAGAGAAAGAGCTGCAAGAACAGGCAGAAATCCTCAGACAGGTGCTGAAATGAAGATTGCTGCTGCTAAAGTTCCTACTTTCAAGGCAGGCAAAGCTCTTAAAGACCTTATCAACAAATAATAAAGTCAAAAAGCTTGAAAAGAACGCCTTTGGGCGTTCTTTTTGCGTGTTTGCTATTTTTTAGAAAGGAAGATTTTTATGAAAAGTTATTCGTATAAAACTCGGGGAACCTGCTCAAGAGAAATTCATTTTGACCTTGACGGTGACGTTGTGAAAAATGTACGCTTCGTTATGGGTTGCATGGGAAATACTCAAGGGGTAGCAAGACTTGTGGAGGGAATGAGCGTTGATGAAGCTATCTCAAGACTTTCAGGCATAGACTGCGGCGGACGGGGAACATCTTGTCCTGACCAACTGGCAAAGGCACTTGCTGCGGCAAAAGATACGGAATAATGATATTTTGACGAATTGCCAAAAGTCAGGGGTTTAAAGCCACAATAAATTGTGAAAAATTTTAAAATAAACCATATATGTAGTACTTGACAAATGGGTTTAAACTTGGTACAATAAGATGTATTTTTAATATTGGGATAGTGCGGTATTTTGACTATTCCGGCAGGCAAAAATGCAAAGGTGAAATAAAATGGAAAGAATAAAAACGAGTGCTCACGTGGTGGGACTCAAACAGACCAAAAAGGCTATCGAGGCAGGCAGGGCAGAGCTTGTGTTTGTTGCAAGAGATGCTGACAGCCATGTGGTGTTTCCTCTCGAAAGGCTTTGCGGTGAAAAAGACGTTGCGGTGGTTTATGTCAATAACATGAAAGAGCTTGGAAAGGCTTGTCACGTTGAGGTGCCCACTGCGGTTGCTACTATTGTTAAAGACGCATAATCTGCGTTTTTATATGGGCTTTGCCCACTTATATTATATACAGGAGGTGAAAATAATTGCCAACATTTAACCAGCTTGTTAAGAAAGGCAGACAGACTGCGGAAAAGAAATCTACAGCACCGGCTCTTCTCAAAGGTTTCAACACTATCAAGAAGAGATATACCGATCAGGATTCTCCGCAAAAACGTGGTGTTTGTACTTCTGTTAGAACTATGACACCTAAAAAGCCTAACTCAGCGCTCCGTAAGGTTGCCAGAGTTCGTCTTACAAATGGTATCGAAGTTTCTGCTTATATTCCCGGTATTGGTCACAATCTCCAGGAACATAGCGTAGTGCTTATCCGTGGCGGTAGAGTTAAGGACCTCCCTGGTGTTCGTTATCACATTATCCGTGGTACACTTGATACTCAGGGCGTTCAGAAACGTAACCAGTCAAGATCTAAGTACGGAGCTAAGAGACCTAAAGAAGGTAAGTAAGACAAAAATTTTAGTATGAAATTTACTTTATAGTGCGTATTACTATTTTATATATAAAAGACGGCGCGTCTTTGGCAATAATATGTAGTACAGCACTAGCAGTATCCAATTTGGGTATTGAGTACCTGTGGATAGCATTTACCACAAAGAATGGAGGGAAGATAAGTGCCAAGAAAAGGACATATTGCACGCCGTGATGTGCTGCCGGATCCTATGTATAACAGCAAGACTGTTACACGTCTTATAAACAACATCATGCTTGACGGTAAGAAAGGTGTTGCTCAGGCTATTGTTTATGATGCATTTGATATCATAAAGGAAAAGACAGGAAAAGACCCTGTTGAAGTGTTTGAGGAAGCTATGAATGCCGTTATGCCTGTTCTCGAAGTTAAGGCTAGACGTGTTGGTGGTGCAAACTACCAGGTTCCGATTGAAGTTAGAGCTGAAAGAAGAGAGACTTTGGGTCTTCGTTGGATCACTCTTTATGCAAGACAGAGAAACGAAAGAACAATGGCTGAAAGACTCGCAAACGAGCTCATGGACGCAATCAACAGCACAGGTGGTGCATTCAAAAAGAAAGAAGACACACACAAAATGGCAGAAGCGAATAAGGCATTCGCTCATTTCCGTTGGTAATTTTGCTTTGAAATTTACTTCATCTTTGGCAGCGTTGTTCGGTGACGAAAAATGCTCATGTGTATCATACACACTCCGCTTTTTCGCACCTTACATCTACCAAATCTAAAGCAAATTTCTTTGCAAAATAGAACAGCTTTGAAAATCGCCTCATCTTCGGCGAATTTTTTAGCAAAATCCAACACGGAACTTAAGCCGATTTTTGATTTTAATTTAACACTTATGTGTTGAAAGGAGTTACTATGGGTAGAGCGTATTCGCTTGAAAGAACAAGAAATATCGGTATCATGGCTCACATCGATGCCGGTAAGACAACTACAACCGAAAGAATCTTGTATTACACAGGCATCAACCACAAGCTTGGTGAAACCCTTGAAGGCGGCGCGACCATGGACTGGATGGCTCAGGAGCAGGAGCATGGTATTACAATTACCTCTGCTGCTACAACATGTTTCTGGGAACCTAAAGAAGGTCCTTATGGTGGATTAAAGCACAGAATCAATATCATCGATACTCCCGGACACGTTGACTTTACTGTTGAAGTTCAGCGTTCACTGAGAGTTCTTGACGGTTCTGTTACTGTTATGTGCGCTAAGGGTGGTG